>JANWYF010000035.1 GCA_025057055.1 Rhodovarius sp. | reverse complement strand
TCTGCTTCTCCGCTGCGCCGGGCGGTAAGGCAATCATGACCGCGCCACGGGCGCTAGCCAGTCGACGCCGGGTTCCCGGCTGGCTCGATCATGCGGCGGGCCTGGTCGATCGCGCCGCCGAGCCCCTCGCGTATCCTCTGCCCATGCTGGAGGGAGGCTCCCTTGGCGGTCGCAGGGGCGCGCTGGGGTGGCTGACCCCGGCCGGGTGCAGCGCAGCCATCGCGGGCTGGGGGAAAGCCCCCTGCATCCCCCCCATATGATCCCTTGCCGCGAGAACGGGCAGTGGCATGGGTATGGCTGTCTGACGCAAGGCACAAGCGTCTCCTCTGCCAGCCAGTGCCGCTGCCATGGGGCTGTCCCGCAACGGGATGGCGCGGCAGAGCGCGGCGCAGACCCGGCAGCGGGCACAGGCGTCCGAGCTTCGCGGCGGGGGGAACAGCTGCGGCCGGGCGGTCCTCAGCGCGCCGGCCATCTGCGTAGCCGAAGGTGCCGGGTGGCCTCTCCCGGGTGTGCGCCTCTATCGGTGGCAGGCGCGAAGCCACAGCGTGCTTACCGGCCGCTCGCCCTGCCTGCCGGCCGGGCCGCGCGGGCTGGGCGGCCAGGTCTTTCCTCGGCGGAAAGAGCAGAGTGCCCGAGCCGGGCCTCATGCCGCGCGATGGCAGGGGGTAGCCTCGGCCGCCCAGTGTTCGGCCATGCTGCGAGCGCGCAGCCGATTGGCCGCGGTCAGCACCTGCGCGGTGGGACCCCAGGCGATCGCTTCGCGTGCCAGCAGCAGGGTCTCGGGAAAGTCGCGCCGCACCAGCTCGAGGTCGTGCAGCACCGCGACCACGGTCCGCCCCTCCCCATGCCAGCGATGCAAAAGTCCCAGCATATCGGCCGCGGTGCGCTCATCGAGGGCGGTAAAAGGCTCATCCAGCAGCAGGATGGGCGCATCCTGCACCAGCAGCCGGGCAAACAGCAGGCGCTGGAACTGCCCGGCCGAGAGGCTGGCGACCGGACGGTCCTCGAACCCGGCAAGGCCGACGGCGGCCAGCGCGGCCTCGGCCTCTGCGCGGGCGCGGCGGTCAAGGCGGCGAAAGGCACCCGCCTTGGGCCAATGGCCGAACAGGACGACATCGAGGGCGGCGATCGGAAAGCTCCGATCGAGCGCCGAGGCCTGGGGCAGCAGCGCGACCTGCCCCGCCGTACCGCTGATCCGCCCGCCGGCCGGCGGGTGCAGCCCGGCCAGCGCGCGCAGCAGGGTTGATTTGCCGGCACCGTTGGGCCCCACCACGGCCGTGAGCGAACCGGGTGCGAAGCGCCCGCTCAGGTGATGCACCGCCGGGCGGCCTTCATAGGCCAAGGTCAGATTCTCGATCTCGATCGCGGGGGGGCGCATCAGCTCGCCTCGGCATCCAGCCAGCCCATAGCCCACAGACAGCCCACACCGAGCAGGCAGGCGAGCGCCAGGGCAAGGAAAAGCCGCGGCAGAACGCCGGTCGCGAGGGCCAGGGGGTCTTGCATTGATATACCATAACATGACGGGCCACCTCTGGCGAGTCGGAGCGCCGCGCGCCAGTGTCAGGCCATGGCACTGGAGCGCGATGCCGAGCTCCGCGCGGCGTTGCGGCGCTACCGCGCCGCTGCTGGCGGCCTGCTGCTGCTCATGGCGGGTCTGATCGCCCTGGCCTATCGGATCGGGGAGGGCTGGTGGGCCGATCTGCTGGCGGCTTCAGCCAAGGCAGGGCTGGTCGGCGGGCTGGCCGATTGGTTTGCGGTCACCGCCCTGTTCCGTCGGCCGCTCGGGCTGCCGATCCCGCACACCGCCATCCTGCCGGCGCAGAAGCAGCGGCTGGGCGATGGTCTCGGCCGCTTCGTGGCCGGCCATGTCTTCACCGAGGGCGAGCTGCGCCGTCTGCTGACGCGCCTCGATCTCGCCGAGGTGATCCGTCGCTTCCTGACCGATCCGCAATCCACCCGGCCCGCCGCCGCGGCCCTTGCCCAGATGCTGCCGCGGCTGATGGCTACTCTGGAGGATGGCCGGGCGCGGCGTCTGCTGGCGCGCCTCATTCCGCGCATTGCCGGCGGGCCTGGTGCGGCCGCGGTGGCAGCGCGGGCGCTGCGGGCCATGCTGGCCTCCGGCCGCCACCAGGCGGTCTTCGATGCGGCGCTGCAGCAGCTGCGGCAGCTGCTGCGCGAGAAGGAGGAAGACCTCAAGGCCGCCATCGCCGCCCGGGTGCGGGAGGAGGGAGGCGCCCTGGTCGGCTGGGTGGCCGGCGCCTACGCGGCGCGACGGGTGCTTGCCATGCTGAATGCCGAACTCGACCGGATGGAGCCGGAAGACAGCGCGCTGCGCCAGGGCTTCGAGCGCTGGATCGAATCCGAGATCGAGCGGCTGGAACGAGATCCCGACCGCATCGCCGCCTTCGGTCGCGCGGTGCGGGCTGCCCTTGCCCACCCCGCCGTGGCGGACTGGGCGGGTGATGTCTGGCAGCGTCTGCGCGATGCATTGGCCGCCGATGCCGCCAACCCCAATGGCCGGACGGTCGCCTTGCTGGAGAGCGCCTTCGCCAATGCCGGGCAGGTGCTGGCCGAAGATCCGCTGGCACGCTATCGCCTCAACCGCGCGCTGGAAGCGACGCTGCTCGCGCTGCTGCCGGCGGCACAGGCGCGGCTGGCGGAATTCATCGGCAGCGTGGTCGGCCAATGGGACTCGGCCGAACTCGTGGAGAAGATCGAGCTCCGCGTCGGCCGCGATCTGCAATACATCCGGATCAACGGCACGCTGGTCGGCTTCATCGCCGGCGGTGCGCTCTATCTGCTGCTGGATGCCCTGTTCGGACGGGTGGTGCATTGATCATCATCGGCGCAGGCGGTCATGCCAAGGTGGTGATCGAACTCTGGCGCGCCCTGGGTGTGGAGCCGCAAGGGCTGCTCGCCGAGGCCGGGCCGCCCAGCCTGCTCGGCGTGCCTCTGCTCGGCCGCCCCCTCGAGGCGGAGCGGCTGCGCCGCCAGGGGATCGATCGTGCGGCGGTGGCGGTGGGCGACAACGCGGCGCGCGAAAGGCTGGCCGCCGCGCTGGTTCGGCTTGGCTTCGCGCTGCCGCCGGCGGTCCACCCCGCAGCCCGTGTCTCCCCCAGCGCGGAGATCGGCGCGGGATCGGTCGTGCTGCCCTCTGCCGTGATTGCGGCAGCGGCGCGTGTCGGGCCGCTTGCCATCATCAACCACGCGGCGGTGGTCGACCACGACGCTGCGCTCGAGCAGGCCGTCCATATCGGGCCCGGGGCGGTGCTGGCCGGGGAGGTGCGGGTGGGCGCCCGCAGCCTGGTGGGGGCGGGGGCGGTGGTCAAACCGGGAGTGACCATCGGGGCGGATGTGCTGGTGGGGGCAGGCGCGGTCGTGGTCCGGCCCGTGCCGGCGGGCTTGAGGGTCATGGGTGTGCCGGCGCGGCCGGTCTGACCGGGCCGGCAGCCTATCTTTCGATCCGTCCCCGTCGGCCCTGCAGCGCGCGCCACGCCACCCGGCACTCGAGGCGGCCGAGATGGCGCAGCAGCAGCCTGACCGGCGCTGTGCCGGCAAGCCCGATCGGCAGAGGCAGGGTGATCGTGATGCGCCCCGCGGGATCGGCATCGCGCCAGCCGCTGCCTGCGCCGCCGCACCACAGCGCGGCCTGCACACCGGCTCCGCCGGTCAGCGCCACCTCGGCGCGCAGGGCTGCCATCGCAGTCACCGGCACGGCCGGCAGGCAGAGCTCGGCCCTCCCACCCCCGGGGAGCAGGACCGAACGCCGCTGCCCCTCCCACATCGCCTCCGGCAGGCCGAGCCAGACCTGTTCCGGCGGCAGCAGCATCCCCTCCGCTGCCGGCTCCCAGAACGGCGAGAGCATGAAGCGCGCCGCCCCCGCCGTGCGCAGCAGCCTGAGGGAGGGGTGCAGCGCGAGCACATCGCCGGGCGCCAGGTCGGCCTCGATCTCGACCGCAGCACTCTCCCCCCAGGGCATGGCGGGCATCGGCAGGTCGAGCGCCAACCAGCCGGGGGTCAGCGCGGGCCCGGGCACGATCCAAGAGCCGGCGAGCCGGCTGCTCTCCTCGCCGATCAGCCGGACCGACAGGACGCTTCCGGCCCCGCAGGCAGCGATCGGCAGATGCAGGGCGACGGCGGTGGCGTGATCGACCGCGCACGGCAAGACGCGGCGAAAACGATGCCGCCCCGCCGCGAGGGGCGCGGCCGGCCCCTCCGGATCGGCAAAGGCAAGGACCGGGGGCGCGGGCCAAGCTTGCCCGGCGCTGGCGAGCCAAGCGGCCATGGCTGCCCGCGCCTCCTCATGCTCGGCGCGCAGGGCGAGGATCTGGCGCTGCAGCCCGGCATGGCGTGCCTCCGCTGCGGCGAGGGCGCGAGCCAGAAGGGCAGCCAGCTCGGCAGGATCGCGCGCCAGCGGCGGCGCCTCCGGGCCGGGCCAGTCGGCCAGCCAGGACGGCGGCTCGGCGGCCAGGATGGCGATCACTCCGCCCGGGGCGGAGGGCAGCGCGATCAGGGGGGGGCCGGGCGGCCTGCCCTCAGGGTGGATCGCCCAACCCTCCTCGCAGCGGCTGACGCGCCAGACCGGCAGGGCAGAGGCCAGCGCGGGGTTCGGCGGCGGTGCACCGGCTGGAAGCAGCACGGCGCGCGGGGCGGCCATCAGCCCGGCCGGATCAGTGGTGAAGAACCTCATGGGGATGGCGGGACCAGCCGGTCGAGCAGCTCGAGCAGCGGACGCATATGTTGCTCCCACGACAGCCTCTCCGCCCGTGCCATGGCGCCGGCAGCAAGGCGGGCGAGCCGTGCGCGGTCGGCATCCAGGGTGTGCAGCACGTCGCAGGCGGCGGCGACGCAGCTGCCGTCATTGGGCAGGAGGATCCCATCCTCCCCATCGGTGATGCATTCGGCAACCGCCCCGACATCGGTGACGACGGGCACGCAGCCCATGCGCTGTGCCTCCAGCACCGAGAGCGGGACACCTTCAAAGCGGCTGGGTAGCAGCAGCACATCGGCCCAGGCGTAGAGCTCATCAAGGGCCCGGGCATCGGTGGTGGGCGGTTCGACCGTCACGCCGAGGTCCGGCGGCGGCCCGTCGAGCACCGGCGCGCCGACCACCCGCCAGTCGACGAAGCCGTGCGTGCCGGCGATGATCCCGGCCAAGCGATCGAGCCCCTTCTGGCGATCGAGCCGCCCCAGATAAAGGGCCCGCAGGGTGCGGGTTGCGCGTTCGCGGGGCGGTGGCGGCCGCTGCGCCTCATGACCTGGAGCGTTGCGCAGCAGAAGCAGCTTCTCGGCCGGCCAGCCCTGCGCCAAGCACCAGTCTCGCAGCCGTTCGGAGATGACGAGGGCTGCATCATAGGCGTGCTCATAGGCCAGGGCGCTGTGTGCCTGTCCATGCGGCCGGCCCCAGGCGTCGCGTTCCACCAGATGCAGGCCGAGCAGGCAGCGCGGGCCGAGCCGGCGGAGGCGCCCGACCAGCGCGTGGCAGGCCAGGCTGTGGGTGTTGAGCACCACATCCATCCCGGCAAGCAGCCCCAGCGCATCGCGCGCGGCCGGATGGTGGCCATAGGCGGAGACCTCCGCGCCAAAATAGGCCCGTTCGGGAGCCAGCAGACGCTCATGCCCCGTTCCGGGGAAGAAGCTGATGCTGGCATAGGCATCGAAGAGGCCGGGCAGGAGGAGCAGTTCCCGCCGTTCGGCAATGACCAGATGCGGCGTCCAGCCATGGCGGCGCAGCACGCGCGCTTGCATCAGCAGCGCCTTCTCCACGCCCCCGGCGGCGTGCAGCGGCTGCACGATGGCGATCTGGCGCCCGCGCGGCAAACTCGGGCGCAGCACGCCAAGGCCGACCGCGGCAGCGGCAGCGGCGGCGACACGATGCAGCGGCGTGCGCCATTCGCGTCGCCACGCAGGGGCAGGAGCAGGGTCAGGCAGAAGCGCGATCTCGGCCAGCGCCTCGCCCAGCGCAGCCGCCCCCTGCTCCGGCGCCCCGGGCAGGTTGAGATCCAAACGCGGCAGATGCCCCTGCGCAAGTCTGATCGCCACTTCTGCAGGGTCGTTCAGCAGCGAGGCGGTCGCAAGGGCAAGCAAGGGCGCCCTCTCTGCCCCGCCGCTCTCCTTGCTCACGGCGATGCGTCCCTCTTGGGCGCGCAAGGCGACGGCGATGGCCGGTGCTTGCCGGAGCTCGATCGCCAGCTGCCAGCAGAGCCAGTGCTGCAGACCGGCAGCCCGAATCGCCTGCAGAGCGGCCGAGTCGGCAAAGATCAGCAGAGGGGGGACGGCCTGGCGTGCCGGGTTGCTGCGTGCGGCAGCCAGCCGGGAACGGAGCTCGGCCCGGCTCAGCACGGCCGTGGGCGAATCGGGATCGAGGGAGAGCCACGCCTGCCCCGCGCCGAGCGGCAGGATGGCATGGCGCGGCAGTTCCCGGGCCTCGGCCGCGAGAAGGGCGCGCGGGGTCCACAGCGCCGCGTTGCGTTCGCGCAAGGCAAAGAGCAGTTGCGGGCGCACCCGTTCGCTGTCGGCCAACATGGATTCCGCGCGGCGGCGATAGCGAAAGCCCGCAGTCGGGATGTGCGCCCCGCGAAAGCCCAGGCGCAGCGCGCGCAGCCAGAATTCGGCATCCTCGAAGCCCTGGCGCAGGCCTTCGTCAAAGCGCAGGCCGGCTTCCAGCATCCTGCGCGCGACCAGGCTTCCCGCCTCGCAGTAGAGGTCGTGCATCATGGCAAGCTGCAGGAAGGGCCCGCCGGTATCCCAGCGTTCGGCGGGGCCCAGGTCGTCGATGTCCGGATAGGCCCAGCCGATATCGGGTCCGCTGCGCAGGGCGGCCAAGGCGCGGGTCAAGAAATCCGGTCGGATGCGGTTGTCCGCATCGAGGAAGTAGACCGCCTCGAGTGCTGGAAAAGCGGCCAGCGCGTATTCGATGCCGCTGTTGCGCGCTGCCGACAGGCCACCATTGGGCCGGCGCAGCAGGTGGACGCGACCCGGATGGCGGGCCTGCGCCTCGCGCACGATGGTGCGGGTCTCCTCGAAGGGGCAGCCGTCATCGACCACCACGGCGGCGACGCCTGGCAGGCGCTGTTCCATGGCGCTCTCGATCGCTTCGGCCAGCAGGCCCGGCTGGCGATAGGCGGGGATGATGCAGGCGACCTGGATCATGGCGCGCGCAGGATGAGCAGCCGCGCTGCACCGTGACAGCGTTCGGCCAGCGGCGGCCAGGGGGGCGAGAGATGCTCCTCCCGCCCCGTCTCCACGCAGATCAAGGTGCCGGCTGCGACCCAGCCGGCGGCGGCGAGCGCCGCCAGGGCCGCGGGCACCAGACCCTGGCGGTAGGGTGGGTCGAGGAAGATGAGGCCGCAGGGGGCGGGGGCGGCGGGTGGACGTGTCGCATCGGCGGGCAGGACTTGGCTGCGCCCCTGCTCTCCCAGCGCGGCGATGTTGGCGGCCAGCACCGCGCGTGCGGCCGCTGCGGT
The DNA here is from genome assembly GCA_025057055.1 of Rhodovarius sp. Taxonomy (GTDB): domain Bacteria; phylum Pseudomonadota; class Alphaproteobacteria; order Acetobacterales; family Acetobacteraceae; genus Rhodovarius. Next base: position 7,527 of record JANWYF010000035.1, on the reverse strand, counting down.
CTCGAAGAAGGTAGCATGAGCTGCACCGCGCGAGAGCGCCTCCAGCCCCAGCGCGCCGGAGCCAGCGAAGGCATCAAGAACCCTGACCCCCTCCAACGCATGGCGCCCGCCCCAGGGGGCGTGCCAGAGCATGTCGAAAAGCGCCTGCCGCACCCGGCCCGAGGTGGGGCGCGTGGCCTGACCGGGCGGGGTCAGCAGCCGCCGGCCGCGGTGCCGCCCGGCGAGGATGCGGATCACGACCCGGCCGCCGGGCGGGGCCGGCGGCGCGGCGGCGCTCCCAGTCCGAGCTGTTCGCGCATGACCTTGGGGCTCACCTCCTCGACCGCCCCGCGCGGCAGGCGCCCCAGCTGGAAGGGCCCGAAGGCCGTGCGGATCAGCCGCGTCACCGGGAAGCCGAGATGCTCGAAGACCCGGCGGATTTCGCGGTTGCGCCCCTCCTGCAGGGAGACGGTCAGCCAGGCATTGCTGCCCTGCTTGGCATCGAGCACCGCTTCGATCGGCCCATAGCGGACGCCGTCGACAGTGATCCCCTCTTGCAGGCGGGCCAGCACGGCGGGGTCAGGATGGCCGTGGACGCGCACGCGGTAGCGACGCTGCCAACCATGGGCTGGCAGTTCGAGCCGCCGCGCCAGCTCCCCGTCATTGGTCAGCAGCAGCAGCCCCTCGCTGTTGAGGTCAAGCCGCCCCACACTGACCAGGCGCGGCAGGCCGGGCGGCAGCCGCTCGAACACGGTGGGTCGGCCCTCGGGGTCCCGGTGGGTGGTCACCAGGCCACGCGGCTTGTGGTAGCGGAACAGCCGGGTCCGGTCGGGCGGCGGCACCGGTTTGCCGTCGAGGGTGACGAGATCCCCGGGCCGCACGAAGCAGGCGGGGGAGGTCACCGTCTGCCCGCGCAGACCGATGCGACCGGCCGCGATGAAGCGCTCGGCCTCGCGCCGGCTGGCCACGCCGGCGCGCGCCAGCCACTTGGCGATGCGCTCGCCCCGTTCCGCCGACTGATCGGTGTCCGCCTCGTCGGCGGGGTCATGGCCCTCAGCCACGCGCCGCCTCCACGAAAGCTTGCAGGATCGCGAAGTCCTGCGGGTCGACCCGGTATTCCGGGTGCCATTGCACGCCGAGGACGAAACGATAGCTCGGATGCTCGATACCTTCGATCACGCCATCCGGGGCGGTCGCGTTGACCACCACACCCGGACCTGGCCTATCCACGGCCTGGTGATGGGCGGAGTTCACGGCCATCCGCGCGACACCGACAATGCGCGCCAGCAAAGTGCCAGGCTGGATCAGCACCTCATGGCCCGGTTCGCTGCGCGGATGGGGCTGTTCATGGGCCAGCGCGCCGGGGATGGCATCCGGGATGTGCTGATGCAGCGTGCCGCCCAGCGCCACGGCCAGCAGTTGCTGCCCGCCGCAGATGCCGAGCACCGGCCGATCGGCCGCGAGCGCGGCACGCGTGATGGCCAGCTCGAAATCGGTTCGGCCGGGTTTGAGCCGGACGGTGGGATGGGCTGTGCCGGCGCCGTAGAGCGCCGGATCGACATCGAAGGCCCCGCCGGTGACCAGGATGCCGTCGCAGAGCGCGAGGTAGTCCCGCGCCAGCGTCGGTTCGTGCGGCAGGGCAATGGGGAGGCCACCAGCCTCGGCCACTGCCTCGAAGTAGTTCTGCCGCAGCGCATACCAGGGCAGTCTCGAGTAGCCGCCGGGCGGTTCGGCATCGAGGGTCAGGCCGATGACCGGGCGCTTGGACATGCGCTGCAGTTAGCGCAGATCACGGGCCGGCGAAATCGCCCGCCGGGGCAGGCCATGCCAGTCGGGGAAGGCTCTGGCCCGGCGTGGCGCGGCGCGCCGGGTCTCTGGACGCTCTGGACCAGCCGGCTGCCGGAGGGCACCCTCGGCCCATGCCATCGCCCATGCAGCTGGCTCTTGAGGAGGCCCGCGCCGCTGCCGCTCGCGGCGAGGTGCCGGTGGGCGCCGTGGTGACAGGGCCCCGAGGAGAGATCCTGGCAATGGCCGGAAACCGTGTCGAGGAGCGGCGCGACCCTTCGGCCCATGCCGAGATGCTGGCGTTGCGCGCAGCCGCCGCCGCGCGCGGCAGCAAGCTGCTGGACGGCTGCACCTTGACCGTCACGCTCGAACCCTGCGCCATGTGCGCCCAGGCGGCCAGCTATTTCCGCATCTCCCGGCTGATCTTCGGGGCCTATGACCCGAAATCCGGCGGGGTGGAGCATGGGGCGCGGGTCTTCTGCCACCCCCAGGCCCACCACAAGCCCGAGGTGGTGGGCGGCGTCGAGGAGCAAGCCTGCGCCGAGCTGCTCCGGCACTTCTTCGCGGCCCGCCGCAACCGGGCCGGCTGAGCTCGGCAGCGGGCGGTGTCGGAGCCATCATCGCCCGAAGCCTCCGCAGGGGGCGGGGATGATACCGGCGGCGGTGGAGGTTTCCAGGGGCAGGCGAAGCGGCCTAGAAGGCGCGACATCATGACCGACCAAACTGAAGCCTTCCTCGCCATCCGCCGCGCCGCCGCGGGTATTTCCGTGCGGATCATGGATCTTTCGGGCGGTAACGGCGCCGAACCGATGGAGGTCGTGCGCGGCTTCGGCTCGCTTGGCCATGCCAATACCTTTGCCCGGCGCTATGTGCGGGATTCGATCGAGCGCTGCCGCGCGCGGGGAATGTCGCCCGATGAGGTCATCGCCGCCTGGTTTGCCTATGGCGAGGATGCGGTGGTCGACGGCGCCGGACCCGGTGTTTGGCGCAGCGGCACCGAACTTCGCGACTTCGCGGCCCGCCCAATCGCCGAGGGTGCGGAGCAGCGCGACTGGCGCGCCCTCGATCCGCGCCGCGCCCCCTGGGCCGGTGGCGATGAGGAAGAGGAATCCGACGAGGCCCCCGCCGAGACGGCCCAGGCGGTGGCCGAGCCGGATGCTGCTGCCGGCAGCCCCGAGGACGGCGCCGGTGGGGGTGATGGCGAATGAGGCTGCGCTTCGCGCCCTCGCCCACCGGCTTCCTGCATGTCGGCAACGGGCGGATCGCGATCGTCAATGCGCTGCTGGCGATCCGGCATGGCGGCCAGCTCATCCTGCGCTTGGACGATACCGATACGGAACGCTGCCGCCCGGAGTTCGCCGAGGCGATCGAGGAGGATCTCCGCTGGCTTGGCATCCTCTATGAGGGCCCGATACGCCAGCGTGATCGCACAGCGCTCTATGAGGCGGCGGCCGAGCGGCTGAAGGCGGCGGGGCTGCTCTATCCCTGCTTCGAGAGCGAGGAAGAGCTGCGCATCAAGCGCGAACAGAGGCTGCGCCAGGGCAAGCCCCCGATCTATGACCGCGCTGCACTCAAGATGACCGCCGAGCAATTCGAGCGAGCCCTGGCCAACGGCAAGCGGCCCTATTGGCGCTTCAAGCTGAGCGGCCTGCCGCGCAGCTGGACGGATGCGGTGCTCGGCCGCCGCACAGTGCGCACCTCTGCTGTCTCGGATCCGGTGCTGATCCGGACGGACGGCAGCTTCCTCTACACCTTCACCTCGGTGGTGGATGACATCGAGATGGGCATCACCCACATCGTGCGCGGCGAGGATCATGTCACCAACACCGGGGTGCAGCTCGATCTCTTCGCTGCGCTGGGCGGTGATCCTGAGGCGCTGCGCTTCGCCCATTTGCCGCTGCTGACGGATGCGGACGGCGGGCCACTGTCGAAGCGGCTGGGCTCGCTGTCGCTGCGGCAGCTGCGCCGTGACGGGATAGAGGCGCCGGCGCTGGTCGGCTATCTGGCCGCTCTTGGCTCTGCCCGCGATCCCATTCCGGGCATGCCCGCGGAGCTTGCCGCAGGCTTCGACCTGGCTTTGGTCTCGAAATCGGCGGCGCGCTTTGATCCGCGCCAGTTGCTGGCGCTCAATCGGCGCGTCCTGCAGACGATGCCCTATGCCGAAGCCGCCCCCCGTCTCCCTGAGGGCGCGACCGAGGCCTTCTGGTACGCGGTGCGGGGCAACCTTGACATGTTCAGCGAAGCCCGCCGCTGGTGGGAGGTGGTGCAGGGGCGCATCATCCCGCCTCCGCTGCCGGAGGAGGGCGATTTCCTCCGCATCGCGCTCGACTGCCTGCCGCCGGAACCCTTCGATGCCACCACCTGGTCGGTCTGGACCGAGGCCGTAAAGAGGGCCACCGGCCGAAAGGGCAAGGCGCTCTACTTTCCCCTGCGCCTGGCCTTGACCGGAGAGGATCACGGTCCCGACCTCAAGGAACTGTTGCCACTGATCGGTCGTGCCCGTGCCGTGGAGCGGCTGCGCCTCGCCGCCGGGGCTTGAAAGAATGGCCGTGCCGGGCCCATAAGCAACTCGGTCTTGGCCCGGCGACGGAGCCCGTCGGTCCGCGGCAACCGTGGCGCCTTGCCGCTCGCCGCTTGCCTTCTTCGCGGAAACCAACGCCATGCAGCTTCGCTTCCACAATAGCCTCTCGCGGCGCGAGGAGGTCTTCACGCCCCTCGATCCTGGGCATGTGCGCATGTATGTCTGCGGGCCGACGGTCTATGACCTTGCGCATCTCGGCAATGCGCGGCCGGTCGTCGTCTTCGACGTGCTGGTGCGCCTGTTGCGGCGGCTCTTCCCGCGCGTGACCTATGTGCGCAACATCACCGACGTCGACGACAAGATCAACGCCCGCGCCCGCGACAGCGGCGAGCCGATCGAGGTCATCACCGCCCGGACCACGGCCGATTTCCACGCCGATATGGCGGCGCTGAACTGCCTGCCGCCCGATATCGAACCGCGTGCTACCCAGCACATCGCGGAGATGATTGCCCTCTGCGAGGTCTTGATCGCGCGCGGCCACGCCTATGTCGCGGAAGGGCATGTCCTCTTCAGTGTGGCGAGCTTCCCGGACTACGGCATGCTCTCCGGCCGCAGTCGGGAGGAGTTGCTGGCCGGCGCGCGGGTGGATGTCGCACCCTACAAGCGCGATCCGGCGGATTTCGTCCTCTGGAAGCCTGCCGAGGAAGGGACTCCGGGCTGGGATTCCCCCTGGGGCCGGGGCCGGCCGGGCTGGCACATCGAATGCAGCGCGATGGCCTGGAAGCATCTAGGCCCGATGTTTGATATCCATGGCGGTGGGCATGACCTGATCTTCCCCCACCATGAGAACGAGATCGCGCAGTCCCGCTGCGCTCATGGCACCCCGCTGATGGCTCGCTACTGGCTGCACAATGGCATGCTGCTGGTGGGGGGTGAGAAGATGTCGAAGTCGCTTGGCAATTTCCTCACCGTCCGCGACATCCTGGCGCGCGGCCCCTGGGCGGGGGAGGCGTTCCGCCTTCTGCTGCTGCGCACCCACTACCGCGCGCCGCTCGACTTCAGCTTCGCCGCGCTCGACGCCTGCAAGGCCGAGCTCGACGACTTCTACGCCATGCTCGCCCGCCCGGCGCCGGCGGCAGAAGCCCCAGCGGATATGGTGGAATGGGCCCTTGCGCCGCTTGCCGATGACCTCAACACTCCGCTGGCACTGGCTCGGCTGCGTGATCTTCGCACGCTCGAGAACGTGGCGAGTGTGGGCGGTTCGGCCTCAGCGGTGCAGGCACGACTGCCGGCCCCCTGGCGTCCTGCCCCTGGACAGGCGCGGGCAGCGATTCTGGAGGCGGCGCAGGTGCTCGGCCTGCTCTGGCAGGATCCGCTCGCCTGGCGCCAGGCCGGTGTCGATGCGGCAGCGATCGAGGCGGCTATCGCTGCCCGCCTGGCTGCCCGGCGCGCCCGCAACTGGGCGGAGGCCGACCGCATTCGCGACGAGCTCAAGGCCCAGGGCATCGTGCTGGAGGATGGTCCGGGCGGGACGACCTGGCGCCGGGCCTGAGCATGGGCAAGCGAGAGGACGGCGCCCCGCTCACACCGCCGCCCGGGGAGAGCCCGATCATCGTCCTCGTCCGTCCGCAGCTTGCCGACAATATCGGCATGGCGGCGCGGGCGATGGCCAATGGCGGCCTGTTCCACCTGCGCCTGGTGGCGCCGCGCGACGGTTGGCCGCAAGAGAGGGCTTTCTACGTCTCCTCCGGCGCGCAACGCATTCTCGAGGCGGCCACCGTGCACGCCACGGTGGATGAGGCAGTGGCCGACTGCCATCGCGTCTTCGCCACCTGCCCCCGCCCGCGCCACGTGATCATCAACACGCTCACCGCCCGCGCTGCCGCGCTCGAGCTGCGGGCGATCAATGCGGCGGGCCTGCGTGCCGCCGTCTTGTTCGGGCCGGAGCGTTCCGGCCTTACGGCCGAGGATCTGGCGCGTTCCGACACGCTGGTGCGCTATCCGCTCAATCCGGTGCACAACAGCGTCAACCTCGCACAGGCGGTCATGATCCTGGCCTATGAATGGTGGATCGCGGCCGATGAGACGCCCCCACGGCGGCTTGAGACCCACGGCACACGCGTGGCAACCAAGGGCGAGCTCGAGAACTTCATGTCCCATCTGATCGCGGAGCTCGATGCGTGCGGCTTCCTGCGCCATGCGCCGAAGCGGGCGGGCATGGTGCGCAACCTGCGCCACTGGTTCCAGCGCGGAGAGGTGACCGAACAGGAGCTGCGCACACTTCACGGTGTGGTGGCGGAACTGTCGCGCGGGCGCATGCAGCGCGGCCGGCCGGACATGAAGGCACCGCCAGAGGAGGGGGAGGAATGATCGACTTTGCCGAGCTGGACGCGCGGCGGCTGGGGTTGGCGGGTTCGCGCCTGTGCTACGCCGCGCAGGGCGATGCGGGGCCGCCCATCCTTCTGCTTCACGGCATCGGCGCCAATCACCTGGGCTGGCGGCATATCATGGCAGGTCTGGCGCAGCGGGCGCGCGTCATCGCCTGGAATGCTCCTGGCTACTTCCTCTCCGACCCCTTCCTGTCGGAAGCGCCGACGGCGGAGGCCTATGTCGAAGTTGCGCTGGCTCTCCTCGATGCGCTCGGGATTGACGGTCCGGTCCATGTCGTGGGTTCCTCCTTCGGCTCCATGCTGGCGGCCTGCATGGCGGCGCGTCATCCGGACCGCGTGGCGAGCCTGACCCTGTTCGGTGCTTCGCGCGGGCAGCGCTGGAAGAGCCCGGAGGAGCGCGCTCAGCTGCTTGCGATGCGGGCTGCCAGCATTGCCGAGGGTGGGATGGCGCTTGCCCGCACCCGCGCAGAGCGGCTCGTTGCACCCGGGGCGGGAGAGGCCGTGCTGCGCGAGGTGCGGCGGATGCTGGCGGCCACCGATGCGCGCGGCCTGATGGCCGCTGCCCGCTGCACGGATAGGGTGGATGTGGTCGCCGACTATGCGCCCCGTATCGCCGCCCCGACCTTGGTCGTGACCGGCCGCGAGGACGCCGTGAACCCGCCCGAGGTCGGCATGGCGATCGCGGATGCGATCACCGGCGCGCGATTTGTTTGTCCCGACGGTGTCGGGCACCTGATGGAGCTCGAGGATCCCGACGGCGCCTTGATTTTGCTGCAAAGGCACCTGAACATTCCGTCATGAGGTTGCCACGCCGGGCGCTCCCGGTCATCACGCTGAGCACCCCTGCGCTCG
>JANWYF010000031.1 GCA_025057055.1 Rhodovarius sp. | reverse complement strand
TCACCGGCCAGCCGGTGATGCGCATCCCCTCATAGGGGGTGTTGTCCACGGCGTGCTGCATCAGCGCATTCGACAGGCGCATCTGCTTGTTCGGATCCCACAGCACGATATCGGCATCGGCGCCGGGCATGATCGCCCCCTTGCGCGGGGCCAGACCCATCAGCCGGGCGGGATTGGTCGCGGTCAGCCGCACGAAATCCTCGATGCCGATGCGGCCCTTCGCCACCCCTTCGCTGAACAGCAGGGGCATGCGCGCGGCCAGCCCCGGCACGCCGTTCGGGATGACCGAGAAATCCGGCCCGCGTTTGGCCGCGGTCGAGAAGGCGCAGTGGTCCGAGCTGACCACATCCAGCACGCCGCGCCGGATCATCGCCCAGAGGCGGGCGTGCTCCTCGGCCTCGCGCGGGGCCGGGCTGCACATGAACAGCGCCCCATCGGGCCGGGCCAGGTGCTCGGCGGTCAGGATGAGGTATTGCGGGCAGGTCTCGCCCCAGACCTTGAGGCCGCGCGCCTGGGCGCGGGCGATCTCCTCCGCCGCCTCGGCGCAGCTCACATGGAAGATCTGGATCGGCTGGTCGATGAGTTCGGCCAGCGCGATGGCGCGGTGGGTCGCCTCGCGCTCGACCACCGGCGGGCGGGACCAGGCATGGTATTTCGGCGCGGTCAGCCCGGCCGCGAGCAGACGCTGCGTCCGCCAGCGGATCGCCGCGTAGTTCTCGCAATGGATGGTGACCAGGCAGCCGAGCCGCCGCGCCGCCTCCAGCACCCGGATCAGTCCGGCATCATCCACATGCAGCGAATCGTAGGTCATGAAGACCTTGAGGCTGCGCACCCCCTCGGCCACCACCTGCGGCAGCTCCTGCTCGATCACGCTATCGGAGGGGTCGCTGATGATCTGGTGGAAGGCGTGGTCATGCATCGCCCGTGCGGCGCGGGCGCGATAGTCCCGGAAACGCTCGAGGATGCCGTGGCCCTTCCACTGCGGCACGAAGGAGACGGTGGTGGTCGTCCCGCCGGCGAAGGCCGCGGCCGAGGCGGTGAGGAAACTCTCCTCCATCACGCTGCCGTCGGCGGCCGGCTCCTCGATATGGCAATGGCTGTCGACGCCGCCCGGCAGCACGAGCAGACCATCCGCCTCCAGCACCTGGGCCGCGTCGGTGATCCGTTCGGCCAGGGTGACGATTCGCCCGCCGGCTATGCCGATATCGCAGCGGATCGTTCCGAAGGCGCTGACCACGCGCCCGCCGCGGATCGCCAGTTCATGCATCGCCGGACCTCCTTGCCCGATGCACCATGGGGGCGGCCCAGCCGGCGTGCAACTGCCCGGCTTGGGCGCAGCCGATAGCCCGCGGGCGCCGGATTTCCCGCCCCGGCGCCATGGGCAGGGCGGGCGCGACGTGGCAAGCGCCTCGGCCGAGGAGGATGGCCGCATGATCGATACCGAACGCTTCGACCCCAAGGCCCATGTCGCCGCCATGGCGGCCGCGGTGGGGCTTAGCCTGTCGCCCGAGAGGGTGGAGAAGGTGGCCTTCCAGCTCGCGCTCGCCGCCCGGATCGGCGCCCCCGCGCTGCACTATCCGGTGCCGGAGAGCGTGGAACCGGCCCCGGTGTTCCGGCCATGAGCGCGCTGGATCGGGTGCGTGCCGCGCTCGATGCGATCGCGCGGCATGATGGGGTGATCAACGCCTTCACCGATGTGCTGGCGGAACGCGCGCTGGCGCGGGCTGCGGCCAATCCCGCAGGGCCGCTGGCCGGGCAGCCCTTCGGGGCCAAGAACCTCTTCGATATCCGGGGCATTCCGACCCGCGCCGGCAGCCGGATCCGCCGCAGCGCTCCGCCGGCTGAGGCCGACGCCACGGCGGTGGCTCGGCTCGAGGCGGCCGGGGCGATCTGCGTGGGCGCCCTCAACATGGATGAGTTCGCCTACGGCTTCACCACCGAGAACAGCCATGACGGCCCGACGCGCAATCCGCATGACCCGACACGGATCGCGGGCGGCTCCTCGGGCGGGTCGGCGGCGGCGGTGGCGGCGGGCATGGTCCCCTTCAGCCTGGGCACCGACACCAACGGCTCGATCCGGGTGCCGGCGAGCCTGTGCGGCGTCTGGGGCCTCAAGCCGACCTATGGGCGGATCAGCCGGGCCGGCGCCACGCTCTTTGTCGCGGCGCTCGATCACATCGGTCCCTTCGCGCGGGATGTGACCACCCTCGCGGCGGTCTATGACGCGCTCCAGGGCCCGGATCCGCGCGATCCGGCGCAGCTTGCGACCACCGTCGAACCCGCCCTGCCCAGCCTCGAGGAGGGGATCGCGGGGCTCAGCATCGCCCGGCTGGGGGGCTGGTTCGAGGGGCCGCAGAGCCCGGCCGCCCGCCGCGCCGTCGCCGCCGTGGCCGAGGTGCTGGGCGCGCGCGAGACGGTGATCTGGCCGGAGGCCGAGGCCACGCGGGCGGCGGCCTATCTGATCACGGCGGCCGAGGGCGCGGGCTTTCGCCTGCCGGAGCTGCGCAGCCGCCTCGAGGAGTTCGAGCCGCTGATCCAGGACCGCCTGCTCGCCGGGGCGATGATTCCGGCCGCCTGGGTGTTCCAGGCACAGCGGGTGCGCGCCATCGGGCAGGCCAGCATGCGGGCGCTGCAGGCCAAATGGGACATCCTGATCGCCCCCGCCACGCCGATCGTGGCGAGCCCGATCGGGCAGGAGATGCTCACCCTCGATGGCGTGAGCATGCCGCTGCGGCCCTCCTTGGGCCTCTATACCCAGCCGATCAGCGCGATCGGGCTCCCGGTGGTGGCCGCCCCGCTGCCGCAGGCCGAAGGGGCGCTTCCGATCGGCGTGCAGCTGATCGGCCGCCCCTGGCAGGAGGCGCTGCTGCTGCGCGCTGCCCGCGTCCTCGAGAAGGCAGGGCTGTGCCGGGCGCCGGTGGCACCCGCTTTCGCCGCCTCCTAGGGCCGCTATATCTCTGGGCATGGCCGATGAGGAATGGGAGGTTCCTCCCGCATTCCAGCCCGATCCCGCCGATTACGGCTTCGACCTGATCCGGGCGCTCGATGCCGTGGTGGCGCTCAAGGCGCTGATCCCGCCCGATGCGACCACGGCCGCCACCTTGGGCATCGAGCGCGAAGGCAGCGCCGTGCTGATCGATCCGCGCGGCCTCTTCCTTACCATCGGCTATCTGGTGCTGGAGAGCGAGACGATCTGGCTGACCGCCGCCAACGGGCGGGTGGTGCAGGGGCATGCGCTGGCCGTCGATACCGAGACCGGCTTCGGCCTGGTGCAGGCGCTGGGCCAGCTGCCCGGCCTGACCCCGCTCGAGCTCGGTGACAGCACGCGGCTTCAGCCCGGACATGCGGTGGTGGTGGCGGCCATGGGCGGGCCGCGGCGGGCGGTGGCGGCACGGGTCACCGCGCGCCAGCCCTTCGCGGGCTACTGGGAGTATATCCTGGAGGATGCGATCTTCACCGCGCCGGCCCATCCGCATTGGGGCGGCACCGCTTGCATCGGCATGGACGGGCGGCTGGTCGGCATCGGCTCGCTGGTCCTGCAGCAGGGAGATGGCAGCGGCCGGCGGCTCGATCTCAACATGGTGGTGCCGGTGCAGGAACTTGTGCCTATCCTACCCGCGCTGATCGCCACCGGCCGCTCCGGCCGGCCGCCCCGGCCCTGGCTCGGCATGCTGGTCGCCGAGGAGGAGGAGGGCGTGTCGGTGGGCAGCGTCACCCGCGGCGCTCCGGCCGATCGCGCCGGGGTGCGCCCGCGCGACCGGATCCTGGAGGTGGCCGGGGAACAGGTGCAGGACCTAGCCGGCCTCTGGCGCGCGGTGCGGGCGGTGGGCCATGCCGGCGTGCCGGTGCCGATGCGGCTGGAGCGCGACGGGCGCGTGCTCGACCTCACCCTGATCTCGGCCGACCGGCAGAGCTTCCTCAAGACGCCGCGGCTGCACTGACCCCGCTGCCCCCGGGCGGGCC
>JANWYF010000022.1 GCA_025057055.1 Rhodovarius sp. | reverse complement strand
CATCCGCAACAATCTGGCCATCGCCCTGGCCGCCAATGGTCGGGCAGAGGAGGCGGCGGCGATCTCGCCCGAAGGGATGACGGCCGAACAGCTGCGCGCGGTGGCCCAGGCGCTGACCGGCCAGGCCCCGCTCCTGCGCGCCCCGCCGCCGGTGGCCTTGGGCGGGGGCGAATCCCGGGCCCCGGCCCCTGTCGCGGCGCCCTCGACCGCGGCGGCCGCCCGCCTCGCCCCCTTCGCCCCGCCCGCGCCTCAGGTGGTGACGCTGCCCGCGGCCGCGCCTCCCTCTCCCCCGGCCGGACCGGAGGTCGAGCGCGCCGACCGGGTCGCTCCGGCGGCGAGGATGCGGCCGGAAGGGCCGCGCATCCGCCGCGCCATGCTCGATGCGCCGCTGCCTGCCCCGGCGCCGTTCCCGGCCGAGCCCGCGGCCGCCCCGTCCGATCCAGCCGCGGAGCCGACGGCCGAGGCCGCAGCCGCCGCCGCCCTTCTGCCGGCCGTGCCGGGGGGCGCAGCCCCCACGCCCACCGGGGCGATGCTGCAGCGGACCGCGCTGACCCACCCGCTGGCGGCCGATCCCGCGCCCGCCCTTCGCGGGGCTGGCGGCTATATTGCCCAGTTCGGCGCCTGGCGCAGCGAGCAGCGGGCCCTGATCGCGCTGCGCGAGCTGCAGGAGCGCAGCAGCGCCCTGCGCGAGGATGGGCGGCTGCACATCAGCCCGGCCGTGACCCCCTCGGGTGGTCAGCTGTGGCGCATCCGCACCTCCACCCGGCTGAGCTTGCGCGAGGGGCGGCAGCTCTGCGGCTGGGCGCGGGAGGTGCGCTTCGACTGCTTCGTCGCCCGCGACTGAACGGCCCCTTGTCGCGGCATCCGGCGGGGGGGCTGCGCGGGGCGCGGCGCGGCGTTACAAGCCGAGGCTCGGCGCGCCCTGCCGCTGCCATCCGCCTGCGGATGGCGCTGCGGCCGCCGCCATCGCGCTTCCGGGGGTCTTTCGTGAACACGCCTCTTCTGCCCAACTCGCTCCGTGCCGGGCCCGATGCCGCCGGCCGCTTCGGCAGCTTCGGCGGCCGCTATGTGGCCGAGACGCTGATGCCCTGCATCCTGGAGGTGGAGGAGGCCTATCGCGCCGCCCGGCAAGACCCCAGCTTCGATGAGGAATGGCGCCGGCTGCTCGCGCATTATGTCGGCCGCCCCTCACCCCTGTGGCATGCGGCGCGCCTTTCCGCCCATCTCGGCGGCGCGCAGGTGTGGATGAAGCGCGATGAGCTCAACCACACCGGGGCGCACAAGATCAACGCGGTGCTCGGTCAGATCCTGCTCGCCAAGCGCATGGGCAAGAAGCGCATCATCGCCGAGACCGGCGCCGGCCAGCATGGCGTGGCCACCGCCACCGCCTGCGCCTTGTTCGACCTCCCTTGCACGATCTTCATGGGGGCGGTCGATGTCGAACGCCAGCAGCCGAATGTCTTCCGCATGAAGCTGCTGGGGGCAGAGGTGGTCGCGGTCACCTCCGGTGCCGCCACGCTCAAGGATGCGATGAATGAGGCGCTGCGCCACTGGGTCGCCCATGTGCGCGACACCTACTACTGCATCGGCACTGTGGCCGGCCCGCACCCCTATCCGCAGATGGTGCGCGACTTCCAGTCGGTGATCGGGGAGGAAGTGCGCAGCCAGATGCTGGAGGCGGTCGGCCGCCTGCCGGATACGCTGGTCGCGGCCATCGGCGGCGGTTCCAATGCGATGGGCCTGTTCCATCCTTTCCTCGACGAGCCGTCGGTGGCGATGATCGGAGTGGAGGCTGGCGGCCATGGCCTCGATGTGCCCAATGGCCATGCCGCAAGCCTGACCGGCGGGCGGCCCGGGGTGCTGCATGGCAACCGCACCTATCTGCTGCAGGATGAGCACGGCCAGATCCTGGAGGGGCATTCGATCAGCGCCGGCCTCGACTACCCCGGCGTGGGGCCCGAGCACGCTTGGCTGCGCGAGATCGGGCGCGTGCAATATGTGGCGGTGACAGACCGCGAAGCGCTGGAGGCCTTCCGCCTCTGCGCCCGGCTGGAAGGCATCATCCCCGCGCTCGAGCCGGCCCATGCCCTGGCGCATGTGATGAAGATCGCCCCGCGCCTGCCGCGCGATCACATCATCTGCATGAACATGTGCGGCCGCGGGGATAAGGACATCTTCGCCGTCGCCAAGCACCTGGGGGTGAGCCTGTGACGGCCCCTGCCGCCCGCGGCCGCATCGCCGCCCGCTTCGCCGCTCTCCGGGCCGAGGGGCGCGGGGCGCTGATCACCTACATCCAGGGCTATGACCCTGACCCCGCGACGAGCATGGCCATCCTGCGCGGCCTGCCCGGTGCGGGGGCGGATCTGATCGAGCTCGGCGTGCCGTTCAGCGATCCGATGGCCGATGGCCCGATCATCCAGGCCGCCGGGCAGCGGGCGCTGAAGGCGGGCGCGACAGCGGCCGGCGTGCTGGCCATGGTGCGCGATTTCCGGCGCGAGGATGCGGCGACGCCGGTGATCCTGATGGGCTATCTCAACCCCATCCTGGCCTATGGGCCCGAGCGCTTCTGCCGCGATGCGGCCGCCTCCGGCGTCGATGGGCTGATCGTGGTCGACATGCCACCCGAGGAGAGCCACGAGCTCGCCCCCTACATGGCGGCCTCGGGCCTCGACCTGATCCGGCTGGTCGCGCCGACGACCCATGATGCGCGGCTGCCGCTCGTGCTGCGGTCGAGCTCGGGCTTCGTCTACTACGTCTCGATCACCGGCATCACCGGCACCCATGCGGCCGAGGAGGCGGAGCTGCGCGCCCAGATCCCGCGCATCCGCGCCCAGACCGACCTGCCGATCGCGATCGGCTTCGGCATCCGCACCCCGGCCCAGGCGGCCGCGGCGGCGCGCATCGCGGATGGGGCGGTGGTCGGCTCGGCGCTGGTGGATACCCTGGCCCGCAGCCTGGATGCCGGCGGCCGCGCCACGCCGGGGACGGTGCGCGCGGTGCTGGATCAGGTCCGCGCCCTGGCCGAGGCGGTGCGGGGCGGCTGAGCCTGCGCGGCGCTCCCAGCCGCGACCCAACCTGCGGCGGGTGGGGCGCTGCGCGGTGCGGCAGGGTCGGCGCTTGTCCCTCTCCCGCGGGCGCGCCGGCAGCCGGTGCGCCTGCCCCCTCTTGGCGAATGCGCTGCCCGGTGGGCCGAGGGCCCGGGCGGTCCAAGCCGAGGCATGGCTTGGCCAGTCTTGCCTAGGGCGTGAGCGGTCCGGACGCGAATGCCTTCTGCCTGTTCAGCCCCGGTGCCGACTGCCCGGCGCGGCGGCAGGATTGGCCTTGCGCCGGCCCGGGAGCGGCGCGATCAGGCCAGCATGATCGGACGCCGCACCCTCCTCTCCCTGCCGCTGCTCGCCGCTCCGGGCTTGGCTCCGCGCCTGGCCGCTGCCCAGTCCGCCTGGCCCAACCGCCCGGTCCGCATCATCATCCCCTTCACCCCCGCCGGTGCGTCGGATCTTCTGATGCGCCCGGTGGCAGAGCGGCTGGAGCGGGTTTTCGGCCAGCCCTTCGTGATCGACAATCGCCCGGGCGGGGGCGGCGCGGTTGGGCTGGCCGCCGCGGCCCATGAGCGGCCGGACGGCTATACGCTGCTGCTCACCACCCCAGGGCCGCTCATTCTTCTGCCGCAGATCCAGCAGGGCTTGGCCTACAGCGCCCAGCGCAGCTTCACCTACATCGCCTTGATGGGCGGGGCGCCGATCCTGTGCGCGGTGGCCGGCACCAGCCCGATCCGCAGCCTGGCCGACTATGCCGCCGCCGCACGGCGCGCGCCCGATGCGGTCAGCTTCGGGTCTTCCGGCGTCGGATCCATGGGGCATCTGACCGGCGTCCTGTTCGGGATGGAGGCCGGCGTGCAGCTGCTGCATGCCCCGTTCCGCGGCGCGCCCGAGGCGCAGCAGGGCGTGCTGAGCGGTGCCGTGACGTCGCTGTGGGATACGGCGGCGGCCAATGTGGGCGCCGTGCGGGCGGGCACGCTGCGCGGGCTGTGCGTCTCCTCCCCCGAACGGGCCGCGATCCTGCCCGATGTGCCGACGGCGCAGGAGGCGGGCTTTCCGCGCGTGGTCAGCCTCAACTGGTTCCTGCTCTGCGGCCCGGCGGGCCTGCCGCCGGCGGTGGTGGCCCGGCTGGGCGAGGCGGTGCGCGCCATCCTGGCCGAACCCGCCATCCGGGAACGGCTGGACCAGTCGGCCTTCGTCCGCACCGAGGATGTGCCGCAGGAGCGCCTGGCCGCCTGGGTGCAGGGTGAACAAGACCGCTGGGCGCCGGTGATCCGCGCCTCAGGCGCCGCCTAGGGCGGACTCCCGGCTCCCGCCGTCCCGGCCCTCCGCACGGCTCCCTAGAGCAGGAACAGGCCCTCTGCGCCATGGTTCCACATGGAGGCCTCGGCCTCGGCGAGCAGTGCCGAAGGCGAGGCCCAGGGCAGGCCCTGGCGCGCCGAGGCTTCGGGGCTGAACAGCACCCCGGCACTGACCACCTCCGCCGGCACGCCGGCTTCGATCAGGCCGGTCCAGAAAAGGAACCCCTCCCGTTCCGGCGCGCGGCCGAGGGCCAGGGCATAGAGCCGTGCGACGAACAGCG
The DNA here is from genome assembly GCA_025057055.1 of Rhodovarius sp. Lineage (GTDB taxonomy): Bacteria > Pseudomonadota > Alphaproteobacteria > Acetobacterales > Acetobacteraceae > Rhodovarius. The sequence continues at coordinate 4,751 of JANWYF010000022.1, read as the reverse complement.
CGTCGGGATCGGGCAGCCACAGCCCGGCGGCCAGATCGGCGGCGGGATCATGCGCGAGCGCGGCGCGCGCCAGCACCTCGGCCGAGAGGCCGAGGCCCGCGCGGGATCCAGCGCGGAACTCCGGGCTGTCGAGGAAGAGCTGCGCGGTCTCTGCGAGGGGCTGCCCGCCCTGCCGGGCGCGCCACCAGAAGGCGAGACCCCCGGGGTCGGGCGCGCGGCCCAGGGCGATGTGATAGAGGCCGATCAGCGGTGCGAGACCCGGCGGTGCCTCGAGGTAGAGGGTGCCATCGAGCAGACGGATCGCCTCGACCTCCGCGAAACGGTCGCGACCCTCCGGGCTGTCCAGCCGCCGGCCGGCAATATCGATCTGCAGGTCCGACCGCGCGACGGCCAAGCGCAGCGTATCGAAGCCCGGCCCGCCCTCGACCACGTCGTTGCCGGGGCCGGGCAGCAGCAGATCATCCCCGCCTCGGCCCAGCAGCAGATCATCCCCCGCCCCGCCGAAGAGCGCATCGCGATAGGCGGTGCCGCGCAGCAGATCGGGTCTGGCCGTGCCCTCGCCCCGCACGGCGGCGAGCCGGGCATCCCACGACCAGGTGATGCCGACCGCCGCCTCCTCCTCCGGCGTGCCGTAGAGGAGGCGGATCGCCGCGACATCCCAGGCGAGGGGAGCTTGCACCGGGGGCGTGCGGCCGATCGTGGCGACCATCACCGTATGGGCCAGGGCATCCGGCGTATCGGCCGGCGGGTGGGAGAGGCCGAGCGCGTGGCCGATCTCGTGCAGCAGGACCTGATAGCCGATGCGGGTCGGGCTCGGCGCCAGGCTGTCGCGGGCGAAGAGGCGGGCGTTGAGCACGACATCACCACCCTCGGGCGGCAGGCTGGCGCGGCCCAGCACCTGGATGTCCGGCCAGTCTTCGAGGCGGAATCGCAGGTCGATGCCGGCTCCGCCGGGGCGGTCCGGCACCTCGACGAAGGCGAGGCCCGAGACCGCATCCCAGGCGGCCAGGGCCTGGCGGGCTGAGGCGCGCTGGGCGACGGTGAAGGCCTGCCCTTCCTCGGCGAAGGCGAAGGTGACGACGGTGGGCCTGCCGGAGAGGTCGTTCCAGCTTGCCCCGTGGCGGAGCAGGTGCATGTGCGGGCCGGCAAACATGAAGGAGGGGTAAACGCCGGCCCGCCGGGCGTCAACTCGTTTTTGAGACTCTGTTTACTTTCTGCGACGTCTGGGTCACTCGGGCTGGAAATTGGCCAGCCGCAAGAGCTGCTGGGAACGCTCGAAATCCTGCTGGATGAAGCGGGCGAAATCCGCCCCCACCTCGGCCAGCGGGATCACGCCCAAGGCCCCGACCCGAGGCGTGATGTCAGGTTCGAACATCCCCACCCGCAGCACCTCACCGATGCGGGCGATCACCTCGGCCGGGAAGCCGCGCGGGCCCCACAGCCCCCACCAGGACTGGATGTCGAGGCTCGGCAGCCCCTGTTCGGCCGCGGTCGGGATCTGCGGCGCGGCCTCGCTGCGCTGGGTCGAGGTGATGCACAGCCCGCGCAGCGTGCCTGCCCGCACCGGCGGCAGGGTGGCGAGCACCGGGTCGAACATCATCGCCGCATTGTTGGCGATCACATCCGTCAGCGCCGGGTTGGTGCCGCGATAGGGCACGACCGTGACCTCTCGCCCGATCAGGCGGATCAGCTCGATGCTGGCCAGATGCCCCGCCGCTCCGAGGCTGGAGGTGGCGATGTTCCAGGCGGTCGGGTTGGCGCGCACCGCCGCCACCAGCTCCTGGAGGTTGTTGGGCCCGCGCGCCGGATTCATCACCAGCAGCAGCGGCCCCTGCCCGACGCGGATGATGGGCGTGAGGTCGGTCAGCGGATCATAGCCCGGATCGCGCATGACGAGCCGCGCCATCGCCTGGATCGAGGCGCTGAAGAGCAGCGTGTAGCCGTCGGGCGGCGCGGCGGCCACCGCGCGCCCGCCCACCGCGCCGTTCGCACCGGCGCGGTTTTCCACGATGAAGGGCTGGCCCAGCTTCTCCTGCAGCTTGCCCGCAGTCACCCGCGCCATGCCATCGGTGCTGCCTCCGGGCGGGAAGGGGACGATGACGCGCACCGGCCGGTTGGGCCAGCCGGACTGCGCCAGGGCGGGTGCCGCGAGCCCTGCGGCTGCCGCGCCGACCAGCAGGGAACGACGGTTCATGAAAGCCTCTCCTGTCTTCGTTGTTGGCATCAGGGTGAAGGTTTTCGCCGCCGCGTGGCAATATCTTGTTGATGCGCGCGGTCGATCTCGCCCTCTGCCTGGCCATCGATGTCTCCGACAGCGTCTCCTTCGACGAGTTCGGGCTGATGATCGGGGGCTTGGCCGCAGCCTTCCGCCTGCCCGAGATCCAGTCCGCCGCGATCGCCGGACCGCGCGGGGCGATCGCGGTGGCCGCCCTGTTCTGGGCCGATGAGGCCGAGGTCGCCCTGGACTGGACGATCCTGGACGGCGCGGCGGCCGCTGAGCGCCTCGCCGAGGCGTTGGAGATGGCCCCCCGCCTGCCCCCGGGCGGCGCGACCGCGCTGGGGGAGGGGATGCTCGCGGGCCTTGCCCTGCTCGGGCGGCTGCCGGTGCGCGCGGAGCGGCTGGTGATGGATGTCTCGGGCGATGGGCGCCACAACCGCGGCCGCCCGCCCGGGCCGGTGCGCGACCTGGCGGTGGCGGCGGGCATCACCATCAACGGCTTGGCCGTGCTCAACGAGGAGCCCGACCTGCTCGCGCACTACCAGGCTGAGGTGATCGGCGGCCCCGGCCATTTCGCCATGGCCTGTGCCGACTATGCGGATTTCGCCGAGGCGATCGCACGCAAGCTCCTGGCCGAGATTCGCGGCCTTCCCACCGCCTGAGGCAGCCGCGGGGGCTGGCGCCGCGGCGCACCGTCGCTAGTCTGCCGGCCATGCTGTTCACCCCGCCTCGCCCGCCGCCGGGCGCGCCACCGGTCCGCATCAACCTCTATTCCGACACCCAGACCCGCCCGACCCCGGCCATGAAGGAGGCGATGATGCGCGCCGAGGTCGGGGACGAGCAGCACGGCGACGACCCCACGGTGCACGCGCTCTGCGACCGCATGGCCGCGCTGATGGGCAAGGAAGCGGCGATGTTCCTGCCCTCCGGCACCATGTGCAACGTGGTCGCGATCCTCACCCATTGCCAAAAGGGCGATGAGGTGCTGGCGCATGAGACGAGCCACATCCTGCACAGCGAGGGGGGCGCCCACGCCGCGCTGACCGGCGTGCAGATCCTGCCGCTGCGCGGGCCGCGCGGCATGTTCAGCGCCGAGGATGTGCGCGCAGCGATCCGCCCGCGCACCCGCTATGCGCCGCCGCAGCGCCTGCTCGAGGTGGAGCAGACCGCCAATATCGGCGGCGGTGCGGTCTGGCCGCTGGCGCAGCTCGGGGCGGTGGTCGCCGTCGCCAGGGAACAGGGCTGGGCCACCCATATGGATGGCGCGCGGCTGATGAACGCCTGCGTGGCGAGCGGCATCGCCCCGGCCGAGATGGCCGCCGGCTTCGACTCGGTCTGGCTCGACTTCACCAAAGGCCTCGGCGCACCGCTCGGTGCCGTGCTCTGCGGCAGCGCCGAGTTCATAGGGGAGGCCTGGCGCTGGAAGCAGCGCCTGGGCGGGTCGATGCGGCAGGCCGGTATATGCGCCGCCGCCTGCCTGTATGCGCTCGACCATCACATCGAGAGGCTGGCCGAGGACCATGCCAATGCCCGCGCCCTCGCCCAGGGCTTGCGGCAGATCCCGGGCATCACGGTGGAGGAGCCGGAGACCAACCTGGTCTTCTTCGACATCCGCGGCACCGGCCTGTCCTTCGAGGCCTTCCAGGCCGCCCTGCGCGCCGAGGGCGTGGCGGTCTCGGGCCTGGGCGGACGGGTGCGGGCCTGCACCCATCTCGACGTCACCGCCGCGATGATCGAGGAGGCGCTGCAGATCATTCGCCATGTCGTCTCCCGCGCGTGAAGGCGCTCGCGGGCCGGCCCTGGGCCGGGTGGCGGAGGAGCAGGCGGCTGCTGCGCTCGCTGCCGAGGGATGGGAGATCCTCGGCCTGCGCCAGCGCACCCCGGCCGGTGAGATCGACCTGATCGCCGAACGCGGTGGGCTGCTTGCCTTCGTCGAGGTCAAGCGGCGGTCGAGCCTGATCGCCGCCGCCCAGGCCTTGGGGCCGCGGCAACGCCGCCGCATTCTGGCCGCCGCTGCGGACTGGCTGGCGCAGAACCCGGAGCGCGGCCGGGCCGGCATTCGCTTCGATGTGATGATCGTCGATGCCGCCGGCCGCCTGCGCCGGATCGCCGACGCCTTCCGCGAGGAGGAGGGATAGAACCTTCCCGGTTGCGGGCTGCCGGCCGGGATGGGGCAGGCTGACCGTTCTGACGGCCGGCGCGCAGATCGCCCGCGGCCTGCCCGCGGGGAGGGGGCCAGCCCGATCGGATCACCGCTGGCGGGCCGGGGCCGGCGGCGCCCGGCTGCTTCCCAGCCCAGAGACCTCGCCGCGGGCTCGGCCGGGCGGAGACGGCGCTAGCGCTTGGCGCGGCTGAGGAAGGCCAGGCGTTCGAAGAGGTGGACGTCCTGTTCGTTCTTGAGCAGCGCGCCGTAGAGGGGCGGGATCGCGCTGCGCCCATCCTCGGCGCGCAGCGCCTCGGGCGGCAGGTCCTCGGCCATCAGCAGCTTGAGCCAGTCGAGCAGTTCCGAGGTCGCCGGCTTCTTCTTGAGCCC
>JANWYF010000015.1 GCA_025057055.1 Rhodovarius sp. | reverse complement strand
ATGTTGTTCCAGGTGAAGCTGCGTTCGGAATACAGGCGGTAGTATTCCGGAAAATCCTGGATCAGCCGCCGCGCCAGCCGTGCCAGATCCCGGCAGGTCATGCGGTGGTCGGGATCGGGCAGGCCGGTCGCATTGCGGAAGGTCGAGCCGGTCAGGCCGATGCGCCGCGCCGTCTCGTTCATCATCTCGGCAAAGGCGCGCTCACTGCCGGCGATTCCCTCGGCCAGGGCGATGCAGGCATCATTGCCCGACTGCACGATCACCCCGCGCGCCAGGTCCTGCACGCTCACCTGGCTGCCGGCCTCCAGGAACATCCGGCTGCCCTCGACGTTGCGGGCCGCCTGGCTCACCGTCATGGTCTGGGAGAGGCTGAGCCGGCCCTGCTTGAGCAGGTCGAAGACCACATACATGGTCATGAGCTTGGACATGGAGGCGGGCGGGATGCGCTCATCCGCCCCCTTCTCGGCCAGCACCGCCTCGGTCTCGAAATCCTGGAAGAACAGGTGCCGCGCTTGCGTATCGAGCGGGCCGAGCGGCGTGGCGGCCGGGGTGCCGGCGGGCCGGGCCGGCGGGCGGGGGGCCGGGGGGCGCGCCGGCGGGCGCTGCTGGGCCGCCGCGGGGGTGGCCAGAAGCAGACCAGGTGCGGCCAGCAGGATTCGGCGGGTGGTGGGCATGGCAGGGATGTGGCAGGCTTGCGCCGCCTGCTCAATGGCTGCGCGAGGCCGGGCCGCGGCCGCCGCCTGCTGCAATGCAGCGTTGCAAAGGGTGACGCGCTTCTGCCTTGAAGCTGCCACCGCCGGCGGCTAGCGGCTTCGCAGCGCAGCATGGGCGGCCCGGAAGCCGCCCCGTCGAAGAGAGCGGAGTTCATCCATGTCCCTGCCCAAGATCCTTCCCGCCCTGGCCGCCCTGGCGCTGCTGACCGCCTGCGGCCAGGAGCCCGAGACCGCCGCGGCCACCGGTGCGGGCGGTGCATCCGCTATCGTGCCCGGCAGCCAGGAGGACCTGCGCGTCAATGTCGGCGATCGGGTCTTCTTCGATTTCGACAGCGCCGTGGTGCGCGCCGACCAGCGCCCGGTGCTGGAGCGGCAGGCGCGCTGGATGCAGCAGCATGCCCAGGTCCAGGTGATCATCGAGGGCCACGCGGATGAGCGCGGCACGCGCGAATACAACCTCGCCCTCGGCCAGCGGCGGGCCAATGCCGCGCGCGACATCCTGGTGGCCAATGGCGTCTCCCCGGCGCGGATCCAGACCATCAGCTACGGCAAGGACCGGCCCGAGGCTTTGGGCAGCGACGAGACCGCCTGGGCCCAGAACCGCCGGGCTGTGACCGTCGTGCGGTGAGGCACATGGGTCGGGTGCCTGCAGCCCTCCTCTGCCTCCTCCTCCTGCCCCTCCTGGCCGGCCCGGCCCGGGGGCAGGTGGAGTCGCGAGAGGGAATCGCGCTGCAGAACCAGATCCTCCAGCTGCGTCAGGAGCTCGAGCAGCTGCGCGCGCGCGGTGCAGGCAGCGCGCTCGGCGCTCCACCCGTGGCTGCGCCGGTCCGCCCCGGGGCGGGCAGCGCCGATCTTCTCTCCCAGCTGCTTGAGCGTGTCGCCGCGCTCGAGGAGGAGGTCCGGCGGCTGCGCGGCCGCCTCGACGAGGCGGAGAACCGCGACCGCCGGCTGTCTGAGGATCTGCGCAAGCTGACCGAGGATACCGACTTCCGCTTCCAGCGGCTGGAGGGGGCAGGCAGCGCCCCCGCCCGACCCGCCGCCCCGCCTGCCGCGGCGCCGGCCGCTCCGGCCCGCCCGGCGGCGCCCCAGGCAACCCCCGCCCCGCGCACCCCGGACCGGGCCTTGGCCGATGGCCGCGCCGCCCTGGAACGCCGCGACTTTGCCGCTGCCGAGGCCGCCGCGCGCGAGGTGATCGCCAGCCGCAACCCGGGCCTGCAGGTCGCCGCCCATCTGTTGCTCGGCGATGCGCTGATGGGCCGACGGGATTTCGGCAATGCCGCACTGGCCTACAACGAGGCCTATGTGCGCAACCGGACCGGTCCGCGCGCGCCGGAGGCGCTGATCGGCCTGGCCAACGCCTTCACCGCCCTCGGCAACCGGCGGGAGGCCTGCGATACGCTGAACGACCTGCGCTCGAACTTCCCGAACCTCTCCGGCCCGATCGCCGAACGGGCCCAGGCGGCGCGCCAGCGTGCGCAGTGCCGCTAGCGCTCTGCCCCCAGCCGGTGCCGGCCGCAGCCTCGCCCGGCCTGTCGCTCCAGCGCCGATACATCCTCCCGGCTGATCGTGGCCGCCGGTGATCGGCTCCCGCGCCGGGCGCGGCCGATCGCTCACCCCCTGCCCTGCCCTGACGGCGCATGACACCGCGCCCTGCCCTTGGCCCAGTCGTCCCGGCGCCGCCCAGCCTGCCTTGACCAGGCCCGCTCGGGATGGCGCATGGCAGCGGCTGCGCGATCGTTGCCATCGGTCATGGGCCGCTGCTCTTTACGACCCGATCCGGCCGTGCCACCGACCTCTATCGCCGTCCCGCTCTCCCGGCGGGCGGCTGCCTTTCGCGTCTTTCCCGCTGCGTCCGCGAGGAGGCGACCGATGCCCCGATCTGCCCTGCCCCGCCTGCCTGCGCTCCCCCTCTCCCGCCTGCCGGGCCTAACCGGCCAGGGTCAGGGCACAGGCCGCCCCGCCGCCGGGTCGGAACCGCCCTGCCCGCAGCTCCGGCCGGGTCGGGGGCAGCGATGAGCGCCCGCCCGCTTGCCGGGATCAAGGTGGTGGAACTGGGCCAGGTGCTGGCCGGGCCCTTCGCCGGGATGATCCTGGCCGATCTCGGCGCGACGGTGATCAAGGTGGAAAAGCCCGATGGCGGGGATGACGCGCGCCGCATGGGCCCCGCCTTCCGCGATGGCGACGCCCTGATCTTCAAGGATTTCAACCGCGGCAAGCGCTCGCTCGTGCTGGATCTCAAGACCCCCGAGGGGATCGCCGCCCTGCATCGGGAGCTCGAGGAT
>JANWYF010000195.1 GCA_025057055.1 Rhodovarius sp. | reverse complement strand
GGCGGCGGCTCAGGGTAGCGGCCGGGCGCGGCGGGAAAAGCCCGCCCCCCGATCTTCGCGCTGGCCATAACCGGGCAAGCGGCCACCGGCCCTGCCGGGCCGGCTGGAGCGGCTGCGTAAGCCTCCTTCCGGCCGGCTGGCCGGCGCCCTATTCGGCGGGGTGCGGACGTGCCTGCCCCTCGCCCTTCACCGGGGGCGTGTTCCGCTCGAGGTCGGCCAGCCGCGCCGCGATGGTCCCGATCGGCTTGGTGAAGCGTGCGAGCAGCAGATAGAGCGCCGGCACGGCATAGAGCGTGACCAGGGTGGAGAGCATCACCCCGCCCACGATCACCCAGCCGAGCGCCGAACGGCTCTCCGCCCCCGCACCGGTGGCGAGCGCGAGCGGCACGGCGCCCAGCACGGTGGCGATCGAGGTCATGAGGATCGGCCGCAGACGGGCGACCGCTGCCTCCATCACCGCATCATAGATGGACAGGCCCCGATCACGCAGCTGGTTGGCGAACTCCACGACCAGGATGCCGTTCTTGGCCATCAGCCCGATCAGCAGGACCAGGCCGATCTGGCTGAAGATGTTGAGCGAGATCTCTACCCACCAGATCGCCAGCAGGCCGCCGGTGATGGCCAGCGGGGTCGAGAGCAGGATGATGAAGGGGTGGATGAAGCTCTCGAACTGCGCGGCCAGCACGAGATAGACGATGAGCAGGGCGAAGAGGAAGGTGACCAGAAGCGCCGAGGAGCCTTCCTTGAAGTCGCGCGACTGGCCGCGGTAGCTGATCCTGACCTCCTGCGGCAGCACCTGCGCGGCGGTGCGGTCCAGGAAGTCCAGCGCCTCTCCGATCGAATAGCCGGGGGCAAGCGAGGCGGTGATGGTGATCGCGCGCACCCGATCGGCGCGCGAGAGGGTCTGTGCCCGCGCCCGCTCCTGCAGCCGCACCACCGAGGAGAGGGGCACGAGCTGGCCCGAGGCGGTGCGGACGAAGATGTTCTCAAGGTCGAAGGGGGTGATGCGCCGGTCAGCCTCGGCCTGCAGCAGGATGCGGTATTCCTGCCCGCCCTCGACATAGGTGCCGACCTCGCGCGAGCCCAGCATGGTCTCGATGGTCCGGCCCAGCGCCTGGATCGAGATGCCGAGATCGGCCGCGCGCCGGCGGTCGATGTCGACGCGGATCTCGGGCTGGGTCTCGCGGAAGTTGCTGTCGACGTTGAGCAGCCGCGGGTTGGCGCGCGCCGCCTCCAGCATCAGGTCGCGCCACTGCACGAGCGTCTCGTAGTCCGGCCCGCCGATGACGAACTGGATCGGCGGCTGGAAGCCGGTCTGCCCGTAGCCCGCCGGCAGCAGGGCGAAGCCGCGGATGCCGGGAATCTGGCTGACGCGCGGGAAGATTTCGCGCTGCAGGTCCTGCGCCTTGCGTGTGCGCTGATGCCAGGGGGCGAGGCGGACGAAGACATTGGCCACATTGCTCTGCGGCGGGCGCTGAAAGCCCCCGATCGTGGCGAAGATCGCCGCTGCCTCCCCGCTCTCGAGGTAGGGGCGCATCATCTCCTCGATGCGGATGACGTGTTCGCGCATATAGGCGAAGGAGGAGCCCTCCGGCCCGGTGGTCGGGATGATCACCACCCCGCGGTCCTCGGTGGGCGTGAACTCCTTGGGCAGGGCCTGGAAGAGCAGCACCGAAAAGCCCGAGAGGGCAGCGGCGAAGCCCAGGGTGATGATGGGGGCGGCGAGCGCGCGCTGCAGCGTCCAGCGGAAGCCGCGGTTCATCGCCACGAACAGCGGTTCGGTGGCGCGCACCAGCCAGTTGCCCTCGCTGTGGGGCGAGAGCAGGCGCGAGCACATCATCGGCGTCAGCGTCAGCGCCACCAGCGCCGAGAAGAGGATCGAGGCGGCGAGTGCCAGGCCGAACTCGGTGAACAGCCGCCCGACATTGCCGCCCAGGAAGGAGAGCGGCACGAAGACCGCCACCAGCACCAGGGTGGTCGCGATCACCGCGAAGGCGATCTCGCGGCTGCCGCGCACGGCGGCCAGAAGCGGCGGCTCGCCCAGTTCGATCCGCCGGTGGATGTTCTCGAGCACCACGATCGCATCATCGACGACGAGGCCGATGGCGAGCACGAGCCCGAGCAGCGTCAGCACATTGATCGAGAAGCCCATCGCATCCATCGCGATGAAGCTGGCGATCACCGAGACCGGGATCGCCACCGCCGGCACGATGGTGGCCCGGAAGCTCCTCAGGAAGAAGAAGATCACGCCCACCACGAGCAGCAGCGCGATGATCAGCGCGTGCTGGACCTCATAGATCGACTGGGCGATGAACTGGCTCTCGTCATAGCCGTAGACGATATCCACCCCCTCCGGCAGGGAGGGGCGGATGCGCTCGACCTCGGCACGCACGCCGCGCGCGACCGCGAGCGTATTGGCGGTCGACTGGCGCAGGATGCCAAGGCCGAGCGCGGTGCGGCCGTTGATGCGGTATTCGCCGCGCGTCTCCTCGGGGGCGACCTCGATGCGCGCGATCTCGCCGAGCAGGACCTGGGCGCCGGTCTGCAGGTTGCGCGCCACCACCAGGGACTGGAACTGCTCCGGGCGGGAGAGGCGGGTGTCGGTCCGCACGGTCAGTTCGCGCGCCGTCGATTCCAGCCGGCCGCCCGGCAGTTCGACATTCTCGCGCCGGATCGCATCCTCGACGTCCTGCACGGTCAGCCCGCGCGCCGCCATCGCCTGGCGGTCGAGCCAGATCCGCATCGAGAAGCGGCGTTCGCCGGAGAAGATCACCTGCGCCACGCCATCGACGGTGGCGAGCCTGTCGGCCATGCGCCGGCGGGCGATGTCCGTCAGCTCCATGCCCGAGAGCCGGTCGGAGGTGAGCGCGATCCAGAGGATCGGGCGCTGGTCGCTGTCCTGCTTGGCGACCAGCGGCGCCTCGGCCTGTTCGGGCAAGCGCGGGATGGCCCGCGCCACCCGGTCGCGCACGTCATTGGCGGCGGCATCGACGTCGCGGCCGAGGTTGAACTCGATGGTGACCGCCGACCTCTCGTCGCGGCTCTGCGAGGTGATGCTCTTCACCCCCTCGATGCCGGCGACCGCGGATTCGATGATCTCGGTGATCTGGGTATCGACGATGGCGGCCGAGGCGCCGCGATAGACCGTCGTGATCTGCACGATGGGCGGGTCGATCGCGGGCAGTTCGCGCACCGGCATCCGCATCAGCGAGGCGAGCCCGAGCACGCAGAGCAGCATCGAGACCACCATCGCGAAGACGGGGCGCTTGATCGAGATGTCGGAGAGCACCATGGCGGTCAGCTCATCGGCCGGGTCAGCACTTCGGTCACGCGCACCGGCGCGTTGGGCCGCAGCCGCTGCAGGCCGCGCACCACCACCTGATCGGTGGGCTCGATCCCGCGCGTGATCTCGACCTCGCCGGCCAGGCGCTGGCCGACCTGCACCTCCTGCCGCGCCGCCCGGCCCTGGCGGACCACGTAGAGGAAGTTGCGATCGCCCACCGGATCGAGCGCCTCCTCGGGCACCAGCAGGGCCTGCTCGCGCGTCTCGAGCACGATCTGGACATTGAGGAACATCCCCGGCTTGAGCGCATCGTCGGGGTTGTCGAACTCGCTGACCAGCCGCAGGGTGCGGGTGGCGGGGTCGATGCGGGTGTCGGCCACCGTCACCCGCCCCTCGAAGCGGCGCGCACCGTAGGCGACCGAGGTCGCGGTGACCTGGCTGCCGGGACGGACGCGGGCGATGAAGATCTCGGGGACCGAGAACTCCACCCGGACGCGCGAAGTGTCATCGAGCGTCGTGATCAGCGTCCCGGGCTGGATCAGCGCCCCGATCGAGACGGTGCGCAACCCGACCCGCCCGCTGAAGGGGGCGGTGATGCGCAGCTCCTCGAGCCGGGCCTGGAACTGGCGCACCCGCCCTTCCGCCTGGCGCAGGGCGGCATCCAGCCGGTCGATCTGCGCCTGGGCCACCGCCTGTCCGGCCGGGAGGGCCCGGGCACGCTGCAGCTGCAGCCGCGCATCGTCGGCCGCCGCGCGCGCCTGGTCGTATTCGGCCCGCACCGAGGCGCTGTCGAGTTCGACCAGCACCTGGCCTTCCCGCACCATCTGGCCTTCCTGGAAGTGGATCGCGGTGATGATGCCCGCGACCTTGGCGGTGATGTTGACCGATTCGCGGGCGCGCACCGTGCCCACGCTTTCGGCCCGTTCGACGACGGTGCCGATCCTGACCGGCGCCACCGCCACCGGCAGCGGGGCATTGGGCGGGGGGCCGGCCGGCCGCTGCACCTCGTTCTGCCGGGTCTCGAGGCCCAGAAGGGCGAGCGGCTTGGGCAGGCCGATCCTCTCCCCATAAAGGTGCCAGCCGGCGCCAAGGCCGCCGATGACGGCCAGCACCGCAAGTTGCGTCACCACGCGCATCGGTTCATCCCCGCAAGGGTCCGGCCGAGATGTAGGGCCACAGCGGCCGAAGGGCCAGCGGCAATCGCGCCGGCAACATTTTCCATCACGCCGGCAACATTTTGATGCATCGCGCCCGCCGGCCCGCCCCGGCCTCGACCATCGGCGGGGGGGCGGCCTCGCAGGCCGGCTCGGCCAGCGGGCAGCGCGGGGCGAAGCTGCAGGCGACCGGCGGGGTGGAGAGGGCGGGCGGCGCGCCGGGGATGGTCTGCAGTTTGCGCCCGCGCATGTGGCCGTGCACCGTGCTGGCGAGCAGCCCGCGCGGGTAGGGGTGCAGGGGCCCGGCCATGAAGGGGCCAACCGGCCCCTCCTCGACCACTTTGCCCGCATACATCACCGCCACCCGGTCCGCGATCTCCCCGGCCACGCCCAGGTCGTGGGTGACGAAGATCACGCCCATGCCAAGCTTCTGCTGCAGCTCGCGCAGCAGCAGCAGCACCTGGATCTGCACCGTGGCATCGAGGGCGGTGGTCGGCTCATCGGCCAGCAGCAGCTTGGGCCGGCAGGCGAGGGCGACCGCGATCATCGCCCGCTGCCTGAGCCCGCCCGACAGCTCATGCGGATAGGCCGACAGCCGCCGCTTGGCCGAGGGGATCTGCACGAGCTCGAGCAGCTCGAGCGCCCGCGCCTCGGCCTGAGCGCGGGAGGCGCCCTCGTGCCGCTCGACCACCTCGGCGATCTGGCGGCCGATGGTGAAGACCGGATCGAGCGCGGTCATCGGCTCCTGGAAGACCATCGCCGCCTGTGCGCCGCGGAAATCGGCCAGCTCGCGCGCGCCCATCGCCATCACGTCGCGCCCGGCCACCTCGATCCGGCCCGAGATGCGGGCAAAGCGCGGCAGGATGCGCAGCAGCGCCCGCAGCGTGACCGATTTGCCCGACCCTGATTCGCCGAGGATGCAGAGCACCTCTCCGGCTGCCAGGTCGAGATCCACGCCGTTGAGCGCATGCACCGTCCGCTCGCGCGTGGCGAAGGTGACATGCAGGTCGCGGATGCGGACGAGCGGCGTCGCACCCGCCTGGGCGGCGGTGCTGGGGGCGAGGGCGGTGCTCATGCCGCGGCCACCTCTCGGCCGGCGCGGCTGTGGCCGGATGCCGGATCGGCCATGTGGCAGGCCGCCAAGTGCCCCCCCTCCACCGCGGCCAGGGTTGGTTTGCTGCGGGCGCAGACCTCTTCGGCGAAGGCGCAGCGTGTGCGGAAGCGGCAGCCCGAGGGCGGGTTGACCGGGTTGGGCGGATCACCGGTCAGCGGCGGGGCAAGCCGCCGCCGGGCCGGATCCATGCTCGGGCGGCTGGCGAGCAGGGCGCGGGTATAGGGATGGGCGGGCCGGTCATAGATCGCCTCCACCGGCCCGATCTCCACCACCTCGCCCAGGTACATCACCAGGACGCGGTCGGAGATGAACTGCACCACGTTGAGGTCGTGGGAGATGAAGACATAGGTCAGGCCAAACTGCTCCTTGAGCTCGACCAGCAGATTGAGCACCTGCGCCTCCACGCTCTTGTCGAGGGCGGAGACCGGCTCGTCCAGGATCACCATACGCGGCCGCAGAGCAAGGGCGCGGGCGATATTGACCCGCTGGCGCTGCCCGCCCGAGAGCTCATGGGGATAGCGCCGGGCAAACTGCTGAGGGGAGAGGCCGACGGCGGCCAGCAGCTCGCGCGCGCGCTGGCGCGCCTCCTCCCGCGGGGTGCCATGCACCAGCGGGCCGAAGGCGATGGAATCCTCGATGGGCAGGCGCGGGTTGAGGCTCGCGTAGCTGTCCTGGAAGACCATCTGCACCTGGCGGCGGTAATCGCGCAGCGAGATGCCGCCCGCCCGCGGCTCGCCCACGGCCTGGCCGTCGAAGATCATGCTGCCCGCATCGGGTTCCATCAGGCGCATCAGCAGACGGGCGGTGGTGGATTTGCCGCAGCCGGATTCGCCCACGATGCCGAGTGTTTCTCCCTTGCAGACGGAGAAGGAGACGCCGTCCACCGCGCGCACCTTGGCCACGGTGCGGCCGAACAACCCGCCCTTGATCGGGAAGTGCTTGATGAGGCCCTGCAGGGCAAGCAGCGGCTGCGCCGGGCCGCCAAGGTCCTGGATCTGTTCCATGCTTCGCCAGCTCTAGCCCCTTATGGCGCGATGCGGAACGTCTCGCGCCCTGCCGCGCCGTCCGATGCGGCCCCTCTTGCCGCCCGGGCAGGCACTGCCGCGCCGGCCTGCCCAGCGGCGCGCCACGGCCGGGTCGCAACCCTTCCCTGCCCGGCCGCTTCGCGCCATCCTTCCGACCTGCAGCAGAGGGGTGGGAATGCGCGCGATCTTCGTCCTGATCAAATGCGACATGGGCGTCGCCTATCGCGTGGCGCGGGAGATGGCCGACAACATCGAGGAGCTGTCGGAGATGCACTCGATCTCCGGCACCTATGATCTGCTCGGGAAGTTCTACCTGCCGCCGGAGGAGGATGTCGGCCAGTTCGTCGTCGAACGCGTGCAGACCGTGCCGGGGGTGCGCGATACCCTGACCATGCTGACCTTCAACGCCTTCATCCCCGGCCGCGGCTGACCGGAAGGGGCCCCAGGCGCTGTCCGGCAGGCGCCCGCCGCGGCTGCCCGGCACCGGCGCGCCATGATTCGGGCATGCCTCCGCCACAGCTTTCGCCCTATCTTGCCCAGGGGCGGCAGGGCGGATCGGACCATGCCCCCGCCCCGCAAGGATGCCACCCATGCGCCCCCTCCGCCTGATCGCCGCGCTCGCCTCCTCTCTTCTGCTGGCCGGCTGCGTGGTGGAAGGGCCTTATTATGCCTATCCTGCCCCGTATTACCCGCCCCCGGCGGTCTATGTGCCGCCGCCGGTCTACTACTACCGACCGCCGGCCTATCGCCCGCCGCCCCCGCCCTATCGCCCACCACCCTCCTACGGGCCGCCCCCCTACCGCCCTCCGCCGGCCTATGCGCCGCCCCCGCGGCCCGCACCCCCGCCCGCGTTCCAGCCTCCACCGCGCGGGGGCGGTGGCGGCGTCGGGAGGAGCGAATGCGGAAGTGCGCTCGGCGATTGCTGATCCTGGCCGCTTTGGCGGCCTCCGCCTGTTCGCCCTTTGCCGCCTTTCATGCCGGCACCTTCCGCATCCCGCTCGATCAGGCAGCGAGACCGCCGCCCGCCGCTACGGCGCGCTGAGGGGGGCGGCGCTTGCCTCCGGCCCTGCCCTCACCTAAGGGCCGGCGCGATGGCAGAGGAGGAGGTCACCATGCGCCGTCGCGATCTGCTTGCGGGCCTGGCCGCCGTGCCGCTGGCCGGAGGAGCGCTCGCCCAGACCTGGCCGCCCGGCCCGGTGCGCGCCATCGTCCCCTTCGCCGCCGGCAGCGCCACCGATACCGTCGCGCGGCTCTTCGCCGAACGGATGCGCGACGTGTTGGGCCAGCCGGTGGTGGTAGAGAACCGGGCGGGGGCCAATGGCCTGCTCGGGGCCGAGGCGGTGGCACGTGCCGCGCCCGATGGCATGACCGTGCTGTTCGGCACGAACTCCACCCAGGCCGCAGCCAATGCCCTGTTCCGGCGCGTCCCCTTCAACATGGAGGCGGACTTCGCCCCGGTCTCCATGATCGCCTCGGTGCCGCTGCTGGTCGCGGTGCCCGCCAACTCGCCCTTCCGCACCTTGCCCGAGCTCCTGGCCGCGGCGCGCGCGCGGCCGGAGGCGATCAGCTTCGCCTCGGCCTCCGCCTCCCAGCGGGTGGCAGCCGAGATGCTAGCCGCCCAGGCCGGGGTCAAGCTGCTGCATGTGCCCTACCGCTCCTCACCGCAGGCGGTGCAGGACCTGATCGCAGGGCGGGTTGACCTCTTCGTGGCCGACCAGGCGGTCATCCTGCCGCCGGTCCAGGCCGGCCAGCTTCGCGTGCTCGGTGTCACCACCCGGACCCGCAGCCCCCAGCTGCCCGATGTGCCGCCGGTAGCAGAGGCGGCCCAGCTGCCGGATTATGAGCTGTTCGCGTGGTTTGCCCTGATGGTGCCGGCGGGCACCCCGGCCCACGCCATCCAGCGCCTCAATGCCGCGGTGCGCCATGCGGGGGCAGATCCGACGCTGCGCGCCCGCCTCGCCGAAGGCTTGGGGATGCAGATCATGACCGGCACGCCCGAGGAAGCGGCGGCCTTCATCCGGGCCGAGGTCGTCAAATGGACCAACGCCATCCGCGCCGCGGGCATCGAACCCGAGTAAGGCGCCACGCCCGCAGCCCTGCCCCGGGCTGAGAGGCCAGGGCCCACCCCGGCTGCGCATAGGGCTGCGGCCGGGCGCAGCCGGGCCCGAGGGCCTGAGCGGCCAGATGCCGGCTGCCCCGCTTCCGAAGGCAGCCGGGCCCCTCGAGGCTGAAGGCGCCGGCCGCGCCGACCCTCGCGGGCCAAACGCCGCCCGCCCTTAGCCCCGGCGGGTGATGTGGAGATAGACCATCGCGCGCGAGGGGCCGCGAAAGACGCGAAAGTCCCCGATCTCCTCGGGCGGCAGGCGGCGGATGGCCGCGCGCAGCTCGCTCTCGC
>JANWYF010000184.1 GCA_025057055.1 Rhodovarius sp. | reverse complement strand
CCGATCTTGCCGCCCTTGAGGTAGGGCGCGAGCAGGTCGATCACCTTGATGCCGGTGACCAGGATCTCGGCCGCCGTGGCCTGCTCCTCGAAGGGGGGCGCGGGGCGGTGGATCGGATAGAACTTCTCGGCCTTGATCGGGCCACGTTCGTCGATCGGCTCGCCAATGACGTTGAGGATGCGCCCGAGCGTGCCGTTGCCCACCGGCACCGTGATGCCAGCGCCGGTATCGATGACCTCCATCCCGCGCACCAGCCCGTCGGTGGTGTCCATGGCGATGCAGCGCACCGTGCGCTCGCCGAGATGCTGGGCCACTTCGAGCACCAGCCGGCGGCCTTCGACCATCACCTCGAGCGCGTTGAGCATGGCCGGAAGTTCGGCGGGGAACTGCACGTCCACCACCGCACCCAGCACCTGCGTGATCCTGCCGACATTGTTCTTCATGTGAACGGGCTCCTTAGACCGCCTCGGCCCCGGAGATGATCTCGATCAGCTCCTTGGTGATGTTGGCCTGACGGGTGCGGTTGTAGTTGAGGGTGAGTTTCTTGATCATCTCGCCGGCATTGCGGGTCGCATTGTCCATCGCCGTCATGCGGCTGCCCTGCTCCCCGGCGGCACTCTCGAGCAGGGCGCGATAGACCTGGATCGCCAGGTTGCGCGGCAGCAGGCGATCCAGGATCTCCTCCTCCGCCGGCTCATACTCGTAGAGCGCAGGCATGCCACCGCCCGCCGCCGCCTCGGCCTGCGGCAGGATCGCCGGAATCAGCCGCTGCGCCGTGGGCGTCTGGTTGATGACGCTGACGAAGCGGTTGTAGATCACCTCGCAGACGTCAAAGCCGCCCTCATCGAGCATGGCGGTGATGCGCGCCGCAATCCGGGCCGCATCCTCAAAGCCCACCCGCTTCTGGCCGAGGAAGCTGATCTCCCCGACCATGCGGGAGGCGAACTCGCGCCGCAGGAAGGCCGCGCCCTTGCGGCCGACAGTAAGGATCTTGACTGTCTTGCCGGCGGCCTCGAGCTCGCGCACCCGGTTGCGGGCGAAGCGGCCGACATTGCTGTTGAAGGGGCCGCACAGGCCGCGATCGGCGGTGACCACGACGAGCAGCACCACCCGGTCCGAACCGGTGCCGACCAAAAGCCGCGGCGCCTCCGGGCTGCCGGCAACCGCAGCCCCCAGCGCGGCCAGCATGCGCTGCATGCGCTCGGCATAGGGGCGTGCGGCTTCGGCCTGCATCTGGGCACGCCGCAGCTTGGCTGCGGCCACCAGCTTCATGGCCTGCGTGATCTTGCGCGTCGATTTGACGCTGTTGATGCGCGTGCGCAGGTCCTTGAGGCTCGGCATCCGCCCGGTTCCTCAGCCGAAGGTGCGCGCGAAATCGTCCAGGAAGGCGACCAGCCGCTCCTCCGTCTCCTTCTTGATCTCGCGATCCTGGCGGATGGCGGCCAGGATCTCGGGCGCATGGGCGCGCATCTCGGAGAGCATCCGGCGCTCGTACTCGACCACCTTGTTGACCGGCAGCTTGTCGAGATAGCCGCGGGTGCCGGCGAAGATCGCCACCACCTGCTCCTCGACCGGCATCGGCTTGAACTGCGGCTGCTTGAGGAGTTCGGTCAGACGCGCCCCGCGCGCCAGCAGCGCCTGGGTGGTGGCATCCAGGTCGGAGGCGAACTGGGCGAAGGCCGCCATCTCGCGATACTGGGCGAGCTCGAGCTTGATGCGCCCGGCCACCTGCTTCATCGCCTTGATCTGCGCGGCCGAACCGACGCGCGAGACCGAGATGCCCACATTGACCGCGGGCCGGATGCCTTTGAAGAAGAGCTCGGTCTCGAGGAAGATCTGGCCGTCGGTGATCGAGATCACATTGGTCGGGATATAGGCCGAGACGTCGCCGGCCTGGGTCTCGATCACCGGCAGCGCGGTCAGCGACCCGCCGCCGAAATCGTCGTTGAGCTTCGCCGCACGCTCGAGCAGCCGGGAGTGCAGATAGAACACGTCGCCCGGATAGGCCTCACGCCCCGGCGGGCGGCGCAGCAGCAGCGACATCTGGCGATAGGCGACGGCCTGCTTCGACAGGTCGTCGTAGAAGATGACGGCATGCATGCCGTTGTCGCGGAAATACTCGCCCCTCGCGCAGCCGGCGTAGGGCGCCAGGAACTGCATCGGCGCGGGGTCGGAAGCGGTGGCGGCGACCACGATGGAATACTCCATCGCGCCATGCTCCTCGAGCTGCTTGACCAGCTGCGCAACCGTCGAGCGCTTCTGCCCGATCGCGACATAGATGCAGTAGAGCTTCTGCTTCTCGTCGCCCGAGGCATTGACCGTCTTCTGATTGATGATCGTATCGACGATCACCGCGGTCTTGCCGGTCTGCCGGTCCCCGATGATCAGCTCGCGCTGCCCGCGGCCGATCGGAATCAGCGCGTCGATCGCCTTGAGGCCGGTCTGCATCGGCTCATGCACGGAACGGCGCGGGATGATGCCGGGCGCCTTCACTTCCACTCGGCGGCGCTCCGTCGCCTCGATCGGGCCCTTGCCGTCGATCGGGTTGCCCAGCGCATCGACGACGCGCCCGAGCAGGCCCTTGCCCACCGGCACATCGACGATCGAGCCGGTGCGCGAGACGGTATCGCCCTCCTTCACCGCACGGTCATCGCCGAAGATGACCACGCCGACATTGTCGACCTCGAGGTTGAGGGCCATGCCGCGCAGGCCGGAAGCGGGGAATTCCACGAGCTCCCCGGCCATCACGTTCTGCAGGCCATAGACGCGCGCGATGCCATCGCCCACGGTGAGCACCGTGCCCACCTCGGCCACGCTGGCCTCGGTATCGAAGCCCGCGATCTGGCTCTTGAGGATTTCGGAGATTTCGGCGGGACGGATGTCCATCGTCAGGCGGCCCCCTTCATCGCGAATTGCAGGCGCTGCAGCTTGGATTTGATCGAGTTGTCATACAGGCGCGAGCCGATGCGCACCACGAGCCCGCCGAGCAGGGAGGGATCCACCGTCTCGCGCAGGCGGATGCCGGAATAGCCCGCCTCGGTCAGCCGGGCGATCAGCTGCGCGCGTTGGACATCGCTCAGCGGATGGGCGGTTGCCACCTCGGCGATCTGCTGGCCCCGCCGCTCCGCCAGCTTGGCGGCGAAGGCCATGGCCACCTCCGGCAGCCGAGCCAGCCGGCGGTTGGCGATCAGCACGCCGACCAGGTTGCGCACCTCGCGCCCCACACCGATGCGCTCAAGGATCGGAAAGGCCCCCTTGAGCTGCTCCGCCGCCGCCAGCCGCGGATCGGCCACGAAGGCGCGGAAGGCCGAATCCTGCCGCCACAGCTCGAGCAGGCGTTCGAGGTCGCCCGCGATCCGATCAAGCGCCCCTGGATCGCGCTCGCGCAGATCATCGGCCAGCCCGAGCAGCGCCAGCGCATAGCGATCGGCCAGTCCGGTCGGGTTGGGCGGGACCTGTGCAGCGGAGGCGATGCTCTCGACCACGGCAACCTGCTTCCTGAGTGCGGCCTGGGGCCGCAAAGTTCCGGCATGCCGCGCAAGCCCCTCCCGCGCGGCGGCGCGGCCTTACCATGGCCTTCTCCCCCCCGCAACCGAGGCAGCCCGACCATCGCACCGCCCGGGCGCCAGGCCATGGGCGTCCAGCCGCCGCTCTGCCCGCGGGAGAGGCACTGCGGCCGGCAGGCGCGGGCGGGCGGCGGCGTTAGGCGGCCATTCACCCGAGGCGAGGCAGGAAAGCAGGGCCCGTGCCGCCACCGCGGCCGGGGCAGCGGAGCAATCGGGCGGCAGGACAGCAGCCAGGACGGCGTATGGCACGCGGCAGGAAGCGCGAAGGCGCAACGATCGTCCTCAAGCGCATCGAAGGCGAGGGGCACGGCCATCACGGCGGCGCCTGGAAAGTGGCCTATGCCGATTTCGTCACGGCGATGATGGCCTTCTTTCTTCTGATGTGGCTGCTCGGCGCCACCACCGAGGAACAGCGCCGGGGGCTGGCCGACTATTTCAACCCGTCGGTGCCGATGTCCTCCGGCGCCTCCGGCCTGCGCCTGCCTTTCGGCGGGGCCACGCCGAACAGCGTCGGTCGCCTCTCGCGCGATGAGGCGGCGGTCCGCATCGAGACCGGCAACCGCCCGACCAACCCCGACCTGGCCGACCTGGATACCGAGGAACCCGAGGAGGCCCCGACCCTGCCGCGCCAGGGGCCGCCGGGGCAGGAGCTGCAGCCGCAGGCGATGGTGGCGCGCAGCTGGCCGGGCGCGGCCCAGGGCGAACACCGCCCCGCCGGCCGTCCCCGCCTCCGCCCGGGCGAGGAGGGCGAAGAGCTGCGCGACTCCGAAGCCGCCCGGCTGACCGACCTCGCCCTGCGGGCCGAACTTGCCCGGCGCGAGCAGGCCGCGCTCGAGGAGGCGGCGGCGATGCTGCGCGAGGCGATCGCGCGGGATCCGGCAACCGCTTCGCTCGCCTCGCAGGTCGTGATCGAGGTCCGGCCCGAGGGGCTGCGCATCCAGCTCCTCGATTCCGATGGCCAGCCCATGTTCGCGCTGGGCAGCGCTGAGCCCCTGCCGCGCATCCGCGCCCTGATCCGCGCCGTGGCGGTGGCGGCCGAACGCCTGCCCAACCCCATCTCCATCACCGGCCATACCGATGCCGCCCCCTTCCGCGGGCCGCAGCGCAGCAACTGGGAGCTGTCGGCCGAACGGGCCAATGCGGCGCGGCGCCTGCTGCTCGAGGCAGGCGTGGCGGAGGGGCGGATCCACAGCGTCAGCGGCGTGGCCGACCGCGAATTGCATCTGCCGGATGCCCCGCTCGCCGCCGCCAACCGCCGTGTGGCGATCACCCTGCTGCGCCAGGCCGATGTGCCGAGGGGCCGATGACCACCATCCTCGGCTTCCTCTTCCTGCTCGGCATGGTCTTCGGCGGCTATGTCATCGCCGGCGGGAAATTCGCCATCATCCTCAAGGCGCTGCCCTTCGAGCTGATGATGATCGGCGGTGCCGCCATCGGCGCCTTCCTGATGGCCAACTCGATCCACGGCGTGAAACACACGCTGGCCGGCATCGGCAAGATCATCAAGGGCGGGCGCTTCAAGCGGCAGGACTATATGGACCTGCTCTCGCTGCTCTACTACTTCGTGCGGCTGGCGCAGACCAAGGGCGCGATGGCGCTGGAGCCGCACATCGAACGCCCGCAGGAGAGCTCTGCCTTCAACCGCTTCCCGAAGATCAAGGCCGACCATCACGCCACCGCCCTGATCTGCGACTATCTGCGCATGGTGGGCATGAACGCCGATGATCCGCACCAGATCGAGGACACCATGGCGCGCGAGCTCAAGAAGATGCGGGAGGAGGAGCTGCACGCGGCGCATGCCCTGCAAGCGGTGGCCGATGCGCTGCCGGCACTTGGCATCGTCGCGGCCGTGCTCGGCGTGATCAAGACCATGGCCTCGATCGACAGCCCGCCCGCGGTGCTGGGCGGCATGATCGGCGGCGCACTGGTCGGCACCTTCCTCGGCGTGCTGCTCTCCTACGGCCTGGTCGGGCCGATGGCTGCGCGCCTTAAGGGCGTGGTGGAGGAGGAGGCGCAATATTACGAGGTGATCCGCGCCGTGATCGTGGCCCATCTGCACGGCAATGCGCCGCAGGTGAGCGTGGAGACCGGCCGCAAGGTCGCCCCCAGCCAGCATATGCCGAGCTTCCAGGAGCTCGAGGCAGCGCTGCAGTCGCTCGAGATCACCTGAAATCCCGGCTGGCCGGCAGGCGCGGGTCTGGGCCTGGGTGCGGGTGGTGCAGCTCATCGGCGCGGGCGATGGCGCGCTCGAGCGCCGACTCCGCCGCCTCGCCCAGCCGGTGCAGGCCAGCGAGCATGGCGCTGCGGTCCTCAAGCCGGCGCACCACGAGATGCAGGATCGGCACATGCGCCTCGATCCGCTCCACCCGCCCCTCGGCCAGCAGCAGGCGGGCTGCCGCGATCGCCTGCCGGTGCGCGCGCTGCACATGGGCAAAGAGCACGAGATTGGCGGTGCCGAACTCGTCCTCGAGGGTGATGAACATCACCCCCTTGGCGCTGCCCGGGCGCTGGCGCACCAGCACGAGGCCGGGCAGCCGCAGCCAAGCACCGGGCCGCGCCTGGGCCAGGGCGCGGCTGTCGGCCAACCCTTCCTGCCGCAGCGCCGGGCGCAGCAGCGCCAGCGGATGGGCACCCAGGGTCAGGCCGGTTGCGGCGTAGTCGAGCAGGATCCTCTCCCCCTCGGTGGGCAGGGGCAGGGCGGGCTGGGCCTCGCGCAGCGGCGCCTCGAGCGGGAGGGGGGAGGCGATCGCCGCCGCCTGCCACAGCGCCTGCCGCCGATCAAGGCCAAGGCCGCGCAGCGCATCGGCCGCCGCCAGCCGTTCGACCGCGCCGCGATCGAGCCGGGCGCGCCGGATCAGATCCGCAAGCCCGGCATGCGGGCGGGTGGCGACGATGCGCTCCGCCGCTTCCCGCGCCAGGCCCGATACCATGCGCAGCCCGAGCCGCAGCGCGCCCTCCTCCAGCGTGCAATCCACGGCACTTGCCGTCACATCCACCGGCAGCACCCGCACCCCATGGGCGCGCGCATCGCGGATGATCTGCGCCGGGGCGTAGAAGCCCATCGGCTGGCTGTTGAGCAGCGCGCAGGCGAAGGCGGCCGGGTGGTGGCATTTGATCCAGGCCGAGACATAGACGAGCTGCGCGAAGGAGGCGGCGTGGCTCTCCGGAAAGCCGTAGGTGCCGAAGCCCTGGAGCTGGCGGAAGCAGCGTTTGGCGAAGCCGGGGTCATGGCCGCGCGCTGCCATGCCGGCCAGAAACTCGGCCCGGAACTGGGCGAGGTTGCCGTGGCGGCGGAAGGTGGCCATGGCGCGGCGCAGCTGATCGGCACGGGCGGGGGAGAAGCCCGCGCCCTCGATCGCGATGCGCATCGCCTGCTCCTGAAAGAGCGGCACGCCGAGCGTCTTGCCGAGCACGGATTCGAGGCCGGGCGGCACCTCTGCCGGCTCCTCCCCGTTGCGGCGGCGCAGATAGGGATGGACCATGTCGCCCTGGATCGGCCCGGGGCGGACGATCGCGACCTCGATCACCAGATCATAGAAGCAGCGCGGGCGCATGCGCGGCAGCATGTTCATCTGCGCCCGGCTCTCGACCTGGAAGACGCCCAAGGAATCGGCGCGGCAGAGCATCTCGTAGGTCGCCGGATCATCCTGGGGGATGTCGGTGAGGGAGGAGAGGCCGATCAGCCCGAGCGCGCGGCGGATGCAGGAGAGCATGCCAAGCCCCAGCACATCCACCTTCATCATCCGCAGCGCCTCGATATCGTCCTTGTCCCATTCGATGGTGTGCCGGCCGGGCATGGCGGCGCGGGTGACGACGCAGAGTTCGGTCAGCCGGTCGCGGGCGATGACGAAGCCGCCGACATGGGTCGCAAGGTGGCGGGGGAAGCCCTTGATCTCGCGCGCCAGCGCGAAGGTGAGGGCCAGGCGCGGCTCGGCGGGATCCAGGCCCGCTTCGGCTGCGATCTCCTCCCAGCTTGCATCGCCCGCGCTCCAGACCGCGCGGGCGAGCGGGGCCGTCACCTCCTCCGGCAGGCCGAGCGCCTTGCCCACCTCCCGGATCGCGGCGCGTTCGCGGAAGCGGATGACGCTGGCGCAGAGGGCGGCACGGTCGCGCCCGTAGCGGTCATAGATGTGCTGGATCACCTCCTCGCGCCGTTCGTGCTCGAAATCGACGTCGATGTCGGGCGGTTCGTCGCGCGCCTCGCTGACGAAGCGTTCGAAGAGCAGATCGTGCTTGTCGGGCGGCACGGCGGTGATGCCGAGCACGTAGCAGACCGCCGAATTGGCGGCCGATCCCCGCCCCTGGCAGAGGATGCCGCGGGCGCGGGCGAAGCGCACGATCTCATGCACGGTCAGGAAATAGGGCGCATAGCCGAGCTTGCCGATCAGCGCGAGCTCATGCGCGAGCTGGGCGGCAACCCGCGGCGGCACGCCGGCCGGCCACAGCCGCTCCGCCCCCTCGCGCACTCGCTTCTCCAGCGTCTGTTGCGGCGTCAGGCCGGGCTCCAGCACCTCCTCCGGATAGGCGTAGGCGAGTTCGCGCAGCGAGAAGCGCGCGACCTCGGCCAGGGCGGCCACCCGCTCGAGCGCATCGGCATGGCGGCCGAACAGGCGGCGCAGCTCGGCCTCGGGCTTGAGGTGGGCCTCGGCATTGGGCTGGGCGGCGAAGCCCAGCTCCTCCACCCGGCAGCCGAGCCGGATGGCGGTCAGCACATCGGCCAGGGCGCGGCGATGGGGGGCGTGGAAGCGCACCCCGCCGGCGGCGATCAGCGGCGCGCCGAGGGCGGCCAGGGCATCGAGCCGGTCGCGGTCATCGCCCTGGGCCTGATGCCAGGCGGCGATCATCAGCGGCATCGCCAGCCGTTCGCCCAGGGCGCGCTGTGCGCGCCGCAGCAGGGCGGCGAAGGCGGCATCGGGCCGGCGCGGGGGGATCAGCGCCAGCACCTGCCCTTCGGCTGCCGCGCGCAGCGCCTGCCAGCTGAGCGGGCATTCGCCCTTGGGCGCCTGCATCCGCGCGGCGGAGAGCATGGCGGTCAGCCGGCCATAGGCGGCGCGGTCGCTGGGCCAGGCGATCACCTCCTGCCCCTCCACCGTCAGGCGGGTGGCCACCAGGCAGCGCAGCCCCGCCTGTTCGCAGGCCAGCATGGCCCGCACGCTGCCGGCGAAGCCGTGGCGGTCGGCGATGCCGAGCAGCCCGTGGCCCAGGGCGCGCGCGGTCTCGGCCAGCTCCTCGGGGTGGGAGGCGCCTTCGAGGAAGGAGTAGTTGGACAGCGCCGCCGGTTCGCCGAAGAGGGTGGTGGTCATGGCATCAGGCCATGCAGCCACCAGCGCCCCTCTTCTCCTGGCGGGCCGGAGCGGCAGACCCACCAGCGCGCGCCTTCGGCGGTCTGCACCGCGTAGTAGTCGCGCGGCGGGGGCAGGGGCGGGGGGCGCCACCATTCGGGGGCGATGCGCTCGGGCCCCGTGGCGTGCAGAACGCGATATGCCCGGCCATGCAGGCGCAGCAGCACCGGCGGCCCATCGGGCAGCAGCGCCACGGCGGAGAGCGGCAGCGGCCGGCGCAGCAGCCGCACCGGGCGCGGCTGGCAGGGCAGCGGGCAGGGGGTGGGGGTGGCGTGGGGCGGCAGGCGCTGCAGGGCGCGCTCCGGCCAATGGCTCGGCCGCATCTGCCAGCGCCACAGCGGCAGGCGCTGCGCCAGCCGGTCCAGGAGCTCGGCCAGCGCCTGGGGTGCGGCGCGCTCGGCCAGTTCCTCCTGCTGCGGCGGCAGCGGCTCGACCGCCAGGGCCTCCAGCCGCAGCCGGTCGAAGCCTTCCTCCGGCTGCAGGCCTTCGAGCTTGTCGCGGAACAGGCGCGCCCAATGCGCGGGCTGGCGCGAGGCCTGGCCGGTGCCCGCCACCAGGGCCTGCACCGTGCCATCGGCCCGCTGCGCAGAGAGGCGCAGGCGCCGCGCCCCCTCCCCGGCGGCGAGCAGCCCGGCGCAGAGCTTGCGGAGCAGCCGGTCGAGCGCGGCCTCGATGGCGGGGCGGGTGCAGACGGGGGTGGGAAAATCCTCGGCCAGCGCGTGCCGGGGCGGCGGGCGCTGCGGCGAGAGCGGGCAGGGCCGGCGGCCGACCGCCGCATCCAGCACCGGCAGCAGGCCGGGAACGCGCCGCGCCTGGGGGGCGCGGGGCTGGGCCAGCACCTCCCCCACCCGCCGCAGGCCGAGGCGGAACAGCGCCTGCACCATCTCCTCCGGCAGGCCGAGCAGGCCGACTGGCAGGTCGGCAAGGAGATGCGCCTGCTCCTCCGCCGTCAGGACCCGCCCCGTGATGCCGCCGCGCAGCAGCGCGACCAGGCCGGGCCAGGGTCCGCCGAGCAGGGCAGGGGGGTGGCCGCCTGCCTCTTGCGCCGCATCGGCCTGCACGCGGGCGAGCCAGCCGGCCTCCCCGCCTGCGAGGTGGGTCAGGCCGGTCACCTCCCACACCAGCGCATCCTCGGCCACTGCGGAGACCAGCGGGCCGTGGCGCTGCGCCCAGGCGAGGCGGGCCGGGGCATTGGGCAGCAGCAGGGCGAGGTGCCGGGCGGGGGGGGACATGGCGATGTTCTGTTTTTGTTCTTATAGACCCGACGGGGCGGCCTGTCACGCCCCGCAGCAGATCGCGGACGGCCGCATCGGCCGGGAGCGTGAATCTGCTGCGCGTACACAGTCGAAGCAGATCGCGGACGGCCGCATCGGCCGGGAGCGTGAATCTGCTGCGCGTACACAGTCGCAGCAGATGGCGGACGGCCGGCATCGGCCGGGAGCGTGAATCTGCTCCGTGCGCGACAGCGACGCCCGCGCGCGCTAGCGCGGCGGCATGCGCAGGGCTCCGTCCAGCCGGATCACCTCCCCGTTCAGGTAGGGGTTGGCGATGATGTGCATGGCAAGCGCGGCAAACTCCTCCGGCCGGCCGAGCCGGGCCGGATGTGGCACGCCCGCGGCCAGAGCGGTCTTCACGTCCTCCCGCAGCCGGGCCAGCATCGGCGTGTCCATCACCCCGGGGGCGATGGTGCACACGCGGATCAGGCGGGAGGCCAGATCCCGCGCCGCGCAGAGCGTCATGCCGATCACCCCCGCCTTGGAGGAGGCATAGGGAATCTGCCCGATCTGCCCCTCATAGCCGGCGATGCTCGCGGTCAGCACGCATACCCCCCGCTCGCCCGAGGGCAGGGGTTCGGTGCGCGCCATCGCGGCCGCCGCCAGCCGCAGCGCGTTGAAGCTGCCGGTCAGGTTGACGCGGATGATCGCCTCGAAATGCGCGAGCGCGCCCGGCTCCCCCTCCCGGTCGAGCACGCGCAGCGCGCCCCCGCGCCCCGCGCAATGGATGAGCACGCGCAGCGGCCCGAGCCCCTCGGCCATCGCGACCGCGGCGCGCATCGCCCCCTCCTCCGCTACATCGGCCGGGGCGAAGAGGAAGCCGTGCTCGGCCGCCACCTCCGCCCCATGCCCGCCCGGCAGATCGACGATGACGACCCGCGCCCCGGCCTCAACCAGGCGCTTGGCGCTGGCGAGCCCGAGCCCCGATGCCCCGCCCGTGACGATGGCCGCCGCCCCTGCCACATCCATCGCGCTTCCTCCCTCGCGATCGCTCTCGTAAGGCACAGGCTATCCGCCCCCGCTGCGCGCGGGAAGTTGACGGCCCGCGCGCCGCTGGCAGGCTTTCCGGCAAGGAGGGGAGGGAGCGATGCCGCACCTCAAGCGCTGGGCGCAGCGCCAGCCCGACAAGCCCGCCGCCATCTTCCCCGACCTGGGCGAGGCCGGGGTGATCACCTTCGGCGCCCTGGATGCGCTGGCCGATGCCGCGGCGCGCTGGCTGATCGCGGCCGGCTTCGCCCCGGGTGAGGGCATCGCCCTGCTCCTCGAGAACGAGCCCGCCTTCCTCGTCATGACCTATGGCGCCAAGCGCGCGGGGCTGATGGTCACGCCGCTGTCCATCCACCTCCGCCCGCCCGAGGTCGCCCATGTGCTGACCGACAGCGGCGCGCGGCTGCTCGTCTATTCCCCCGCCCTCTCGACCCTGGCCGAGGCGTTGCCGCCCGACCCGCCGCGCATCGCGGTCCCTGAGGCGATGGCCGCCCTGGCGGCGACCGGCGATGAACCGCTGCCGCCGCGCCCGATCGGGCGGGAGTTCCTCTACTCCTCCGGCACCACCGGCCTGCCCAAGGGCATCCGCCGCCCGCTGATCCCGTGGGAGAAGCGCCACGAGCCGGAGTTCGACATGAGCTGGAAGCGGCTCTACGGCTTCGGGGAGGATACGGTCTATCTCTCACCCGCGCCGCTCTATCACGCGGCGCCCAACCGCTATGTCCAGCGCACCATCGATGGCGGCGGCACGGCGGTCATCACTCGGCGCTTCGATGCCGCGCAGTGCCTTGGGTTGATCGAGCGCTACCGCATCACCCACAGCCAATGGGTGCCCACCATGTTCGTCCGCCTCCTCGCCCTGCCGGAGGAGGTGCGGCGCGCCCATGACCTCTCCTCCCACCGCTGCGCGATCCATGCCGCCGCCCCCTGCCCGGTGCCCGTCAAGCGCGCCATGATCGATTGGTGGGGCCCGATCCTGTGGGAATACTACGCCGGCAGCGAGGGCATCGGCACCACCGTGATCGACAGCGAGACTTGGCTGCGCAAGCCAGGTTCGGTGGGGCGGCCGGCCTATGGACGGGTGCATATCCTGGATGATGCCGGCAACCCGCTTCCGCCCGGAGAGGTGGGACGGATCTGGTTCGAGGGGGGAGCACCCTTCGCCTATCACAACGACCCGGCCAAGACCGCCGAGGCCTACAACGACCGCGGCTGGGCCACGCTGCACGACCTTGGCTGGCTGGACGAGGAGGGCTTCCTCTACCTCTCCGACCGCCGGGCCGACCTCATCATCTCGGGCGGGGTGAATGTCTACCCGGCGGAGGTCGAGGCGGTGCTCGCCCGGCATCCGGCGGTGGCGGAAGTGGCGGTGGTCGGCGCACCCGATCCCGAGTTCGGCGAAAGGCCGGTGGCCCTCGTCGTCCCCGCTGCCGGCCTCAGCCCGGATGCGGCCGAGCTGCAGGCCTATGCCGCGGCCCATCTCGCCGGGCCCAAGCGGCCGGTGCGCATCCTCTTCGTCAGCGAGCTGCCGCGCAGCGAGGCGGGCAAGCTGCTGCGCCGCGTGCTCAAGGAACGGCTGCGCGCGGGGCTCTGATCAGGCCCCGACCAGCGCGCGCAGATCCTGCTGGGGGCGGGCGCCGAAATGGCTGATCACCTCGGCCGCGCAGAGGCTGCCCCAGCGCCCTGCCTCGGGGAGCGACAGGCCGCGCGTGTAGGCGGCGAGGAAGCCGGCCGCATAAGCATCGCCCGCCCCGGTCGTGTCGACCACGCGCGTGGGCACCGCTGCGATGTGATGGGTCTCTCCGCCCGCCAGGATCACGCTGCCCTTCTCGCTGCGCGTCAGGCAGGCGATCGCCACCTCCTGCCGCACCCTCTCCATCGCGGCGGTAAAGTCGTCGGTCTCGTAGAGGCTCAGGATCTCGTGCTCGTTGGCGAAGAGGATGTCGGTCTGCTCACGGATGAAGGCGCGGAAGGCGGCACGGTGGCGGGCGACGCAGAAGGGATCGGACAGGGTCAGCGCCACCTGACGCCCCGCCGCATGGGCGATGCGCGCGGCAGCACGGAAGGCAGCCTGGGCCGCGGGCGGGTCGAACAGATAGCCCTCCAGGTAGAGGACGCGCGCGCGCGCCACTTCGGCCGGGTCGACATCCGCCTCGCCGAAGGCGACGCAGGCGCCCAGATAGGTGTTCATCGTCCGCTGCCCGTCGGGGGTGACCAGGATCAGGCAGCGCGCGGTCGGCGCCCCGCCCCGCAGGGGGGGAGTGGGGAAATGCACGCCGGCGGCGCGGATATCGTGGGCGAAGACCTCGCCCAGCGCATCGGCTGCAACCTTGCCGAGGAACCCCACCCGCGCCCCCAGCCCGGCCGCCACGGCGCAGGTATTGGCCGCCGAACCGCCGCTGCTCTCGATGCCCGGGCCCATGGCGGCATAGAGCGCCTCCGCCGCCGCGGCATCGATCAGCGCCATCGCCCCCTTGGTCAGGCCGCGGGCGGCGAGAAACCCCTCCTCCGCGCGCGCCAGCACATCGACAATCGCGTTGCCGATGCCGAGGATGTCGAGGCTCGCTTCGCTCATGGGCCGTGATCTCCCTCAGGCTCCGCGGCGGTGGGGCCGGCGGCGGGCGGCAGCGCGCCCCCCTTCACCCGCCCGCCGCGCCGCATCACGCCGGGCCGTGGCGGTCCGATTCCCGGCCGGGGCACGCCCAGCCATGGGCGATCCGGGCGGCCCGCGCAAGCCAGGGCCCCGGCGGCCGAGCCCCAGCGAGCCCACGGCAGCGCGGCGGGCGGGGGCGCGCTGCTCCTCCCACGGCCGGGAGAGAGCCGGGGGAGAGATGAATAGCGGGGATAAGCCGCCGCGGCTGATTGCGGCGGCAGGGGGCAGGCGGTAAGCACCATCTTTCCACCGACTGCGCATCAGGGGGAGCCATGGCGCTTTTCGGACGCAAGAAGGATGACGGCCCGGCGACAGAGACGGTGGTGGCGCCGACCGGCCTGGACCAGGACCTGACCATGCCTGCCTTGCGCCCCGCCAACAAGGAAGGAGCGAGCATGAGCCAAGCGAACAAGCCCGCATCGGCCCCGCCGGCGCAGGCAGCGGCCGCGCGCCCCGGCATCGCGCCGGGCGGGCTTGGCGTGCCGGCCCGCGCCGCCGCGCCCGCCGCCGGGGCGGAACGCCGCACCCTGCTGGTCGGTCGCGGCATCAGCGTCAGCGGCACCATCGCCGATTGCGAGCGGCTGGTGGTGGAAGGCCGGGTGGAGAGCCAGATGCTGGAGGCGCAGGAGCTCTCGATCGGCCCGACCGGTGTCTTCCGCGGCGAGGTCCAGGTGGAGGACGCGGAGATCGGCGGCATCTTCGAGGGCACCCTGACCGCACGCGGCAATCTGGTGATCCGGGCCACCGGCACCCTCAACGGCACAGCCCGCTGCAAGCGCCTCTCGGTGGAGGAGGGCGGGCAGGTGATGGGCCGGATGGAGATGCTGACCAGCAGCACCGCCGCCCCAGCTGCGGCTCCGGCTGCCCCGGCGCCAGCTGCCGCCGCACCCGCGGCTCCCGCCGCGCCCCCGGCCGTCGCGCCCCCGGGCCCGCGGCCGGTGAGCCTGGGCTGAGCCCCCCCTCCGCCGCGCCGTGCGCCGGCCGCCTGCCATCCTGCTCGCCTGCCTCGGGCTCGCTGCCTGCCTCGATCCTGCAGACCCCTCGGATGCCGCGCGGCAGGCCCTGCAGGATGGGCGGGCGAGCCTCGCGGCCCTCGGCCTTGCCCCGGCTCCGGGCCGGGAGGGAGAGCGGGCCTTGGCCGGTCGCGACGCCGCCGCGCCGCCACCGCCGGAGCTCGAGCTTCGACTGGCCGGCCCCGCCCCGGCCCAGGCCTCGGCGCTCGCCGGCCACACGCCGGAGGCGGTGCTCGCCCGCTTGGGTGAGCCGGCGCTGCGCCGGCAGGAGGGCCGCGCGCACATCTGGCTCTACACCGCCGGCGGCTGCCAGGTGGATGTCATCTTCTACCCCGGCGCCGGCGGGCTGCGGGTGGGCTTTGCCCAGGCGCGGGCAGGGGGGCTTGCGCAGCGGTCGGAGGCAGCCTGCCTGCGCGATGTCGCCGCCGAAGGCCGCCGGCGTTCGGGGGGCGGCGCGGCCCTGGCCCCGGGCGCGGCGCCGGCCGATCTGGGCGCGTGATCGCGGCCTATCTCGACGCCTTCGTCCCGGCCTTCGGCCTGCTGCTGCTCGGCGCCTTCCTCAAGCGCCGGCTGCTGCGGGACGATGCGATCTGGGCGGGAATCGAGCGGCTGATCTTCTGGGTCCTGCTGCCCTCTCTGCTGGTGGTGGCGATCGGCGGTGTGCGCCTGGCCGAACTGCCGCTGGCCGGGATGCTGGCGGCCATCTGGTCGAGCCTTGCCATCGGCACCCTGGCCTCGGTGCTGCTGGCGCGGGCCTGGCGGCAGCCCCATGCGGCGATGACCAGCGTGCTGATGGGCGGCATCCGCTTCAACAACCTGATCGGCTTCGCGGTGGCGGGGGCGATGTTCGGCGCCCCCGGCCTTGCCTTGGGGGCGATCGCCACCGGGCTGATCGTGCCCTTCGTGCAGGTGGTGACGACCACCGCCTTCGCCCTCGGCCGGCCGGGGCGGCTCCGGCTGTGGCCGGTGCTCCGGCAGGTGCTGCTCAATCCGCTGATCCTGGCCTGCGCGCTTGGCTTTCTGGTCGCGGCGCTGGGCGGGCTGCCGGCGGGGATCGGGCCGCTGCTGCGCAGCCTGGGGCAGGCATCGGTGGCGCTCGGGCTGCTCGCGGTCGGCGCTGCCCTCTCTCTGGCCACGCTGCGCGACAAGCCAGGTCTGCAGCTGGCCACGGCGGTGCTGAAGCTGGCCGTGATGCCCGGGCTGACGCTG
Source organism: Rhodovarius sp. (assembly GCA_025057055.1). Classification (GTDB taxonomy): domain Bacteria; phylum Pseudomonadota; class Alphaproteobacteria; order Acetobacterales; family Acetobacteraceae; genus Rhodovarius. The sequence goes on along the minus strand of JANWYF010000184.1, from coordinate 5,375 downwards.
TTATTCTGCCGCATCCTCGGGCTCGATCCGCTGCCGACCGCGATGGCCGTGCTCTTCATGGCCCTGCCCACCGCCGCGACCAGCTATGTCATGGCCCGCGCCATGGGCGGCGATGCGCCGCTGATGGCGGCCATCACCACCTCCGAACATCTGCTGGCGGTGATCACCCTGCCGTTGTGGCTGGCGCTGGTCGCGGCCTGACCCGGCGGCCCGCTCAGCCCGACCGCGGCTGTGTTGCCCGCCGCGGCCAGCTCGCCAACAGCACCGAGGCCAGCATGACCGCCAGCCCGAGACCGTGCAGGGCGCCGAAGGCCTCACCCAGGAAGGCGACGGCGACCAGCGCCGCCGTCGCCGGCAGGAAGGCCGTGAAGACGCCGGCCGTGCCCGCCGGGACGCGGGCCAGGCCATGATACCACAGCAGCAGGCAGAGCACGCTCGCGGTCAGGGCGTGAAAGAGGAGCAGGGCGGCGAGACGCGGCTCAGCCAGCGCGGCTGCGGCACCGAAGCCGGGCAGGGCGAAGGGGAAGAGGACCAGCGCGCTGAAGCCCTGCATCCAAAGGCTCGCGGTGAAGATGCCGACCCGGCCCGCCATGCGCTTGGCGAGCAGGACATAGACCGCTTCCCCGATCACGCCCGCAAAGACCAGCAGATTGCCGATCGCCGATCCCGCCCCTGCCTCTTCGCCGCGGAGCCGCGCGAGCGTCAGCGCCGCCATGGCAAGGCCCGCCAGCCCCGCGGCCAGCCACTGCCGCGGCATGAGCCTCTCCCGCAGCCAGAGGAAGGAGCCGAGCGCCACCACCGCCGGCAGGCTGGCCAGCACGAGGCCCCCCTCGAGCGCCGAGGTGAAGCGCAGCCCGGCCAGCAGGCCGGCATTGTAGAGCGCGGTGCCGAACACCGCCTGCCAGAACAGGTTGGCAAGCAGCCGCGGCGGCGGGAGGCGCAGCCCCTCGAGCGCGGCGGCGAGCGGCAGCAGCACCAGGAAGGCGATCACGCAGCGCAGATGCGCAATCAGGGCGATCGGCAGCGCCTCGGAGAGCAGCTTGGCCACCGCCACATTGGCGCCGACCAGCATCATTGACGCAGCGAGCTGCGCATAAGCGAGGATCATGGGGGCAAAGCTGCGGGGCCGCACCCGCGCGGCGGTAGCCCCCGGTCTTGGCCTGCCCGCAGCGCCTCGGCACGGCACGCGGGGCCGGGCAGGCGAGGTGCCAGCCGGCCAGCCGCGCGGCCGCGACCTGCCCCGCCCCCTGCGCGGCGGCCAGCCCGCCTGGATCCCGCCCGGCGCTGCCACGGGCGGCAGCCGGACGGCCGGCCCCGACCCATCCCCAAGGCTTGGCCGGGGCCGATCCGGCCTGCGCTGCAGCACGGGCAGGGGGGTGGCGGGGCCATCACCCCTCCCGGAAAGGGGAGAGTTCCATCAGTTCCTGCATCTGCGCCCGCAGCGCCGGCCTTTCCTGATCGAGGAAGCGTGCGACCGCGCGCCGCAGCCCCTCATGGGCGATCCAGTGGGCGGAATAGGTCTCCACCGGCAAATAGCCGCGCTGGAGCTTGTGCTGGCCCTGGGCCCCGGCCTCCACCCGCGCGATCCCGTGGGCGATCGCGAAGTCGATGGCGCGGTAGTAGCAGAGCTCGAAATGGAGGAAGGGTATGTCGCGCACGGCCCCCCAATGGCGGCCGTGCAAGGCATCCTCCCCCCGCAGATGCAGCGCCGCCGCCACCGGCTCATCCCCGTCGAAGGCTGCGGTCATGACCACCCGCTCGCCCAGCAGGCGGCCGAGCAGGGGCCAGAAGCGGGCGGTCAGATAGGCGCTGCCCCAGCGCTTCTCGACGGTTGAGAGGTAGAAGCGGTGGAAGGCCTGCCACAGCCGGGGTGGGATCTCCTCCCCGCAGAGGGTCCGGATGGCAAGGCCCGACTCGGCTGCCTCACGCCGTTCGCGGCGGATCTGCTTGCGCTTGCGCGAGGCGAGGGTGGCGAGGAAATCCTCGAAGCTCGCAAAGCCGCGATTGGCCCAGTGATATTGCAGGCCGATGCGCTGCAGCCAGCCGGCCTCGCCCAGGCCTTGCCATTCGGCTGCGCTGCAGAAGGTGACATGCACCGAGGAGGCGCCGATCGCCTCCATCACCTGGCGCAGCCCCTCGGCCAGGGCGCGGCGCGCCGCAGCATCGCGCGCAAGCAGCCGGGGCCCCGGCACCGGAGAGAAGGGCGAGGCCACCTGCAGCTTCGGATAATAGCGCCCGCCGGCGCGCGCGAAGGCCTCCGCCCAGCCGTGATCGAAGACGTATTCGCCGTAGGAGTTGGTCTTGATGTAGCAGGGTGCGCAGGCGACGAGCCGCCCCGCCCCGTCGCGCAGCGCGAGGTGGCGGGGAAACCAGCCGGTGCGCCGGCCGGTGCTGCCCGACTCCTCGAGCGCGAGCAGGAAAGCGTGGCCGACGAAGGGATTGCCCCCGGCCAGCGCATCCCACTCCTCGGCCGGCAGATCGGCGATGCGCTCGTGCAGGGTGAGGGTGAGGGGGCTGCTGCCGTCGGGCATCCCCTGAGTGTGGGGGGAGTGCGCGCGGAATCAACCGCCGCGGATCGGCGGTGCGGACGGTGCCGCCGTGGCCCGGACGCCTGGCGGCGGTCGGGACGGTGCGGCCGGGGCCGGGCGCCGCGCGGCCGAAGGCTGCGGCCGTCACCAAAGCCCTGCGGCCGGGTGCGGGCCATGGCAGCCCGGCCGTGGTGCCCAGGCGCCCTTGGGGCGAGCCGCGGGGCGGGCGGCATCCAGCCGCTGCCCGATCCCCGCCCGGCGCCCTCCTCAGGCCAGGCCGAGCGCCCAGAGCAGCACGCCCTTCTGCGCGTGCAGGCGGTTCTCGGCCTCGTCGAAGACGACGCTCTGCGGGCCGTCGATCACCTCGTCCGTGATCTCCTCTCCGCGATGGGCGGGCAGGCAGTGCATGACCAGCGCATCCGGTGCGGCGGCCGCGAGCAGGCGGCTGTTGAGCTGATAGGGCGCGAGCAGATTGTGGCGCTGGCGGATGCTCGCCTTGTCGTCGCTCATCGAGATCCAGGTGTCGGTCACCACGCAGCGCGCGCCGCGCACCGCCTCGAAGGGGTCGGTGAAGAGTTCGACATCCGCCCCCTCGGCCCGCGCCTGGGCGATCAGCTCAGCGGGCGGGGCGAGCTCGGGCGGTGTCGCCAGGCGCAGGCGGAAGTGAAAGCGTGCCGCCGCCTGGATGAAGCTGCGCGCGACATTGTTGCCATCCCCCGTCCAGGCGTTCACCTGCCCCGCGATCGGGCCGCGATGCTCCTCGAAGGTCATGACATCGGCCATCAGCTGGCAGGGGTGGGAGACGTCGGTCAGCGCATTGATCACCGGCACGGTCGCATGCGCGGCCAGCTCGCGCAGCTTGGCCACGCGATCGGTGCGCAGGATGATCGCATCGACATAGCGCGAGAGGACCCGCGCGGTATCGGCCGGGCTCTCCCCGCGGCCGAGCTGCGTGTCCTTCCCGGCCAGCGAGACCACCTCTCCGCCGAGCTGCCGGATGCCGACCTCGAAGCTGACCCGGGTGCGGGTCGAGGGCTTCTCAAAGATCATCGCGATGTGCTTGCCGGCCAGCGGCTTGCCCGTCAGCTCGCCCCGCTTGGCGCGCAGGCCGATGTCGAGCATGCGGCGCAGCGCGCCCGAGTCGATGTCGAGCAGCTCGAGGAAGTGCCGGGGCGCCCCCGCCCCGGCGCGTTTCAGCGCCGCGCTCATTGCGCCGCCGCCTGCCGGCTGGCCGGGGCGAGGCGCCCGAGCATCCGGTCGAGCATCTCGATCGCGGCGTCCACCTCGGCATCGCCGATGATGAGCGGCGGAGCGAGGCGCAGCACATTCATCCCCGCCGCCACGGTGAGCAGCCCCTCGCTGAGCGCGGCGGCCTGGGCGTCGCTGTTCGAGACCTCCGGCGCGAGCTTGAGCCCGAGCAGCAGCCCGGCCCCGCGCACCTCCTCGACGATCGCGGGGTGGCGGGCGGCCAGCGCCTGGAGCTCGCGCCACAGCCGGCGCGCGATGCGATCGACCCCTTCGAGGAAGCCCGGGGCCAGGATCACGTCCAGCACGGCATTGCCGGCCGCACAGGCCAGCGGATTGCCGCCGAAGGTGCTGCCATGGCTGCCGGGGACGAGATGCCTCGCGACATGTTCCTTGGCCAGGATCGCGCCCAGCGGGAAACCGCCGGCAATCCCCTTGGCGGCGGACATCACATCCGGTTCGATTCCGGCCCATTGATGGGCCCAGAGCTTGCCGGACCGGCCCATGCCGGTCTGCACCTCGTCAAGGGCCAGCAGCAGCCCGAACTCGTCGCAGGTGCGGCGCAGCTCCTGCAGGAAGCGCAGGCTGGCCGGCCGGACCCCGCCCTCGCCCTGCACCGGCTCGACCATGATCCCGGCCGTCTCCGGCGTGATGGCGGCGCGCACCGCGTTCATGTCGCCGAAGGGGACATGGTCGAAGCCATCCACGCGCGGGCCGAAACCGGCGAGGTATTTGGCATTGCCGGTGGCGGCGAGCATGGCGAGGGTGCGGCCGTGGAAGGCGCCCTCGAAGCAGATCATGCGGTAGCGCTCGGGATGCCCGGTCTCGGCATGGTATTTGCGCACCGCCTTGACCATGCCCTCATTCGCCTCGGCCCCCGAGTTGCAGAAGAAGACCGAGTCCGCGAAGGAGGCGGCGACATGGCGTTCGGCCAAGCGTTCGGCCTCGGGGATGCGGTAGAGGTTCGAGACATGCATCACCCGTGCGGCCTGTTCGGCGATGGCGCGGACCAGATGCGGATGGGCGTGGCCGAGGGCGGAGGTCGCGATGCCGCTGCCGAAGTCGAGGAAACGTCGCCCGTCGGTGCTCCACACCCAGGCGCCTTCGCCCCGCTCGAAGGCGAGGTCGGCACGGTTGTAGGTGGGCATCAGTGCGGCAATCACGGCGGGCTTCCTCTCGCGCAGTTCCCGCCCTGACGGGCAGGCAGCGCGCCCCGGCGGGAAGCTCCGCAATCTGGCCGAAAACCCCGCTTCCGTCAAAGCCCGGCCGGCCGGTCGCGCGCTCTCAGGCGGGGCTTGTCGGCCGCCTCAGCGCAGCAGGACCGGCAGCAGGGCATCCAGGCGCAGCCGCCCCTCCGCGGTGGCGACCAGGCGCCCATCGACCCAGGCGAGGTAGCCCTCCTCCAGGCAGGCGGAGAGCATGACGGGATCGACCAGTCGGGCGAAGGCGAGGCCGGCCCGCGCCTCGATCCGTGCCGGATCCACCCCCTCGGCGAGGCGCAGCCCCATCAGCATCGCCTCCCGCCCCCGCTCGAGCGGGGTGAGGGCGATCTCCTCGACCAGGCCATGGCCGTCCCGTTCGACGCGGGCGGCCCATTCCTCG
>JANWYF010000162.1 GCA_025057055.1 Rhodovarius sp. | reverse complement strand
TTCATCGCCCGGCACGAGACGCCCTGGCCGCGCGACCTGCGCGCGCATCTCGAATCCGGCGCCTTCGAACCGCCGCCCGACAACGCCATCCTGGGCCCGATCCGCCCGCGCGGGCCGGTCAATGCCATCATCACGCGCAACGGGGAGGTGCTGGGACGGGTCGGCGATACGCGGCAGATCGACCAGACCTTCAGCGTGGCCAAATCCTATCTCGCGATCATCGCGGGCCTTGCGGTGGCCGATGGGCTGATACCGGACATCGACCGTCCGGTCGGAGAGCTGGTGCGCGACGGCGGGTTCGACTCGCCCCACAATGCGCAGGTCACCTGGCGGCATCTGCTGACCAACACCAGCGAGTGGGAGGGCGAGCTGTTCGGCAAGCATGACCGGGTGGATCGCGGTCGCGTCCTCTCGGCCGAGGGGCGCGTGGCCAAGAACCCGAACCGGCCCCTGCAGCCGCCGGGCAGCTACTGGGAATACAATGACGTGCGCGTCAATCGCCTGTCGCTTGCGCTGATGCGCCTCTTCGCCAAGCCGCTGCCCGACATCTTCGCGGCGCGCATCATGATCCCGATCGGCGCGAGCGAAGACTGGCGATGGGAGGGCTACGCCAATTCCTGGGTGGAGGTGGGCGGCCTGCCGATGCAGGCGGTGCCGGGGGGCACGCATTGGGGAGGGGGCGTGTCCATCCACGCCGAGGACCAGGTGCTGGTCGGTCAGCTGATGGCGCAGCGCGGCGCCTGGGGCGGGCGGCAGCTCCTGCCGGCGGAGTGGGTGGCGGCGATGACGAGCCCCTGCCCGCTCAACCCGGAATACGGGTTCCTGACCTGGCTCAACCCCGGCCGTCGCAAATGGCCCGCGGCCAGCGAACGCGCCTTCTGCTTCGTCGGCGCCGGCGGCAATGTGACCTGGATCGAACCGGAGGATGGTCTGGTCTGCGTCTTCCGCTGGCTCGATCCCGCCCATCTGAACGAGGCGATGGGCCTGATCCGCGCTGCCCTGGCATGAGCCCCGCGATCACCCGCCGCCACCGCGTGCGCTGGTGCGAATGCGACATGTTCGGGCATGTCAACCACACCGCCTATCTCCTCTGGTGCGAAGATCTGCGCGTCGCGCACTGGGAAAGCCTGGGCCAGTCCTTCTGCCCGGGCGGGGTCGGCCCGGTGGTGGCACGGCTCGAGGCGCGCTACCTCGCCCCCCTCGCCTATGGGGAGGAGGTGACCCTCACCCTCTCGGTGCCGAGCTTGCGGCGCAGCAGCTTCGTGCATGACTACGCGGTCTGGCGGGGCGAACAGCAGGTCTTCGCCTGTCGCGCGGTGGTCGTCTGCGTCGACAATGCGACCGGCCGTCCGATCCCGATCCCGCCCGAGGCGCGCGCGCTGCTCACCGGGCGCGACGGCGCGCTGGCCGAATGAGCCGCCGCTTCGCCCATGTGCTGATCACCGGCGCTTCCTCGGGCATCGGGGCTGCCTTGGCCCAGGCCTCTGCCGGACCCGGCGTGGTGCTGCATCTGGGCGGGCGGGATGCCGGGCGGCTTGCGTCCGTGGCGGAGCGCTGCCGCAGCCTCGGGGCCGCGGCCTATCCGGCCCGGATCGATGTCCGGGATGCCTCTGCCATGGCGGAGTGGATCGGCGGCGCGGGGCGGCTCGATCTGGTGGTGGCCAATGCCGGGGTGGGGGCGGGCACCGGCCATGGCTGCGAAAGCCCGGCCGATGCGCGCACCGTGTTCGAGACCAATCTGACCGGCGCGCTCAACACCGTCCTGCCTGCCATCGCCGTCATGGCGGCGCAGCCGCCGGGGCGCGATGGCTGGCGCGGGCGGGTGGCGGTCGTCTCCTCCCTCGCCGCCTTCATCGCTGCACCTTCCGCGCCCGCCTATTGCGCGAGCAAGGCCGCGCTGCAGCGCTGGGCCGAAGCCCGGGATGCGACCGAACGCCGCCGCGGCATCCGGCTGCATGCGATCTGCCCGGGCTTCGTCCGCACGCCGATGACCGCGCGCAACCCCTTCCCCATGCCCTGGCTGATGACGCCCGAGGAGGCAGCGCAGCGGATCCTGGCCGGGCTGGCCGCGGGGCGGCGTCGGATCGTCTTTCCCTGGCCGCTCTACGCCCTGGCCCGGCTGGCGGGGGCGCTGCCGCAGGGGCTGGTGCACCGCTTGATGGAATGGCTGCCGCCCAAGCCGCCGCTGCATGCGGGGTGAGCGGCAGGATCACCGCGCGCCGCCGCCTTCGGATGGGTGGGAGCGGATCACAACAGCGGGCGACCGCGTGCGGCCGGGCGCCGGCCGCGGCCCTCCGGCAGGGCGGAGAGGTGCTACGCGGTGAAGGCCTCTCGGGGCAGGGGAGCGGTCCTGACCCGCGGATCCTTCCGCGCGGCTGCCTGTTCCGGCGCCATGGCGCCCGGCCGAAACAAGGCGATGCGCCCCTCCCCCACCCGGCCTGGGGCCGGGGGGGGGCGCGCCCGCCCGGCGGC
>JANWYF010000060.1 GCA_025057055.1 Rhodovarius sp. | reverse complement strand
GTGGCGCGCGGCGAGCTCAAGCGCGGCGCGGCACGGGCGGGGCGGGGCTGCGGGCTGATCGTGCTCGGCATGGGCAAGCTCGGCGCGCGGGAGCTCAACTACTCCTCGGACATCGACCTGATCCTGCTCTTCGACCCCGCGGCGGCGCAGGACCCCTCGGAAGCCCAGGGGATCTACGTGCGCATCGCGCGCGAACTCGTGCGCCTGCTCGAGGAGCGCACCGCCGAGGGCTATGTCTTCCGCACCGACCTCAGGCTGCGCCCGGATCCGGCCGCCACGCCGATTGCGGTGCATATCGGCACCGCCATCGCCTATTACGAGAGCCTGGGTGCGACCTGGGAGCGTGCGGCCTTCATCAAGGCGCGGCCGGTGGCGGGCGACATCGCCGCCGGAGAGGCCTTCCTGCGCGAGATCCGCCCCTTCACCTGGCGCCGGCACCTCGATTTCGCCGCACTGGCCGATATCCACTCGATCAAGCGCCAGATCCACGAACACAAGGCGGCGCGCGGGGCCGGGGAGCGCATCGCGGTGGCCGGGCATGACGTGAAGCTCGGCCGCGGCGGGATACGGGAGGTGGAATTCACCACCCAGGCCCTGCAGCTGATCTGGGGCGGGCGCGACCCGGCGCTGCGCGATCCGACCACGCTCGGCGCGCTGGCCGCCCTGACCGCGGCCGGCAAGCTGGACCGCCGGGCGCAGGCCGAGCTGTCGGAAGCCTATGTGTTCCTGCGCACGCTCGAACACCGGCTGCAGATGATCGAGGACCGCCAGACCCATCGTCTGCCCGAGGATGGGCCGGGGCTGGCGCGCGTCGCAAGCTTCCTGGGCTTTGCCGATACCGAGGCCTTCGCGGCCCGTCTGCTCGGCCTGCTCGCGGCGGTCGAGTCGCACTATACGCGCATTTTTGAAGGCATCGGCGGCGGGCGAGAGGCGGAGGCGGAGCCCGCGGCCCCGATCGGGATCGAGGACAGCCCGGAGGCGCTGGCCCGCCTCTCCGCCATGGGCTTTCGCGAGCCGGCCTCGGCGCTCTCGCTCATCCGCGGCTGGCAGCAGGGGCGGGTGCGCGGCACGCGCAGCGAACGGGCGCGCGCCCTGCTGCAGCGGCTGCTGCCCAAGCTGCTGGCCTGTTTCGCGGCCGAGGCCGAACCGGACCAGGTGCTCGCCCGCTTCGATGCGATGCTCTCGCGCATCTCCACCGGGGTGCTGCTGCTCTCGCTGTTCGAGCGCAACCCCGGCCTGCTCAAGCGCGTGGCCAATATCCTCGGCGCGGCGCCCTATCTGGCCGATCACCTCGCCAACAGCCCGGCCGCTTTCGAGGGGCTGCTCTCGGCCGATCCGCGCGCGCCGCTGCCGATTGCCGCCCGCATCCGGGAGGCGCGGCACCTCGAGGAGGCGCTGGATGCGGCGCGGCGGCTGGCGACCGAACGGCGCTTTGACATCGATGCGGCGATGCTCGAGGGGCGGCTGTCGGCCGATGAGGCAGGCCTGCTGCGCAGCGACCTGGCCGATGAGCTGATCGGCGCGCTGCTGCCCCGGATTGCCGCCGATTTCGCCGCCCGCTACGGCCGCATCCCGGGCGGGGCGATGGCGATCCTCGCGCTTGGCAAGCTCGGCGGGCGCGAGATGCTGCCGGCCTCCGACCTCGACATGGTCCTCCTCTACGGCCATGCCGAGGGGGCCGAGGCCAGCCGAGGGGGCGTGAAATCCCTCGCCCCGTCGGAATACTTCATCCGGCTGGCCCATCAGGTCGTGGCCGCATTGTCCGCCCCGGGGGCGGAGGGGCGGCTGTTTCAGGTCGACATGCGGCTGCGGCCCTCCGGCAACAAGGGGCCCTTTGCCACCCATATCGAGAGTTTCCGCCGCTACCACGCGCAAGAGAGCTGGACCTGGGAGCGCATGGCGCTGACCCGCGCGCGGGTGGTGGCCGGCCCGCCCGCCTTCCGCCGGCAGGTGGCGGCGGCGGTGCGCACGGCGCTGTTGCGCCCGACCGAGCCGGGGCGGGTGCTGGCCGATGCGCGGGCCATGCGCGCGCGCATGCTGCGCGACCTGCCGCCCGAGGGGCCCTGGGACCTCAAGGCCATGCGCGGCGGGCTGATCGAGGTGGAGTTCATCGCCCAGGCCCTGGTCCTCGAACATGCCGCCCGGCAGCCCGGGCTGCTGGCCGGCAGCACGCGTGGGATGCTGGCCGCCCTCGGCCGGGCCGGGCTGTTGCCGGAGGCCGAGGAGCTGCTGCGCGCCGAGGCGCTCTGGCGCACGCTGCTCGGCCTGCGCCGGCTGATGGTGGCCGGGGTGCGGGAGGCCGCCCCCTCTCGTTCGGCGGAGGCAGCGCTGCTGCGCGGGGCCGGCCAGGTGCTCGGCACGCCGCCGGTTGACGCTGCCGCGCTGCGGGCACAGATCGAGCGCCATGCAGAGATGGTGCGCGCCGCCTTCTGCCGCCATCTGGGCGATCCCGAGGGGGCGGAGGTGGCCCCCGGCGCTGCGCCCGCCGCGGGTCGGGCAGCGCCCGGGGGCAGCGGCAGCGCAGAGGCCGCAGCACCCCTCGAGCAGCGGAGAGCAGGAGAGCGAGCATGAGCGGAACCGGCCCCCAACCTGGCGATCTGGCGCCCGCCTTCAGCCTGCCCGCCAGCGGCGGGCGGACGGTGAGCAGCGAGGCGCTGAAGGGCAAGCCCTATCTGCTCTACTTCTACCCCAAGGCGGATACGCCAGGCTGCACGAAGCAAGCCTGCGGCATGCAGGAGGCGCTGCCCGAGCTCGGCAAGCTTGGGCTGACGGTGATCGGCATCTCGCCCGATCCGATGGGGCCGATCGAGAAATTCGCCAAGAAATACGGGCTCGCATTCCCGCTGGCCTCGGATGTCGACCACAAGGTGGCCGAGGCCTATGGCGTCTGGGTCCAGAAATCCATGTACGGCAAGACCTATATGGGGATGGAGCGGAGCTCCTTCCTGGTCGGGGCGGATGGGCGGATCCGGCAGGTCTGGCGCAAGGTCAAGCCCGAGACCCATGCCGCCCAGGTGCTGGAGGCGGCCAGAGCGCTCTGACCGCGGGGCCGGCCCTGCGGCGGGGCGGGGCGGCGGCTGCGCGATGGCATCCCCTCGCTCCTGACGGCCCCCGCGCGCCGATCCGGCGGCAGGCCCCGAAGCCTGCATCCGAGCCAGCAGGGGCGCGGGAGGCGCTTGGCGCGGCCCAGCCGCAGGGGCTGCGCGGTGCCAGGGCCGGGCAGCGGATCCGCCCCCCCTCCCCTCAGCGCAGCACCGGATTGTCGAACAGCGGGTGGCGCGCGCGGTAGAGCGCCTCCTGAAGCGCCTCGGCGAGGGCACGACGCTCCTCCTCGCCCAGGAAGAGGCCGATCTCCGCCTCCTCTCCCCGGCTGGCCAGGAACAGGCGGGGCTGCGGCCCTTCCTCGATCCGCACCCGCGCCCAGTAGGCATCGAGCAGCAGGCGGCGCAGCCGGCCGCGATGGTCGGCCTGCTCGACCAGGATCTGGCCGCCCTCCAGCCGGATGCGCTCGAAGGCCCGCGCCCCGGCCCGGCGGTAGAGGGTGAAGAGCCCGGCGACCAGCAACGCCTCGAGCCCCACAAAGCCGAGGACCGGCCAGGCGCCGAGGACAGTGAAGAGCAGCGCGGAGGTGCCAAAGCCCGCCCCCAACACCGCCGCCACCACCCGCAGCCCGCGTCGGTCGAGCGCCTGCCGCGGGCGCATCAGCGCTTCAAAGGCGGGGGCGGGCGGGCTATCGGCCATGGCTCCACCATGCCGCAGCCCAAGCCCCGCACAAGCCCCACCGCGCCGCGCCGATCTGCCGCGGAAAGGCGCGCCCGGCCGATGACCCGCCGCCAGGCCGAGGCCTTTCTGCGCGCCCTGGCCGCTGCCAACCCCGCACCGCGCACCGAACTGCACTACCACGATCCCTTCAGCCTGCTGGTGGCGGTGGTGCTCTCGGCCCAGAGCACCGATGCGATGGTCAACAAGGTCACGCCCGACCTCTTCGCC
>JANWYF010000040.1 GCA_025057055.1 Rhodovarius sp. | reverse complement strand
GCCATCCACGCGCGGGCCGAAACCGGCGAGGTATTTGGCATTGCCGGTGGCGGCGAGCATGGCGAGGGTGCGGCCGTGGAAGGCGCCCTCGAAGCAGATCATGCGGTAGCGCTCGGGATGCCCCGTCTCGGCATGGTATTTGCGCACCGCCTTGACCATGCCCTCATTCGCCTCGGCCCCCGAGTTGCAGAAGAAGACCGAGTCCGCGAAGGAGGCGGCGACATGGCGTTCGGCCAGGCGCTCGGCTTCGGGGATGCGGTAGAGGTTCGAGACATGCATCACCCGTGCGGCCTGTTCGGCGATGGCGCGGACCAGATGCGGATGGGCGTGGCCGAGGGCGGAGGTCGCGATGCCGCTGCCGAAGTCGAGGAAACGTCGGCCGTCGGTGCTCCACACCCAGGCGCCTTCGCCCCGCTCGAAGGCGAGGTCGGCACGGTTATAGGTGGGCATCAGTGCGGCAATCACGGCGGGCTTCCTCTCGCGCAGCTCCCGCCCTGACGGGCAGGTGGCGCGCCCCGGCGGGAAGCACCGCAATCTGGCGGAAAACCCGGCTTCCGTCAAAGCCCGGGCGGCCGGCCGCGCGCTCCGAGGCGGGGTCTGACGCCCGCCTCAGCGCAGCAGGACCGGCAGCAGGGCATCCAGGCGCAGCCGCCCCTCCGCGGTGGCAACCAGGCGCCCATCGACCCAGGCGAGGTAGCCCTCCTCCAGGCAGGCGGAGAGCATGACGGGGTCGACCAGTTGGGCGAAGGCGAGGCCGGCCCGCGCCTCGATCCGTGCCGGATCCACCCCCTCGGCGAGGCGCAGCCCCATCAACATCGCCTCCCGCCCCCGCTCGAGCGGGGTGAGGGCGATCTCCTCGACCAGGCCATGGCCGTCCCGTTCGACGCGGGCGGCCCATTCCTCGGGCGCGCGATGGCGGCGCGCGGCCAGCATCCGCCCGCCGATCAACAGCCGCTGATGCGCGCCGGGCCCGATGCCGAGATAGTCGCCATAGCGCCAGTAGGTGAGGTTGTGCCGGCTCTCCGCCCCCGGCCGGGCGTAGTTCGAGACCTCATAGGGGTGAAGACCGAAGCGCGCGGCTTCTTCGGCCGTGGCGGCATAGAGCCGGGCGGCCTCCTCCGGCCCGGGAAGGGCGAAGGCGCCGCGGGCGTATTCGGCCGCGAAACGCGTGCCGGGTTCGATCGTCAGCTGATAGAGGGAGAGGTGATCGGCGGCGAGCTGCAGGGCCTGCCGGAGCTCGGCGCGCCAAGCGGCCTCCTCCTGTCCGGGCCGGGCATAGATCAGGTCGAAGGAGAGGCGGGGGAAGAGAGCGCGTGCCTGCTCGAGCGCCGCCACGGCCTGCCGGGCATCGTGCCGCCGGCCGAGGAAGCGCAGCGCCCGATCCTCGAGCGCCTGCACGCCCAGAGAGAGGCGATTGACCCCCGCCTGGCGGAAGGCCGCGAGCTTGGCCGCCTCGACGCTGGTCGGGTTGGCCTCCAGCGTGATCTCGAGGTCGGGGGCGGGATCGAACAGGCGCAGGGCATCTGCGATCAGCGCCGCCACATCCTCGGGCCGCATCAGGGAGGGCGTGCCGCCGCCGAAGAAGATGGAGGAGAGCACCCGCCGCCCCAGTCGTGCCGCCTCCTGCGCCAGTTCGCGGCGCAGCGCGGCGGTGAAGCGCGCATGGTCGATGCCGCCTTCCCGCACATGGGAGTTGAAATCGCAATAGGGGCACTTGGCGGTGCAGAAGGGCCAGTGGAGGTAGAGGGCCAGCGGTTCCACGCGGCGCAGGTGGCGGGGCGGGGGGGCGGCGTCAATGGCGTGGCCGGGGCCCCGACCCGGTCGGGCTCTCCGGGGGGGCGACCGCATCGGGCCGGGCCCCGCGCCAGCTGGGGCCTAAGCCGGCTCAAGGCCGGGCCCCTGCCTTCCGCCGCGCTGGTCTCTGCGCCGGCGGATCGGCGCGCCCCGGCCTGCGCGGGGTGTGGCTGCCGGCGGTCCGCCCGCCGCCATTCGGCCCCCGCCGGGGCGAGCGATGCGCTGAGGGCACGGCGCCTGCCTGCCAGCGGCCTTCAATCGGCCCGCGGATGGGCCCGCCGCCAGGTGGCGAGCAGGGCAGCCGCATCCACCGCCGTATAGCGCTGGGTGGTGGAGAGGCTGGCATGGCCCAGCAGCTCCTGGATGGCGCGCAGATCCGCGCCCCCCCCCAGCAGATGGGTGGCGAAGGAATGGCGCAGCGCATGCGGCGTCGCATGCTCCGGCAGGCCGGCCAGTCGGCGATAGTGCCGCAGGGTGCGCTGCGCCACCGCCGGATCGAGCCGGCGGCCGCGGGCGCCGATGAAGAGCGGCTCCTCCGGCCGTGCTCCCGGCCGCTGCGCCAGCCAAGCCGCCATCGCCTGGCGCACCGCCGGCAGCACGGGCACGATGCGGCTGCGCCCGCCCTTGCCGATGATGCGCAGCGGCGCCTCCTGCCCCGGCAGGGGGGCGTCGCGGACGTCGAGTGCCAGCGCCTCTCCCAACCGCAGGCCGCAGCCGTAGAGCAAGGTGAAGAGCGCGACATCGCGCGCCGCCTGGAAGGCCGGGGCGACGGCGCGGGGGTTGGCGTGGACCTCACCCACCTGCCGGGTCACTTGCCGGGCTTCCTCAGGCGTGAGGGCGCGCGGCACCGGCCGCGGCGGCTGCGGTCCGCGCAGACCGGCCAGGGCCGGGGCGGGCAGACCATGGCGGCGGGCCAGGAAGCGCAGCCACCCGCGGACCGCCGAGAGCTGGCGCGCCCGCGTCGCCGGCCCTGCCCCCGCCGCTGCGCGGGCGGCGAGAAAGGCGCGGAGGTCGGCCGGCCCCAGCGCAGCCAAGTCCGCAAGATCCGGCTCCTTGCCCCGGTATCGGGTCAGGAAGCCGAGGAAATCGCGCAGATCCCGTGCATAGGCGGCGCAGGTGCGCGGGCGCGCACGGCGCTCCTCGCGCAGCCAGGAGAGGAAGGCGCCGACCGCCTGCTCAAGGCCGGCCGCGATGCCCTGGCCGGGCCTTGCCGCCGCCTCGCCCTCGGCTGTCGGCTGCCGCGGCACCGCTCAGCGGGCCAGCGCCGCCCCCACCGCCCGGCCGAGGAAGAGCACGCTCTCCACCGCCCCGGTCGGCAGTTCCTCGGCCGAGGCGGCGCCGATGGCCAGCAGCATGGGCTGCCCCCCCGGTGCCGGGATGCGCGCCAGGGCATCCCGCACGATGTGAGGGGCCGATTCCCGGTGCAGAAGGGGGAGTTGGATCGGGGTGAGGCGGATCACCGCATCGCGCCCGGGCGGCAGGAGGTCGGCCACCGTGCCGGCGGGCAGGCGGTGGACATAGCGGCGCTGGGTGGCCTCGCAGCCGATATGGCAGCAGCGCACGCCCAGGATCTGCGGCCATTCCTGGGTCACGCATTCCAGCACATCCGGGGCGCGCAACAGCGCGAGCACGGCGAGGGCGGCCCGGTCCGCGAAGCCCTGGGCGCGGCCGCGGGCCGCCTGGCCCTCCGCCTCGGCCTCGCGCAGATGCACGCGCGCCGCGGCCAGCATGGCGGCCATGTGATCAGCCATGCGATCGCCATGCACCCGCTGCGGCGGTTCGAGCACGAGGTAGAGCTCCGGCCGCTGGGCGAGGAAGTCGGGATGCGCGCGCAGATACTCCTCAACCTGGGCGGCGGTGATGCCGCTGCGCGAGAGGGTGCTGTTGCGCGGCGTCTTCACAGAATGCTCTGCCCGGTTTTGGCCCAGTCGGCCAGGAAGGCTTCCAGCCCGCGGTCGGTCAGCGGGTGGCGGAAGAGGGCGCGCAGGGTGGCCGGCGGCAGCGTCGCGATATGCGCGCCGAGCTTGGCCGCGGCCAGCACATGCATCGGATGGCGCACCGAGGCGACCAGCACCTCGGTCGGGAAACCGTAGTTGCGATAGATCTGGACCGTATCGGCGATCAGCGCCATGCCATCCTGGCTGATGTCGTCGAGCCGGCCAACGAAGGGCGAGATGAAGGCCGCCCCGGCCTTGGCCGCAAGCAGCGCCTGGGTGGCGGAGAAGCAGAGCGTCACATTCACCTTGGTCCCCTCGGCCGCCAGCGCCCGGCAGACCGCAAGACCGGCTTCGGTCAGCGGCACCTTGACCGCGACATTCGGAGCAATGCTGCGCAGATATTGCCCCTCGCGCAGCATGGTCTCGCGGTCGGTCGCCGTCACCTCGGCCGAGACGGGGCCGGGGGTGATCGCACAGATTTCGGCGATCACATCGGCCAAGCGCCGGCCCGATTTCGCGATCAGGCTCGGGTTGGTGGTCACACCGTCGAGCAGGCCGGTCTCGGCCAGGGCGCGGATGTCCGACACGTCGGCGGTGTCGACAAAGAATTTCATGGCTCAGCTTCGCCTTCCGGAGTGGCCCGCCCGCCGGGCCGGCCACGTGCTATGGGCATCACTGATCCCGCGCAAGACGGTAGCCCATGCCCGCCCCCACGGTGAAGATCGCAGACGCGACCTCCCGCACAGTTGTCCAGGTCCTGTTACCATTGCCGCTGTCAGGCGCCTACGACTATCTTCTGCCCGGGCATCTCGAGGCGCGGCCCGGCAGCTTCGTCGAGGTGCCGATCGGCAGCCGCAGCGCGATCGGCGTGGTCTGGGACCCGCCCGAGCAGGCGGAGGCCGCCTCCCCCCTGCCCCTCTCCCGCCTGCGGCCGGTGGCGGCGGTCCTGCCGGCCCCGCCGATGCCGGCCGCGCTGCGCCGCTTCATCGACTGGGTGGCGGCCTATACCCTGAGCCCTCCCGGGGCGGTGCTGCGCATGGCGATGAGCGTCCCTGCCGCGCTGGAGGCGCCGCGCCCGCGCCTCGGCTGGCAGGCCGCCCCTGCGGCAGCGGAGGGTGCGCGCCTCAGCGCGGCGCGCCGGCGCGTCCTGGCCCGGCTGGCCGGGGGGGGTGCCCTCTCGGCGGAGAGCCTGGTGGAGGCGGCCGCCGTCTCGCCCGGGCTGCTGCGCGCCATGGCCCGCGATGGGCTGCTGGTCCCGGTGCCCCTGCCGGCCGAGAGCGATCCGGCGAGCCCCGATCCGCAGCATCCGGGCCCGATCCTCTCCCCGGCCCAGGCCGAGGCGGCAGCGGCGTTGCGCGCGGCCGTGGCCAGGCGTGACTTCTCGGTCACTCTGCTGCGCGGCGTGACCGGCAGCGGCAAGACCGAGGTCTATCTCGATGCCTTGGCCGAATGCCTCCGCCAGGGGCGGCAGGCCCTGGTCCTGCTGCCTGAGATCGCCCTCTCCGCCCAGTGGCTCGAGCGCTTCGCCGCGCGCTTCGGCTGCCCCCCCGCGGTCTGGCACAGCGAACTCTCGCCGGCGCGGCGGCGCGAGACCTGGCGGGCGGTGGCGGCCGGCCGGGTGCCCGCCCTGGTCGGGGCGCGCAGCGCGCTCTTTCTGCCCTTCCCCGACCTCGGCCTGATCGTGGTCGATGAGGAGCACGAGAGCGCCTTCAAGCAGGAGGAGGGCGTGATCTATCACGCCCGCGACATGGCCGTGGTGCGCGCGCGGCTCTCGGCCGCGGCCTGCGTGCTGGTCAGCGCCACGCCGAGCCTGGAATCGATCGTCAACGCCGAGGCCGGGCGCTACCGGCTGCTCGATCTGCCCGACCGGCACGGCGGGGCCCGCCTGCCGGAGGTGCGGCTGATCGACCTGCGCCGCGATCCGCCGGAACGCGGCCGCTTCCTCTCCCCGCCGCTGATCGAGGCGGTGCGCGAGACCCTGGCGCGCGGCGAGCAGGCGATGCTCTTCCTCAACCGGCGGGGCTATGCGCCGCTGACCCTCTGCCGCGCCTGCGGCCACCGCATGCAGTGCCCGAACTGCACCGCCTGGCTCGTCGAACACCGCGCCCAGCGGCGGCTGCTCTGCCATCACTGCGGCCATGCCGAAGCGATCCCGCCCGCCTGCCCGGCCTGCGGGGCGGAGGCGAGCCTGACGCCGATCGGACCGGGGGTGGAGCGCGTGCAGGAGGAGGCGGCCGCCCTCTTTCCGGAAGCCCGGCGGCTCGTCATGGCCTCCGACACGCTGGCCGGCCCCACCGCCGCGGCCGAGGCAGCCCGGCGCATCGCCGCGCGCGAGGTCGATCTGCTGATCGGCACCCAGGTCATGGCCAAGGGCTGGCATTTCCCGCAGCTCACCCTGGTCGGGGTGGTCGATGCCGATCTCGGCCTCGGCGGGGGCGATCTGCGCGCTGCGGAGCGGACCATGCAGCTGCTCCATCAGGTGGCCGGCCGGGCGGGGCGGGAAGCCGCGCCGGGGCGGGTGCTGGTGCAGAGCTTTCAGCCCGACCATCCGGTGATGCAGGCCCTGGCCGCGCATGACCTGGCGGGGTTCCTGGCGGCTGAGAAGGCGCAGCGCGCCCCCGGCCATTGGCCGCCCTATGGCCGGCTGGCCGCGCTGATCGTCAGCAGCGAGGATCCGCTCGCCGCCGCCCGCACCGCCCGTGATCTGGCCCTGGCCGCACCCGAGGCGGCCGGCGTGACGGTGCTGGGGCCCGCGCCGGCACCGCTTGCCATGCTGCGCGGCCGCCACCGCCACCGCCTGTTGCTCAAGGCCGAACGCGGCATCGCCGTGCAGCCGCTGCTGCGCGCCTGGCTTGGCCGCGTGGCGATCCCTGCCGCGGTGCGGGTCCAGGTCGATGTCGATCCGCTGAGCTTCCTCTAGCCGCTGGCCGCCGGCAGCAGGCGGCCGGGGCCGGTCTTTGCCTCGCGGGCAGGGCAGGCTGCTGCGCGCCCGGCGGCAGGCTGGGCTGGCCCGCGGCGGTGGGGCGGAGCGGACCGGCGCTGCGCAACCCGCCCCGCCAGCCGGGTCTGGCTGCCCCGGCCGGTGCAGGCCAGCAGCCCGCGCCCTGCGCCGCGGCCCCGCGCGGCGAGCCCGAGGCTGTCTATTCGTGCCGCAGCGCCGCGATGGGGTCGAGGTGGGCGGCCTTGCGCGCCGGGTAGTAGCCGAAGAACAGCCCGGTCAGCACCGAGGTGGCGACCGCGATCAGGATAGCCTGCGGCGGGATCACCGTGGGCCAGCCGGCGAAGGCGGCTATCGCGTGGGAGGCGGCGATGCCGGCCAGGATCCCGGCCAGGCCGCCGAACAGCGCGAGCAGCACCGCCTCCAGCAGGAACTGGCGCAGGATATCCCTCGGCCGGGCCCCGACGGCAAGCCGCAGCCCGATCTCGCGCGTGCGTTCGGTGACGCTGACCAGCATGATGTTCATCACCCCGATCCCGCCCACCAGCAGGGAGATCGCGGCCGCCCCGGCGAGCAGCAGCGACATGGTGCGCGCCGCCCCGTCCATGGTGGCCGCCACCTCCGAGAGGTTGCGGATCGAGACGGTATCCGGCTCATTCGCGGCGACCCGGTGGCGCTGGCGGAAGAACTGCCGGAGCTGTTCTTCCACCTCCCGCATCGACTCCCCGTCATGGACCTTGACGCTGATGGTCGAGACCGCGCGGGCGAAGGCGCGCGGTGCGCCCATCACCGACCGCCGCGCCGTCCAGTAGGGCATGACCACGGTATCGTCCTGGTCCTGCCCCATCGGGTTCTGCCCCTTGCGCGCCAGCAGGCCGATCACCTCGAAAGGCGTGGCGCGGATGCGGATCTCCCGCCCGATCGGGCTTTCGTCGCCGAAGAGGTTCTCGGCCACGGTGGCGCCGATCACCACCACCTTGCGGCCGGCCGCTGCTTCCTCCGCCGTGAAGAAGCGGCCCTCGGTCAGCGACCATTCGTGGATGGCAAACCAGTCGGGGTCGGTTGCGGTGACCGTGGTCGACCAGTTCTGGTTGCCATAGACCGTCTGCTGCTGCTGGCGGACCACGCCCGCGGCCATGGCCACGGCCGGAATCTCGCGCGGGATCGCCTGGGCATCGTCCCAGCTCAGGTTCGGCCGCTGCCCGGCGCCGAGCGAGACACCCCCCATCCGGACATTGCCTCCCCAGACCAGCAAGAGATTGGCGCCGAGAGACTGGATGGAGGCGAGCACCCTCTCCCGCGCTCCGGCACCCACGGCGACGGTGGCGATCACCGCCGCGATCCCGATGAAGATGCCAAGCGAGGTCAGCGCCGCGCGCAGCTTGTTGGCCGCCAGCGAGGCGAGGGCGGCGGCCAGCGCCTCGGGCAGGCTGAGCCCACCCTGCCCGTGCGGCAGCGGCGGCAGCGGGGTGACTGTCCGCTCTTCCCCGGCCGCGGCGGGCGGGCGGGCCAGCACATTCATGGCGCCACCTCAACCGCCCGGCGCGGCTCCTGCACGCGGTCCTCGATCACCCGCCCGTCGCGGAAGCGGATGAGGCGGGAGGCGTAGGCCGCGATCTCAGGCTCATGCGTGACCAGCAGGATGGTGGTGCCGGCGCGATGCAGCGCCTGGAACAGCGCCATGATCTCCTCTCCGGTGCGGGTATCGAGCGCCCCCGTCGGCTCATCGGCCAGCAGCAGATCGGGGCCGTTGACGATGGCGCGTGCGATCGCCACGCGCTGCTGCTGCCCGCCCGAGAGCTCATTCGGCCGATGCCCCATGCGATGGCCAAGCCCGACCTTCTCGAGCGCGAGCGCCGCCCGTTCGCGCCGGATCCGCCTGGGCAGCCCGGCATAGATCATTGGCAGTTCGACATTGGTCAGCGCATCCGCCCGCGGCAGCAGGTGGAAGGACTGGAAGACGAAGCCGATGCGGCGGCTGCGGATGCGCGCCAGATGATCGACCGATGCCTGGGCCAGATCCTCCCCGGCGAGGCGGTAGCGCCCCCGCGTCGGCCGGTCGAGGCAGCCCACGATATGGAGGAAGGTCGATTTCCCCGACCCCGAGGGGCCCATGGCGGCGACGAAACTGCCCGCCTCGATCCGCAGATCGACGCCGTCGAGCGCGCGGACCATCTCCGCCCCCGAACGGTAGTGGCGGCAGAGATCCTCGGTCTCGATCAGCGCGGCCATGCTCAGAACAGCCGCGGCATGGGCACGCTGGCCCGGGCGGGGGCTACGCTGCGTTCGGTGCCGACCACGACCCGCATCCCTTCCTCGAGCTCGCCGCTGATGATCTCGGTCACGCTGCCATCGGTGAGGCCGATGCGCACCGGCACTGCCCGCGGCGTGGGGCCGTCCAGCACATAGACGGTGCCGGGCGTGCCGGCCTCGCTCCCGCGTGCTCCGCGCTGGGCGGCCAGGCGGGCGCGCTGTTCCGGCGTCAGCACGGCATTGATCCGGCTGAACATGCGCTGGCGTGCCGCCTGTGCGGCTTGGCGCCGCGCCTCGGCATCCTGGGGCAGGGCGGCCAGACGCTCGCGCAGCTCGGCGCGCGCCGCTTCGATCTCCTGCCGTTGCGCCGGGCTCAGGTCCGGCAGGGCGGCGAGTGCGGCATCGAGCGGGCTTGCCGCCGGGGAGGCCGCATCCCCCGCGGCGCCGGGCGGGCGCCAGCGCAGCGCGGCATTGGGCACGCGCAGCACGTCTCGCCGCTCATCGGTGATGATGCGCATGGTCGCGGTCATGCCGGGCAGCATGCGGCCTCCCGCATTGGGGGCCGAGACGACCACGGTATAGGTGACGACATTATTGACCGTCGTCGCCGCCAGGCGGACCTCCTTCACCCGCCCGGTCAAGGTCACATTGGGATGGGCCGCGACGGTGAAGCTCGCGTTCTGGCCCGGGCGGATGCGGCCGATGTCGCTCTCATCGACCGTCACCCAGACCTCCATCTCGTCGAGATTGGCGGCGATGGTGAACAGGACCGGGGCCTGCAGGCTGGCCGCCACGGTCTGGCCGATATCCACGCTGCGCGAGATGACGATGCCATCGATCGGGCTGCGGATGGTGGCGAAGCTCAGATTGACCTCGACCTGGCGCAGCTGCGCCGCGCGCTGGGCGGCGGTGGCCTCGGCGCTCTGCACCTGGGCCAGGGCCAGGCGGGCGGCTGCCTCGGCGCTGGCCAGCTGGGCAGCGGCTTGGGCGGCCTCGGCCTCGGCCCCGAGCAGCCGGGCACGCATCGACTCGAGCGCGAAGCCGGCGCGTGCCGCATCGCGCACCGCCCCCACCCCGCTGCGGCGCAGCTCCTCGGTGCGGCGGGCCTCGAACTCGGCATCCCGCCACTGCGCGCGGGCGGCAACAACCGCGGCCTCGGCGGCGGCCAGCCGGGCGCGCGCCTGTTCGGCAGCGGCGGCGGCGCGATCGGCGGCGGCGCGCGCGACCAGCACCGCCGCCTCGGCCGCGCGCAGGTCGGCCTCCGCTGCAGCGCGTGCGGCCTCCAGCTGCTGGGTATCGAGGCGGGCGAGCGGCTGCTGGGCCGAGACCCGGCTGTTGTAGTCGGCGAAGATCTCCCGCACCTGGCCGGAGAGCTGGCTGCCCACCACCACGCTGGTCACCGGATTGACCGTGCCGGTGGCCGAGACGACGGCGGTGATCGGCCCGCGGTCGACCTCCGCCGTGCGCAGCCTGAGCCCGCTGCCCTCGGCCCGGGCCAGGCCGGGCAGACCTTGCCAATACCAGAGACCGCCGCCCAGGGCGGCGAGCAGCAAGAGGGCGATCAGGATGCGTCGCATGTCGGGCGCAGCATAGCATCGCCCGTGTAACGGCCATGTTGCGGTGGATCATCAGCCGGCAACAGCGGGAGGGCGCCGCTGCGCCGCCCGGCCAGCCAGAGCACGCCCGCCCCGATCAGCGCCAGCGCCGCCAGCATCAGCGTGGCCAGGGCGTGGGCCTCCGGCGTCGGGCCGAGGCGGAGCTGGCTGAACAGCAGCACCGGCAGCGTGGTGGCCCCGGGCCCGCCGGTGAAGCTCGCCAGCACCACATCATCGAGCGAGAGCAGGAAGGCGAGCGCAAAGCCCGCCGCGAGCGCGGGGGCGAGCAGCGGGAGCGTGATGGTGCGGAAGACGGTGGCCGGCCCCGCGCCGAGATCGGCCGCCGCATCCTCGAGCACCCGGCCGAGCGAGGCGAGGCGCGCCTGCACCACCACCGCGACATAGGCCGCCCCGAGGCTCGCATGGGCAAGCAGGATGGTGAGGGCGCTGCGCCCCTCCGGCCAGCCGAGATGGCGTTCCATCAGCACGAAGAGGAAGAGCAGGCCGAGGCCGGTCACCACCTCGGGCAGCACGAGCGGTGCGGCCGCCAGCACGCCGAAGGCCGGGCGGCCGGCGAAGCGGCCGTGGCGGGCGAGCACCCAGCCGATGGCGAGCCCGACCAGGGTGGCCAGCGCGGCCGCACCGGCAGCGATGCCGACCGAGAGCAGGGCCGCTTCCTGCAGCCTCTGATTGGCCGCGAGCGCGGCGAACCAGCGCAGCGAAAAACCGCCCCAGACGAAGGGCTGCCGGGCATCGCTGAAGGCGAAGACGACCATGAGCAGAACCGGCGCCCACAGGAAGAGCAGCCCGAGCGCGAGGATGAGCCGGCTCATGGCGCCCGCCCCAGCCGCTGCCAGAGCAGGATCGGCCCGACCAGCACCAACAGCAGGGCGAGGGAGGCGGCGGCGGCGAGCGGCCAGTCCCGGCTCTGGAAGAACTCGAGCCAGATGGCACGCCCCGCAAGCAGCGCCTCCGGCGGGCCGAGAAGTTCGGGCACCACGAACTCCCCGGCGGCGGGGATGAAGACGAGCAGGAAGGCAGCACCGGCGGCCGCGGCGCTGGCCGGCAGGGTGACGGTGAAGAAGACGACGGCCGGAGAGGCGCCGAGATCGGCCGCCGCTTCCTCGAGCCGCGGATCACGCGCCGAGAGCGCGGCATAGAGCGGCAGCAGCGCGAAGATGAGGTAGGAATGGACCATGCCGAGGAAAAGCCCGCTCCAGCCGTAGAGCAGCGGCAGCGGCTCGGCGATCAGGCCAAGGGCCAGCAGGGCAGCGTTGATCGGCCCCGAATCGCGCAACAGCCCGACCCAGGCGGCCATGCGCAGCACGAAGCCGATCGCGAAAGGCAGCAGGATCAGCCCAACCACCCAGGGCCGCAGCCGCGCCGGCAGGCGCAACAGGCCGAGCGCCATGGGGTAGGAGAGCAGGAGGCAGCAGCCCGCGGTGACGGCCGCCAGCAGGAGCGACCGCAGCAGGGCGGCGGCGTAGAAGCCGTCGGCGGCGAGCAGGGGCCAGGCCTCGTTGTCGGCGAGCGGGGCGCCGAGGCGGAAGGGGGGCAGCCCCTCATCGGGCACGGCGAGGCTGATCGCTGCGATCACCGCGAGCGGGGCGGCGACCAGCAGGGCCAGCCACAGCGCCGCCATCGCGCGGATCATGCGGGCAGCGGCACCAGCGCCGCCTCCTCCCAGGCCAGGGTGACATCCGCTCCCTCCTCCGGCACGGGCTCGCAGGCGGGGCGGAGCACGCGCAGGCGCTGTCCGTCGGGCAGGGCGCATTCCAGCGCCCAGGCATCGCCGCGGAAGCTGCGGGCCAGGATGCGCGCGCGCCAGGCCCCGGCGGGGTCGATGCGGATGTTCTCGGGCCGCAGCGCGGCCGGCCCCGCGGGGGTGGCGAGGATATTGGCCGCGCCCAGAAACTCCGCCACGAAGCGGCTCGCCGGGCGGGCGTAGACCTCCTGCGGCGGGCCGATCTGGGCGATCCGCCCGCCCTCCAGGATGGCGATGCGGTCGGCCAGCGCGAGCGCCTCCTGCTGGTCGTGGGTGACCATGACGAAGCTCGTGCCCGTCTCGCGCTGCAGGCGGCGCAGCTCGGCACCCGTGGCCGCGCGCAGCCCGGCATCGAGGGCCGCCAGCGGCTCATCGAGCAGCAGCAGCGGCGGGCGGCGCGCCAGCGCCCGGGCCAGGGCCACGCGCTGCTGCTGCCCGCCCGAGAGCTGCTGCGGCCGCCGCGCGCCGAGCCCCGAGAGGCCAACCAGCGCGAGCAGCTCTTCGACCCGGCGCGGGTCGTACTGCCCGGCGCGGCGCAGGCCATAGGCGATGTTGTCGTGCACGCTCATGTGGGGAAAGAGAGCGTAGGACTGGAACATCATCGCGCAGGGCCGCAGGCGCGGCGGCAGCCCGGCCATGTCGCGCCCGGCAATCAGCACGCGACCGGCATCCGGTTCCTCGAAGCCCGCGACGATGCGCAGCAGCGTCGATTTGCCCGATCCCGAGGCGCCGAGAAGGGCGAGGAACTCCCCCTCCGCGACCGCGAGATCGAGTCCCGCAAGCGCGGTCAGCGCGCCGAAGCGCTTGCTGATGCCCTCAAGCGTGAGGATCAACGCCCGCCCTTGAAACGCGACCACAGCCGCGCGCGCGCGCGTTCGACCGCAGGCGGCGGGGTGCCGGCGACGAAGGCTTGCGCGAGTGCCGCCGGATCGGGATAGACCGAGGGGTCGTTGGCGACATCGGGGCTGAGCAGCGCGCGTGCGGCCGGCACCGCCGAGGGGTAGCGGACATGGTTCGTGATGTTGGCCATCACCTCCGGCTGCAGCAGGAAGTTGATGAAGCGGTGCGCGGCCTCGGGGTTCGGGGCATCGGCTGGGATGGCCAGCATGTCGAACCAGAGCTGCGCGCCCTCGCGCGGGGCGATGTAGCGGATCTCGAAGGGGCGGTTCGCCTCCCGCGCGCGGGAGGCGGCCTGGATCACATCGCCCGAGTAGCTGAGCGCGAGGCAAATCTCCCCGTTTGCCAGAGCATCGACGATGGCCGAGGAGGGGGGGATGGCGCGCAGGAAGGGCCGAATCGCGAGCAACGCCTGTTCCGCGGCGCGCAGGTCGGCTTGCTCTCCGCTGTCGGGATTGCGGCCGAGGTAGCGCAGCACCGAAGGCAGCACATCGGTCGCGCTGTCCATCACCGCGATGCCGCAGCGCGCAAGCCGCCGCGCATTGGCCGGATCGAGCAGCAGCGAGAGGCTGTCGGTGGCGGCATCGGGGGCGAGGGCGCGGATGCGATCAGGCCGGATGCCAAGCCCGACCGTGCCCCAGAGATAGATGACGCCGTGCCGGTTGCCCGGATCGACGGCCGCCACCCGCGCCATCAGTTCGGGGTCAAGGTGGCGCGCATTCGGGATCAGGCTCATGTCGAGCGGGCGCAGCGCGCCGGCGCGCACCAGCCGCGCGAAGGTCGGTTCGCTGGTGGGCACGATGATGTCGAAGCCCGACCGCCCGGCCGACAGCCGGGCCTCCAGCGTCTCCAGGCTGTCGTAGACGTCGTAGCGGATGCGGATGCCGGTTTCGCGCTGGAAGCGGTCGACCATGTAGGGGTCGATGTAGTCCGACCAGTTGAACACATGCAGCGTGTTCTGCGCTGCGCCCGGCAGCGCGCTGGCCAGGAGCATCAGGGCAGCAAGGATCAGGCGGCGCATGGCGCTTGATTGCCATCGCCGCGGCGAGGCCGCCAGAGCGGATCGCGCTTAGGCGCAATGTCCTTTGCAAGGAATATCATCTTGACTTCACCCGGCAAGCCCTGCTAGGCAGAGGCCCGCCACCGGGCGCAGTGCGCCCTGGGCCCAGCCCGCAACCCGCTCCGAACGCCCCGCCGGCCCTGCCGTGCGGGGCGTTTGGCCTTCGGCCCGCAAGGAGACCCCCATGCCCTTCGCCAGCTCAGGCCTCAGGCCGCTGCTCCAGGCCAGCGGCTTCTCCCTCTGGCACTATGTCACCGCCGACAGCCGCGCCGAGGTCACGGCCCCAGGCTACTTCGGCGAGGCGGCCAGCCGCTTCCGCCCCGGCGATCTCCTGCTGCTGCAGGCGGCCGATGCGCTGGCCCTGCTGCCGCTGCGCGCCGGGCCGGCTTTCGGCCCCGGCGTGACGCTGGATGGGGCGGTCGCGCCCTTCGCGGTGCTGCGCAGCGCGGCCCAGAACTTCTCCTTCACCCAGGCGGTGGCGGCGGTGGTCAGGACCATCGTCCTGGCCCCGCTGGCCGCCGGCATCATCGCGGGCGGCACCATCCCGGTCTCGGCCCAGGTGCAGGGGCCGGTGAGCCAGGTGCTGGTCAGCCTGCGCGACGCCTCGGGCCAGATGCTGCCCGGTGCCCAGGTCGTGACGGTCCAGGGCGGCTTCGCCACCGCCGCCATTCCCGCCCCGCCGGTCGGATCCGGCTATCGCATCCGCATGGAGGATGTGGAGGACCCGGCGGTGGCCGCCACCTCCCGCCCCTTCAGCGTCGCACCGGCCCCGCGGGCGCTCCGGCAGGAGGGCGGCTTCGCCCTGCTGATGGAGAACGGCTTCGCCCTGCTTGTGGACTGAAAGGCGCATCCCCCGATGACCGATCTTCGCATCAGCCAGCTGCCGGCGGCGGTTCAGCTCTCGGATGGCGACCTGGCCCCCCTCTCCCAGATGGGGCCGCAGCCCACCACCCGCCGCGCCAGCATCGCCCAGCTGCGCGCGGCCATGCATGAGGGCCGTTCGGTCCATGTCCAGGATTTCGGCGCGGTGGGCGATGGGGTGGCGAATGACGCCCCGGCGATCCAGGCCGCGATCGACCACCTCAAGACCCGCGGTGGCGGGATCGTGCAGTTCGGACCACGCCGCTACCGGCTGGGCGGTCCGGTGACTGTCTCGGGCGTCACGGTGCGGCTGCAGGGGGCGGGCTTCACCGAAGGGCCAGGGCCGGATCAGGGCACCTGGCTGATCGTCAACAGCGCGGGCTTCACGCCGATCACCTTCACCGGCCTCGCCGCCCGCGGATCGGTGGTGGCCGACCTTGCGGTGTTTGAACAGCATCCCGCCGCCAGCGGCCCGGGCTGGGCGCCCACCGGCTATGACTGGTTCTTCCGCATCGTCGACTGCCTGGGCGGGGTGGATTTCGAGAACCTCTTCCTCTGCGCCGTCCACAAGGGGATCTACTGCTACAACTCCGGCCGCAGCGACTTCCGCCGCATCCGCGGCCAGGTCTTCGCCGCCGGGATCGAGGTGGATCAGGCCCTCGATGTGCCGCGGCTGCACAACATCCATTTC
Organism: Rhodovarius sp.; assembly: GCA_025057055.1. GTDB lineage: Bacteria > Pseudomonadota > Alphaproteobacteria > Acetobacterales > Acetobacteraceae > Rhodovarius. Next base: position 6,025 of record JANWYF010000040.1, on the reverse strand, counting down.
TGGCCCTTCTGGTCCTCCTCGGTCCATGTCGTGGACTGGCAGCAGGCCCATGGCGATGCGCTGATCTTCAAGCGCTGCGACGGGCCTTTCATCGACCAGGCCTTCGCCCTCGGCTACCGATCGCTCTTCCGCTTCACCGAAGGTGCGGCGGGTCGCACCACCAAGTTCTACATCGGGCAGGCCTATGCCGACTTCTGCCGCTATGGCATCCATGTCGATGCCGAAGGCGTCGACGGCCAGGTCGCCAACCTCACCACCCATCACGAAAGGCTGGATGGCAGCGGCGATCCGCTGCCCAATTCCCACGCCATCCTGGTGGCAGCACCGCACTGCCGCATCCAGATCGGCAATCTGCGGGTCGATGCGGTGCAGGACCACGCGCTGCATCTTGCCTCCCACTCCGGGCGCATCGACCTCTTCGCGCTGCGGGTGGTGCGCTACAACACGCGCAACAACGGCGCGGCGGCGATCCAGCTGGCCCAGGCCACGACGGGGGAGCCCAATCGGGTCTTCCTCGGCAGCCCGCCCGTCCTCGAATCCCCCACCCCGGGGCCGCTGGCCAATGCCGGCAGCAATGGCGTGGTGCAGATGCAGGGCCCTGCGGGCAGCGCGGCCGCCCCGGGCCTCGCGGTCGGCGAGCAGGCAAGCGGCCTCTTCCGCCCCGCGCCGCAGAGCCTTGCCCTCAGCGCCGGCGGGCAGGAGGTGCTGCGTGCCACGCCGGGCAGCGTGGCGATCGGCGGCGGTCCGGGGGCACAGGGGTTTGCCGTCAGCACCCCAGGGGGGACGGTCAATCACCTCCAGGCCCATGGTGCCGTTGCCGGGGCGGCCCCGGTGCTGGAGGCCGCCGGCCAGGATGCCGCGATCGGCCTGACGCTGCGCAGCAAGGGGGCGGCCGCCCAGTCCTTCGCCACCGGCGGCGGGGTGCAGATGCAGGTGCTGCACACCGCCGATGCCATCAACACGGTGCAGGTGAGCGGAGCCGCAACCGGCAACCCCGCCGCGGTCGGCTGGCGGGCGGCGGGGGCGGATGCCCATGTGGCCGCGGTGATCGGCCAGCCGCGCGGCCAGGGGGCGCTGCTCGCCCAGTTCCCGGACGGCACTGCGGCCGGCGGGGCGGTGCGCGGCGCCCAGGCGGTCGATCTGCAGCTCCTGCGGAGCAGCCCCTCCCAGGTCGCCTCCGGCGCGCAGGCGGTGCTGGCCGGCGGGCAGAACAACACCGCCTCCGGCAATCAGGCGGTGGTCGGCGGGGGCAGCGGCAACACCGCCTCGGGCGCGACCAGCACCGTGGCCGGGGGGATCAACAATGTCGCCTCGGCCACCTCGGCCACCATCGCGGGCGGCACCAACAATACGGTGAGCCAGCAGCGGTCCTGGTGCCCGGGCGGAGAGCGCAGCACCTCCCGCGCCAACAGCGGCCGCGGTGCCTGGGCGGCCGGGCGCTTCGCCACCGACGGCGATGCCCAGGCCGGGGAGTTCGTGCTGCGCGCGAGCAGCACGGGCAACGCCGCCGTCCGCCTGACCAGCGACGGCCAGGCCCCCTCGGCCAACAACACGCTCAACCTGCCCAACAACGGCACCTATCGCCTGAGCCTGCTGGTCGTGGCCCAGCAGACGGCAGGCAGCGCGGGCACGGCGGGCGACTGCGCGGCCTGGACGGTGGATGTCCTGATCCGCCGCGGCGCCAATGCCGCCGCCACCGTGCTCGTCGGCGGCCATGCCCGGCAGGCCGACGGCAGCCTGGCCGCGGTCACGGCCGGCGCCCCCCTGCCGCCGGATCAGTGCGATGCCGCCGCCGCGGCCTGGCGCATCTCGGTGGCGGCCGACACCAGCCAGGGCGGCCTCGCCCTCTCCGCCACCGGGGAGGCGAACAAGACCATCCGCTGGGTGGCCCGCGCCCTCTCCATCGAGGTCACCGCCTGAGCCGCGGCCGCTTCCCCCTCGCCACAGCCACAGCAAGGAAGACCCCCATGGCCCTGATGCAGCCGATCGAGAATCCCGAGACCGGCGTGACCGCGCGCTACTGGAAGCTGACCCATATGCAGGCCGATTTCGTGGCCGGCGTGCTGGAGGCGCAGCTGCATGGCTACCGCGACGAGGCAGCCCGGCGCGAAGGCCGCCAGCCGCTCGCCCGTCTTGCCTTCCGCTTCGCGCTCGATGCGCTGCCTTCGCCGGGCTTCGACCGCGCGGCGGTCTATGCCGCGATCCGCGCCGCCGCGCCTGAGGGCGGCCGCCCGCTCTTCGCCCGCGCCCGCGACGTCTGATCGCCCGGCTGCGCGGCCCGCACAGCTAAGGCCTAGCAGCCGCTCTTCCCCAGCAACCAGGAGACTGCCATGACCTCGCTGACCGATCATGCCCGCAATCTGCTCGCCCGCACCCTCTGCGGCCGCGCGCCGGCGCAGCCGACCGCGGTCTTCTGCGCCCTCGGCACCGGCGGCAGCCCGTCAACCGGCCTGACCGGAGAGCCGGTGGGCAACGGCTATGCCCGCCAGCGCGTGACTTTCACGGGCACCGGCACCCAGAGCAATGCGGAGGCGATCCGCTTCACCTTCACCGGGCCGGTGGGCACGCTCACCCACATCGGCCTGTTCGATGCGGCCGCCGGCGGCAATCCGCTGACCTGGGGGCCGCTCTCCTCGGCGGTCTCCGTCACCGGCCCGGGGACCGCAACGATCAATCCGGGCGGGCTGACGATCAGCGGCAGCTGAGGGAGAGGGCAGGGCGCCGTCAGGCGCCCGCCATCATCGCATCACCATCCGGCCGCATTCCGGGGTCAGGCTTTGCCTGCTACAGGCCAGGCCATGACCCCCTCCTTCTGGAAGAACCGCCGCGTGCTGGTCACCGGCGGTGCCGGTTTCCTCGGCTCCAATCTCTGCCACGCCCTGGCTGCGGCCGGTGCGCGCGTGACGGCCATCGATGCCATGTTCGAGGATGGCGGGGCCAATCCGCGCAACCTCGACGGCGCCGGCGTGCTGCTCGTGCGCGGCGATCTGCGCGATATGGAACTGCACAGCCTGGCCCGCGGGACCGAGGTGCTCTTCAACCTCGCCGCCCAGACCAGCCATATGGGCGGCCAGAAGGATCCGGTGGCCGACATCAACATCAATGCCGTCGCCCAGGTGCGGCTGATCCAGGTGATGCGCGAGGCAGCACCGGAGGCCCGCGTCGTCCACGCCTCGACGCGGCAGTTCTACGGGCGGCCGCTCTATCTGCCGGTCGATGAGATGCACCCGGTCAATCCGCCGGATGCCAATGGCGTCTCGAAATGGGCGGGCGAGCAGTATTGGCTGCTCGAATCGCGGGTGCTGAAGCGGCCGGTGGTCTCGCTCAGGCTGACCAACTGCTACGGCCCCAGGCTGCGCATCCGCGATGCGCGGCAGACCTTCCTTGGCATCTGGGTGCGCCGCCTGCTGGAGGGGGATCCCTTCGAGGTCTGGGGCGGGTCGCAGCTGCGCGACCTTGCCTATGTCGACGACGTGACCGAAGCCTTCCTGCTCGCGGCCGAACACGCCGCCGATGCGGGGGTGAACGGGCAGGTTTTCAACATCGGCGGTTCGCCGCCCGTCTCGCTGCTCGAGCTTGCGCATATGGTGATCGCGGCCAATGGCGGGCGCGGCTCCTTCGTCACGCGAGAATTCCCGGCCGAACGCGCGCCGATCGACATCGGCAGCTACCATGCGGATGATCGCGCCTTCCGCCGTGCCACCGGCTGGGCGCCGCGGGTGCCGCTCGAGGAGGGGCTGCGCCGCACCCTCGATTGGTATCGCGACCGGCTGGCCGATTATCTCTGAGGAGGATCGCCATGAACGCATCGCCCCCCCTGATCGCGCAGGCCGATCCCGGCGCCTCCTACCGGGCGCTCAAGGCCGAGATCGACGCGGCGGTGGCGCGCGTCCTCGCCTCCGGCTGGTACATCCTGGGCCAGGAGGGGGCAGCCTTCGAACGCGAGTTCGCCGAGTGGCTCGCCGCCGGAGCAGGGCCGATGCACGCGGTGGCCTGCGCCAACGGCACCGATGCCCTGGCGCTCATCCTGCGCGGCCTCGGCATCGGCCCGGGGGCGACGGTGGCCACCGTCTCCCACACCGCGGTGGCAACCGTGGCGGCGATCGAGATGGTCGGCGCCACGCCGCTCCTGCTCGACATCGACCCCGATGTCTACACCATGGACCCGGACGAGCTCGCCGCCGTGCTCGAGGACCCCCCGCCCGGCATCCCGCCGATCCGGGCGGTGATCGTGGTGCACCTCTACGGCCAGGCGGCCGATCTTCTCCCCATGCTGGCTGCCTGCACGCGCGCCGGCGTGCCGCTGATCGAGGACTGCGCGCAATGCCACGGCGCCACCCTCGACGGCCGGCGGCTCGGCACCTTCGGGCGGGCGGCGGCCTTCTCGCTCTACCCGACCAAGAATCTGGGCGCGCTGGGCGATGGCGGCGTGCTCGTCACCCCGGACGGCGAGCTGGCCGAGCGGATCGCCGCGATCCGGCAATATGGCTGGCGCGAGCGCTATGTCTCGGCCATGGTCGGCATCAACTCCCGCCTCGATGAGCTGCAGGCGGCGATCCTGCGGGCGAAACTGCCGCATCTTGATGCCGGCAACGCCCGCCGTGCCGCGATCGCCGCCGCCTATGACGCGGCGCTCTCCGGCGGGCCGCTGGCGCCGCCGGCGCGGCGGCCGGGGGCGGTGCATGTCTTCCACCAATATGTGCTGCGCAGCCCGCAACGGGGCGCGATCATGGCCCGGCTCAAGGCTGCCGGGGTGGGCTGCGGCATCCATTACCCGATGCCGGTGCACGAACAGCCCGCCTATGCCGGGCGCATCCCGCTCGGTCCTGCAGGCTGCGCCGAGAGCAGCCGGGCAGCGCGTGAGGTCTTCTCCCTGCCCATGTATCCCGAACTGACCGATGGGCAGGTCGAGCGGATCTGCGCTGCCCTCAGGGCGCTGTAGCCTCGCGCGCCTTGGCCCGCTGTTCCTTGGCCAGGCGGCGCAGGATCATGTTGCGCCGCAGCGGGCTCAGGTGATCGACGAAGAGCACGCCGTTGAGGTGGTCGATCTCGTGCTGCAGACAGGCCGAGAGCAGCCCCTCGGCCTCGATCTGCTGGCGCGAGCCGTCGAGCGCCTGATAGCGCACCAGCACCCGCGCCGGGCGCGTCACCTCGGCATACTGGCCGGGGAGGGAGAGGCAGCCCTCCTCCCGCGTGGCGAGTTCGCTGCTCTGCGCCACGATCTCGGGGTTGACCATGACCATCGGGGCCGGCGCCTCCTTCGGCGCGACATCGACCACGATCAGCCGCAGCCCGACCCCGACCTGCGGCGCGGCCAGGCCGATGCCGGGTGCCTTGTACATGGTCGCGAGCATCTTCTGCGCGAGCTCCCGCACCGCCGCATCATCCGCCGCCGTCACCGGCTTGGCCCGGGCACGCAGGATGGGATGGGGCACGACCAGGATGGGCAGGGTCTCGCTCATGTTCCGGGCCATAGACCTGCCATGGCCTGCTTGCAACGACGGGCAGGGCTTGCCATCTCTGCGCCGGCGCCGCCGCGTCCGGGGCGCCCAGCTTGCGCTCCAGCAGAGGGTCGCCCATGTCGCGCGGTTCGGTCTTCGGTTCCCCCCTCTTCCTCGGCTTCGACCACCTCGAGCAGATGATCGACCGCGTCCAGAAGACCGCCGACGGCTACCCCCCCTACAACATCGAGCAGCTGGCCGAAAACCGCCTGCGCATCACCCTTGCCGTGGCCGGCTTCGCGATGGAGGACCTGCAGATCACGCAGGAGGACAACCAGCTCGTCATCCGCGGCCGGCAGCGGGAGGAGCAAGAGGGCCGGGTCTTCCTCCACCGCGGCATCGCCAGCCGGCAGTTCCAGCGCGCCTTCGTCATCGCCGAGGGGATCGAGGTCGAGGGCGCCTGGCTCGACAAGGGGCTGCTGCATATCGACCTGGTGCGCCCCATGCCGGAGGTCAGGGTGAAGTCGATCCCGATCACCACCCGCAGCCAGGGCACGGGGCGCCCGATGGTCGACGGCCGCGCC
>JANWYF010000222.1 GCA_025057055.1 Rhodovarius sp. | reverse complement strand
ACCTTCGGCGGCATCCTGCGCGATGTGATCTGCAACCAGGTGCCGCTGATCCTGCGCAAGGAGATCTACGCCCTGGCTGCGCTGGCGGGGGCTGCGCTCTTCATCCTGCTCTGCGAGGCCGAGGTCCGGCGCGATGTGGCGATCCCGGCCGGGATGGCGCTGGCCTTTGCCATCCGCGCCGCTGCCATCCGCTTCGGCTGGTCGCTGCCGCCCTATCGCGGCCCGGCCTGAGGGGGCGGCGGCTTTCCCTTGCGCTGGTCGGTGCGGCGGCTAGGCTCGCTGCCTACAGCACGACAACGACGAGGAAACGACCCATGCGACGCCGTGCCTTGCTGGCGGCCCTGCCGCTGCTGGTCAGCCCTGCCCTTGCCCAGTCCAGCTGGCAGCCCGACCGGCCGATCCGCATCGTCGTCCCCTTCCCGCCGGGCGGGGCGACCGACATCTGGGCCCGCCTGGTGGCCGAGCCGATGAGCGAGATGCTGCGCGTGCCGGTGGTGGTCGAAAACCGCTCCGGCGCCTCGGGCATGCTGGGGGCGGAATTCGTCGCCAAGGCCGCGCCCGACGGGCATACGCTGCTCTTCACGATCACCCCGCTCGTGCAGTCGCCGATCGTGCTCAACCAGCACCCCTATGACGCGGTGCGGGATTTCCTGCCGATCGGGCAGATGGGCACGACCACGCTGATGTTCCTCTGCCGCGCCGCGCTGCCCCCGCGCACCCTCGCCGAGTTCATCGCCTTCGCGCGGGAGCGGGCCCGCGCCGGGCGGGGGCTCAACCTCGGCTCCTGGGCGGCGGGGTCGACGGCGCATGTCTTCGGGCTGCAGCTCAACAACAGCCTGGGCCTTGGCATGACCCATGTGCTCTACCGCGGCGAGGCGCCGATGCTGACCGCCTACCTCGCGGGAGAGGTGGATTGCGGCCTCAACAGCCTGACCACCACGCGCGAGCACATCGCCGCCGGGCGGCTGCGGCCGCTTGCTGCGCTCGGCGACCGGCGGGCGGGCGGCATGCCGGAGGTGCCGACCTTCATCGAACAGGGGGTGGATATCGGTCGCGGCTGGTCCGGCTTCATCGGCCTGCTCGGCCCGGCGCGCATGCCCCCGCATGTCCATGCGCGGCTGGTCCATGTCTTCCGCGAGACGATGCAGCGCGAATCCATCCTCGCGCGGCTGCGGCAGATGGATACCGATCCGCTCTGGCTCGGGCCTGAGGATTTCGCGGCCACCATCCGGCGCGTCCGCGACATCTGGACGGAACTGACCCGCGGGATGGATCTGCAGCTCGGCTGAGCGGCCGGCCTCAGTAGGCCGGCCCGGGGGCCGCGCCCTCGCCCGCACCGGCCGTCGCCTCGGCGAGGCTCTCGCCGAGATGGGCGAGGTATTCCTCCACCACCTGGTCGTGGATCGGGTTGAGGTGGAGGTGAAAGCCGCGCCCGTCGCTCATGCGGCTGGGCAGCCAGCCGCGTGCATCCATCGCCGCCGCGATCCGCCCGGCATCGAGGGCCGGATCGCGCGGGCGGAAGACCAGCATGGCATGCGGGGAGGGCTCCAGCACCTCGAAGGCGCCGACGGCACGCAGGCCCGCAGAAAGCCGCGCCTTGGCATCCAGGATGCGGCGGGCCGCGCGCAGATAGCCCTCCTCCCCGAGAGAGTGCATCACCGCCCAGGCGGCGGCGACGGCACCGCCGGGGCGCGTGCCCTGCGCCACATAGGAGACATAGGGACCCCGCGGCCAGGCGCTGCTGGCGAAGCGGTGATAGGCGCGCCACGCATCATCGGCGACCAGCAGCAGGGAGGCGCCCTTGGCCGCCATGCCATGCTTGTGCAGATCGGCCGAGATCGAGGTCACGCCCGGGACCCGGAAATCCCAGGGCGGCAGCGCATGGCCGAGGCGTTCGAGGAAGGGAGAGAGGAAGCCGCCCACGCAGGCATCGACGTGCAGCCAAACCCCCTTCTCCTGCGCCAGTGCGGCCAGGGCCGGGATGTCGTCGATGGTGCCGTAGGGATAGCAAGGCGCGGACGCGATCAGCGCGATCGTGTCCTGATCGGTGGCGGCCGCCATGGCCGGCACATCGGCGACATATCCCGCGGCGAGCGGGATGCGCCGCACCGCCATGCCGAGATACCAGGCCGCACGGTCGAAGGTGAGATGCGCGCTCTCCGCCAGCACGATGTTGGGATGGGCGCGCCCCGCACGCTCCCGCGCCGCGAGCAGGGCGAGGAAGATGCTCTCCGACCCGCCGGAGGTGAAGGTGCCGCCTGCCTCGGGCGGGGCGTGCAGCAGGGAGAGGCCCATCTCCACCACCTCCCGCTCCAGCTTGGCGAGGGAGGGGAAGGCGCGCTGACCCAGGGCGTTTTCGGTGAAATAGGCGAGGTAGGCCTCCTTCTGGACGCGCTCCAGCGCCTCGTCGAGGTAGTAGATGAAGACCGCCACCCGCCCGCGCCGCCAGGAATAGTCGCCTGCCTTGGCGGCCTCCAACGCAGCGGCAAGCTCCGGCCAGGGAAGGCCCCTCTCGGGCAGGCGCTTGCGCATCATGACGCTTCCTCCTCCGGTTCGCACCAGCCTCCCATGCCGGGCAGGAGTCC
>JANWYF010000084.1 GCA_025057055.1 Rhodovarius sp. | reverse complement strand
TGAAGGATGAGCCGACGACGCTCGAGGAGCTCTCGAAGCAGTACAACATCAGCCGCGAGCGGGTGCGCCAGATCGAGGTCCGCGCCTTCGAGAAGCTGCAGAAGGCGATGAAGGAGCAGGTCGCGGCCCAGCAGAAGGCCGCGGCCGAACGGCAGCGCCTGGCCGCGGCCGAGCGCGAGCCGGCGGTTGCGGCCCAGGGGGCCTGAGGCCGCCCGCCTCCCGGCAGAGGGCCGCGCAGCCCGGGCGAGCGCGAGAGCCGGCAGCGGGGCGTTGGCAGAGCGCCGGCCGACCGAGGTCGGCGGGCTGCTGAGCCCGCGCGCCTCTGCCGATTGGCTCGCCTCTGCCCGCTTCCGGGCGCAGAGCCGGGTCAAGCTCCCGGCCGGTGACCGCCAGCGGCGATCGGCTTCAGGGCCGCCCGAACCCTGCCGCGGCCGGAGCGCTGGCTCGGTGTCTCCGGCGGAAAGCCCCCTCAGTCGATCCGGATGTTGTTGGCGCGGATGATCTCCGCCCAGCGCGCCGTCTCGGCCGCGATGCGGCGGGCGAATTCCCCGGGCGCATTGGGCAGATAGATGAGGCCCTGCTGCTGGAGGAAGGCCTGGGTCTCCGGTGCCTCGGCCACCCGGGTGTATTCGCGGAACAGGCGATCCTGCACGGGTAGCGGCGTGCCGGCTGGGGCGATCAGCCCATACCAGGTCACGACCTCGACATCGATCCCGACCTCCTTGAGGGTCGGCACCTCCGGCAGCGCGGCCAGGCGCATCGGCGTGGTGACCGCAATCGCGCGCACCTGCCCCTGCCGCACCGGCCCCTGCATGGAGGGCAAGGTGTCGAACATCGCCTGCACGTCGTTCTGCATCAGCGCCACCAGGCTGTCCTGCGTGCCGCGATAGGGCACATGCTGCATCGGAATGCCGGTGGGGCCGCGCATCATCTCGAAGATCAGGTGCTGCGCCGTGCCCACCCCGACCGAGGCGTAGTTGATCCCCCCCGGCCGCGCGCGGGCGAAGGCCAGGAGCTCCGCCGGCGTGGTGACCGGCAGGCCGGGATTGACCACCAGCACCAGCGGAGAGGCGGCGAACATGCAGATCGCCGCCAGGTCGCGCTGGACGTTGTAGGCCGGCGTGCGATCCAGGTTGGGGAAGATGGTCAGCGGCCCCAGATTGCCCATGCCGATCGTGTAGCCGTCGGGCGCGGCGCGCGCGATCTCGGCCACGCCGATGCGGCTGCCGGCGCCGGGGCGGAAGTCGGTGATGATGCTCTGGCCGAGCGCCTGGGCCACCCGGTCGTTGAAGAAGCGCGCGACCAGGTCGTTCAGCCCGCCGGGCGGCCAGGGCACGATGAAGCGGATCGGGCGCTGCGGCACCCAGCCCTGGGCCGGGGCGGCGGTCGGGGCACCGAGCAGAGCGCCGACCAGCGGCAGCAGACGGCGAGAGAGGCGCATGCCGCCAAGCTGACCGCAGCACGGCCCGAGGTCAACGCCGAAGCCAAGCCAGCGCCGAGAGCACTAGGCAGGCGAGCAGCACCCAGGCCAGCGGCTGGCCGCTGCCATCCTGCAGCGGGCCGAGCACCGCACCCGCCACCCCGCCGAGCCCGAACTGCAGCGTGCCGAGCAGAGCCGAGGCGGTGCCGGCCAGCCGCGGGAAAGGCTGCAGCGCCATGGCCGAGGCGAGCGGCAGCAGCATCCCGAGCAGCCCGAGAAAGGCGAAGAGGCAGAGGAACTGCGCGGCCAGCCCACCGCCCGCCGCCAGCAGCCCCACCTGCAGCAGCGCCACCCCCAGCATGCCCAAAATCAGCCGCCCGAACAGCTGCGGCCGCCCCAGCCGCTGCGCCAGCGGGCCGGCGAGCTGGCTGCCGCCGATGACCGCCGCGGCGTTGAGACCAAACAGCACCGCATAGCCGCCGGCCGACAGCCCATAGCCCCCCATGAAGACGGCCGGCGAGCCGGCGATATAGGCGAACATGCCGGCCATCGCTCCACCCCCGGCCAGGGCGGGGGCCAGGAAGCGCCGATCGGCGGCGAGGGCGGCGTAGTCGGCCAGCACCTCGCGCGGGCTGCGCCGGATGCGCGCCGCCGCGGCGTGGGTCTCGGGCAGATGCAGCAGCACGAGCAGCAGGGCGAGCCCGCCGAAGCCCGCCAGCGCGAGAAAGATCGCCCGCCAGCCGAAGGCGGCGGCGAGGATGCTGCCGATGAGCGGCGCGAGGATCGGGGCCAGGCCCATGACCAGCATCAGCCGCCCCATCAGCCGCACCGGATCGGCCAGATGGGCGAGGTCGCGCACCACGGCGCGCGCCACCACCATGCCCGCGCAGCCGCCCAGCGCCTGCAGGAAGCGCAGCAGCACCATCTGCCCCATGCCGGCCGCCGCAGCGCAGGCGAGAGAGGCGAGGACGAACAGCCCCACCCCGGCCAGCAGCGGGCCGCGCCGGCCGAAGCGATCGGTCAACGGCCCATAGAGCATCTGGCCCGATGCGACGCCGAGGAAGTAGGCGGCCACCGTCTGCTGCGCCGCGGCCGCATCCCCACCGAGGCTCGCCGCCATCTCCGGCAGGGCCGGCAGATACATGTCGATGGCAAGCGGCCCGAAAGCCGCCAGCATGCCGAGGATGACGGGCAGCAGCCGAGGCAGCCGGGCACCGGGGGCCGTGGGGTCGAAGCGGGACATGGCGGCAGGCATGGGCGCGCCCGCCGCCGCTGGCAAGCCCGCGCGAGGCTTGCGGCGCGGCCAGGCGGGCGGGATGGTGCCTGCGATGCGCGTCTATCTTGCCGGTCCCGACGTGTTCCACCCCGATGCCGCGGCGCGGGCGGCGCGGATGAAGGCGGCCTGCGCCGCCCATGGGCTGGAGGGGATCTTCCCCCTCGATCCCCCGCCCTGCCCGCTGCCCGAGGGTCCGGCCTGGCGGCGCATCTATACCGCCAATGAGGCGCATCTGCGGGCAGCCGATGCGCTCCTTGCCAACATCACGCCCTTCCGCGGCCCCTCGGCCGATGTCGGGACCGCCTGGGAGATGGGATTCATGCGCGCGCTCGGCCGGCCGGTACTGGCCTGGACCGAGGAGGAGCGGGACTATGCCGCGCGCATCGCGCCCGACGGGCTGCTGGTCGAGGATTTCGGCCTGGCCGACAACCTGATGCTGGAAGGCGGGGCGGTGGCGGTGCTGCGCGGGCCCGGCGCCTTCGAG
>JANWYF010000077.1 GCA_025057055.1 Rhodovarius sp. | reverse complement strand
CTTCTCCATCCCGTGCGCAGCGCCTTTGCCGGCGCGATCACCATCGGGCTGATGCTGGTGGCCGCCGGCCTTGCGCCCTATGGCCCGGGGCTTGCCAGCGCGATCTGGCTGCTGGCGGTGGCCGGGCATGTCGGCATTGGCATCTGGCTGCTGCGGCTGATGCTGCTGGCCCCGCGCGAGCCCGCCCTCTTCGCCCCGCCGCTGATCATCCCGCTCGTCGGCCATGCGGTGGCGCCGATTGTCGGGGTGCGTCTGGGCTTCGGAACACTCTCCTGGATGCTCTTCGGCGCGGGCCTTATGCTGTGGCTGTTCCTGCAGCCGCTGCTGCTCGCGCGGCTGGCGACCGGGCCGGCCCTGCCGCCCCGGCTGCGGCCGACGCTGGTCATCTTCCTCGCGCCGCCGGCCGTCACCTGCCTTGCCGCCGCGGCGGTGACCGAAGGCTTCGGTCCGCTGCCGCTCGCGCTGCTCGGCATGGGGGTCGTGCTGGCGCTGGTGCTGCTCACATTCCTGCCGGAGTTCGCCCGTGCGCCCTTCGCCATGTCCTGGTGGGGTTGGACCTTCCCGACCGCCGCCTTCTCAGCCGCGGTCACGGGGGCGGCGCGGGCTCATCCGCTGCCCGGCATCTCGCTGCTGGCCTGGGTGGTGCTGCTCGCGGCCAGCGCGATCCTCGTGATCGTGCTCCTGGCCACTTGGCGGGCCCATGCGCGCGGCGAGTTGCTGGTGCCCGAATGACCCGATAGGCCGCAGAGCAGGACGAGAGGAGGAGAGATGACAGCCCTTGCGGGCAAGCGCGCGCTGGTGACCGGCGCGGGGAAGAATATCGGCCGCGCCATCGCTCTGCATCTGGCGCGCGATGGGGCGAGCGTGATCGTCAACGGCCGCAGCGACCGCGCCGCGGTCGAGGCGGTGGTGGCCGAGATCCGCGCAACAGGTGGTGAGGCGCGGGCGGAGATGGCCGACATCTCCGACCCCGCGCAGGCGGCAGCGCTGATCGAGCGTGCCGGACCGCTCGACATCCTGGTCAGCAATGCCGGGCTGCGGCGGCAGACCCCCTTCGTCGAGATGACCTATGCCGAGTGGCGGGAGATCCTCTCCGTCGCCCTGGACGGCGCCTTCCTTCTCGCGCGCGCGGCGGTGCCCGGCATGATCGCGCGGGGCGGGGGGGTGATCATCGGGCTGTCGGGCATTTCGACCCATGTCGGCACGCCCCACCGCGCCCATGTCTCGGCGAGCAAGGCGGGGCTTGAGGGGCTGATGCGCGCGCTGGCGGTGGAGCTCGGTCCTTATGGCATTCGCTGCAACTGCGTCGCCCCCGGAGCGGTGGAGACCACGCGCGGCCCCTCCGCCGGGGCGATGCCCTCGAGCCTCGGCCGCGCGGAGAGCATCCCCCTGCGCAAGGTGGCGCAGGTGGATGACATCGCGCGCCTGGTCCGCTTCCTGGCCGGGCCGGAGGCCGGGCACATCACCGGCCAGACCATTCATGTCAATGGCGGCGCTTTCCTGACCTGACGCTACCCGCTTCGCCCTCGGCCAGGGCGAGCAGCCGGCGCATGAGCGAGGGCAGGGCTGCTGCGGCCGGCAGCGGAGAGAGGCCCGGCGGCAGGGCGGGGGCCTCCGCCACCATCAGGCGTAGCCTCAGCTCCCGGTGGGTCAGCAGATGCACGACCTCTCCGGCCGCTGGCTGCCAAGGCGCCGCCGAGACCGGGGCGTGGGCCAGCGCCTCGGCCTCCGCCCAGGGCGCGGCGCGCCAGGGCGTGCCGGGCAGTTCCCACATCCCGCCGAACAGCCCCGCCGGCGGGCGCTGACGCACCCCTATCCGCCCCGCCGCATCGCGCAGCAGGAAATGGATGCCGAAAAGGCGGCTGCGCGGGCGCTTCTCCTGCCGCAGCGGCAGCTCCGCCGCGCGGCCGCTGCGCCGGGCGATGCAGAAGTCGTGCCAGGGGCAGGGGGCGCAGTCGGGCGCGCGCGGCGTGCACAGCCCCGCGCCCAGGTCGAACAGGGCCTGGGCGAAATCCCCCGCCGCGGCGCGGGCGGCGGGCTGGTCCATGAAGCCCTGGGCAAGGGCGGCGAGCAGCCGCCGCGCCCCCGGCAGCGGCCGATCGATGCCGAACAGCCGCGCCATCACCCGCTCGACATTGGCATCGACCGGCACCACCGGCTCGCCGAAGGCGATGGCAGCAACCGCCGCCGCGGTATAGGGGCCGATGCCCGGCAGGGCGCACAGCCCTGCCGCATCGCGCGGAAAGCCGCCCGCTGCCACCATGGCGCGTGCCGCGGCATGCAAATGGCGCGCCCGCGCGTAATAGCCAAGCCCCGCCCACTCCGCCGCCACCTCCTCCCACGGTGCGGCGGCCAGCGCCGCCAGATCGGGGAAGCGGGCCAGGAAGCGGTGATAGCGCTGGCCCACCGCGGCAACCGTGGTCTGTTGCAGCATCACCTCGGAGAGCCAGATGCGATAGGGATCGGTCTCACCGCGCCAGGGCAGAGCCCGTCGGGCGCGGCGGTACCAGTCGAGCAGCAGCACCGCAGGGGGGTGGGACATGAGCGGCTCATACCGGGAGGAGGAGCGGGAGGGCCATGGCCCGAGGCCGCTTGCGGCGCTGACCGCCTCCTTGGTGCGCCCGGTGCTGCGGCGCCTCGCCCCCGGCAGCGCCCAGCTGCTGGCGGAGTGGGAGGCGCTGGTCGGCCCCGAGCTCGCCGCCCGCACCACGCCTCGCCGGCTGGAGCGCGGCACCCTGACCATTGCCTGTTCCGGCCCGACGGCGCTGGAACTGACCATGCTGGGCCCAGCGCTGATCGAGCGGATCAATGCCGGGCTCGGGCGGCCGGCGGTGAAGCGGCTGCGCTTCGTCCAGGCGGTGGTTCACCCGCCCCACCCGGCCAGCCCGGCCCGTCCCACCCCCCCTGAGCGGCTGCCCGAGGCGGTGGCCCGCCGGCTGGCCGCCATCCCGGCCGGGCCGCTGCGCGATGCGCTGGAAAACCTCGCCCGGGGGGTCTATCGAGAAAGTGGCGGACAGGGGTGAGCAGGGAGCAGGCGATGGGCATTTCGCGCCGGCAGCTGGTGATCGCAGGCGGTGCCGCGGTGGCGGCGGCGAGGCTGCCGGTGGGGGCGGCCAGCGCCTCCGCCGGCGATCCGCGCCTGGCCGAACGCAGCGTCGGCCGGCCCGACGCTCCGCTCACCGTGATCGAGTATTTCTCCCTCACTTGCGGGCATTGCGCCCATTTTCACCTCAACACCTGGCCCAGGGTGCGGCGCGAACTGGTCGAACCCGGGCGCATCCGCGTCGTGCTGGCCGATTTCCCGCTCGATGAGATCGCGCTGCGCGCCGCCATGATCGCCCGCGCCCTGCCGGCCGACCGCTACGAGCCCTTCCTCTCCACCCTGTTCTCGACGCAGAACCGCTGGGCCTTCGCCCAGGGCCAGCAGCTTGAGGAGCTGGCCCGGCTCGCCGCCCTGGCCGGCATGCCGCGCGAGACCTTCGATGCCACCCTGCGCGACGAAGCCCTGGCCCGCGGCATCATGGAGGGGCGGCTGATCGCGCAGCAGCGCCACAACATCCGCGCCACCCCCTCCTTCGTCTTCGGCAGCCGTGTTGTCGCCGGCGCGATCAGCTTCGAGGAGTTCCGCCAGCAGGTGGAGCGCGCCAGCGCGGCCTGAGACCCCCTGGCCGCCGCGATGGATCACGATCTGCTAGCCGAGGAGGGGCAGGAGCAGGGCACCCCGCGCGATCGCGCCAGCCTGCCCGCAGCGCAGCTCGTGCGGATCCGGATCGCGGGGTTCAAATCCTTCGCAGAGCCGGTGCTGGTGGAGGTGCTGCCCGGCCTGACCGGCATCGTGGGGCCGAACGGCTGCGGCAAGTCCAATGTCGTGGAGGCGCTGCGCTGGGCGATGGGAGAGAGCAGCGCGCGCAGCCTGCGCGGCGGCGAGATGGAGGATGTGATCTTCGCCGGCACCGCAACACGGCCGCCGCGCAACCTCGCCGAAGTCACGCTCTTTCTGGAAAACGCCGCGGGTCTTGCGCCCCCTCCGCTGGAGCGGGAGGCGGAGCTCGAAATCACCCGGCGCATCGAGCGCGGTGGCGCCTCGACCTTTCGCGTCAATGGGCGAGAGCTGCGCGCACGCGATGTGCTGACCATGTTTGCCGACCTCGCTTCCGGCCCGCGCGCGAGCAGCATGGTCAGCCAGGGCCGGGTGGCGCAGCTGATCGCTGCAAGGCCGGAGGAACGCCGCGCCGTGCTCGAGGAGGCAGCCGGCATCGCCGGGCTGCGCGCACGCCGCCACGAGGCCGAACTCAAGCTGCGTCAGGCCGAGGGCAACCTCTCCCGCGCCGAGGATCTGGCCGCCCAGCTGGCCGCCCAGCGCGAGGGGCTGGAGCGCCAGGCGCGGCAGGCGGCGCGCTACCGCGAGCTCTCTGCCACGCTGCGCGAGGCCGAGGCGACGGCGCTGGCGCTGGAGGCGGCCCGCGCCGCCGCCCTGCTGGCCGAGGCCGAGGAGGCGGTGCGGGCAGCGCAGCAGGGCCTGCGTCACGCCGAGGCAGAGGCGGCGCAGGCGGCCGTCGCCCAGCATGAGGCCGAAGGCGCGCTGGCCGGACCGCGCGCGGCCGAGGCAGCCGCCCGCGGCTGGCTGGAGCGGCAGAGGGTGCACAGCGAAGGTCTGGAGGCCGCCCTGGCCCGCGCCCGCACCGCCCTCGCCGCGGCCGAGGCGCTCTCGCGCGAGTTGGCGGCCGATCTCGAGCATGCGCGCGCCGCCGCCGCCGATGCTGCCGCGGCCGAGGCGCGTCTGGCGCGCGAGGCGCAGGCCGTCGCAGCGGCCGAGGCGGAGCTTCCGGCCCGACAGCAGGCACTGGCCGAAGCCCTGCGCGCCGCCGAGGCGAGGCTCGCGCAGGCCGAACAGGCGGCCGAGGCGGCCACGGAAGCGGCCGCCCTGGCGGCGGCGGAGGCCAACCGGATAGCCGGGGAACTCGCCTTCGCCGAACAGCGCCACCGGCGGCTGTCCGAGCAGGCGGAGCGCCTGGCGGCCGAAGCGGCGGCGGCCGCCGCCGAGCAGCCGCCCCCGGAGGCGAACGCCGCCGCCGCGGCCGAGGCGAGAGCGCGCGAGGCCGCCTGGGCCGAGGCCCGCCGCCGTCTCGAGGCCGCCGAGGCCGCCCGCGTGGCGCGCGCGCGAGAAGCAGCCGAAGCCGAACGGGCCGCCGCCGAGGCTGCCGCCGCCCGGGAGCGTGCCCTGCGCGAGCTCGAGGCCGCGCGCCAGCGCCACCTGCGCAGCCAGGCCGAGCGCCAACGCCTCTCTGCCGCCATGGCCGAGGCCGCGGCCCAGCGCGTCGCCCCCGAGGCGCTGGCGGCCGCCCGCGCCCGGGCGGAGGCCGCGGAGGCCAGCCTGCTGGCGGCTCGGGAAGCGCTGGCCGCTGCGCAAGCCCGCCGGTCGCAGGCCGAGGCAGAGCTGACCGAGGCACGTCGGCTGGAGGCCGAGGCGGCGGCGGCCGAGGCGCGGCTCGGCGCCGAAGCCGAGGGCCTGGCCGCCCTGCTCCGCCACGGCGGCGAGGGCGAGGCCGTGCTGCAAGCGCTCTCCGTGCCGCCGGGGCTGGAGGCAGCGTTGGGCGCGGCGCTCGGCGAGGGTCTAGAGGCCGGGCGGGATGGCAGCTCGCCGCGGCATTGGCGCGCCCTGCCCCCGCTGCCCGACCCCGCACCCCTGCCCGGGGGGGCGGTGCCGCTCGCCCAGCTGATCGCCGCCCCTGCCGAGCTCGCGCGCGCCCTCTCGCAGATCGGCCTGATCGAGGGTGAGGGATCGGCCTGGCAGGCGGCCCTCGCGCCGGGCCAGGCGCTGGTCGACCGGCAGGGCCGGCTCTGGCGCTGGGACGGCTTCACCCAGGCCGAGGCCACAACCCATCCCGGCGCGCTGCGCCTGGCTCAGCTCGGCCGGCTCAGGGCGGTCGAGGCCGCGCTGGCCGAGGCGAAGGCGGCGGCCGCGGCGGCGCGGGAGGCGCGCGAACAGGCGGCGGCTCGCCTGGCCCGCATCGGCGCCGAGGAGACCGCGGCGCGGGAGGCGCGCGATGCCGCCGAGGCGAGCTGCGCCGAGGCACGGAGGCTCGCCGCCGCTCTGGCGAGCCAGGCCGAGGCCGCCGAGGCGCGGCTGGCCGCGCTGCTGCCGCGGCAGGAGGCCGCTGAGGCCGAGGCCGCCGAGGCCGAGGCGAGCCTGGCGGCGGCGGAAGCGGCCCTGGCCGCCCTGCCCGATTCGGCAGAGGCCGCCGCCCGCGCCGCTGCCGCATGCGAGGCCGCGCGCCGGGCCGAGGCCGAGGAGGCGGCGGCCCGGCAAGCCCGCCAAGAGGCCGAGACGGCGCTGGATCTGGCACGGCGTAAGGCGGCGGCAGGCCGGGCGCAGGCAGAACGCGCGGCGGCGCGGCTTGCCGGCCTCTCGGCGCAGCGCGAACGGCTGGCGGCCGAACTGCGCGAGGCCACCGCCGCCCTGGCCGAGGCCACGGCGCGGCGCGCCGGCCTGCCCGATCTGGCCGCCCTGCGCGAGGGGGTGGAGCAGGCCCGCCGGGCGCTCGCCGAAGCCCGCAGCGCCGAGAGCGCCCTGCGCAGCGAGGCTGCGGCACTCTCTGCCGAGGCCCGGCAGCTGGTGGAACGCCGCGCGGCCCTGGCCGAGGAGGGCACCGCCTGGGCCAGCCGCCGCGCCGATGCCGAGGCCCGGGTGCAGGCCCTCTCGGCCCGGCTGGCCGCGGCAGAGGCGGAGGTGGCGCGCCTCTCCTCAGCCCCCGCCGAAGCGGAGGCCGAACGCGCCGCCGCCGCGCGACGCCTGGCCGAGGCCGAGGCCGCGCACGCCGAGGCGGCTAACCGCCTCGCCGCCGCCGAAGCCGCCCTGCGCGCCGCGGTCGAGGCCAGGCGCGCGGCCGATGCGCAGCTCGCCGCAGCGCGGGAGGGGCTGCTGCGTGCCGAGGCCAATGCGGAGGCCGCGCGCAGTGCGGCGCAGGCGGTGCTGGCGCGCGCCAGCGAACGGCTGGGGCCGGAGGCGAGGCTGCCGATCCCGGACGAGCCGCCGGAGGAGGCGGCGATTGCCCGCGCCCGCCGCCGCGTCGAACGGCTGGCCCGCGAGCGGGAGGAGATGGGACCGGTCAATCTGCGCGCGGAGATCGAGCTGGCCGAACTCGATGCCCGCATCGCCGAAGTGGCGCGGGAACGCGAGGAGGTGGCGGCGGCGATCGCCCGGCTGCGTGCCGCGATCGGGCATCTCAACCGCGACGCGCGGGAGCGGCTGCGCGCCACCTTCGACCGCGTCGATCGGGAGTTCCGCGCCCTCTTCACCCGTCTCTTCGGCGGCGGGCGGGCGCATATCGCGCTGGTGGGCAGCGAGGATCCTCTGGAGGCGGGCCTTGAGATCTACGCCGAACCGCCGGGGAAGAAGCTCGCCGCGCTGTCGCTGCTCTCGGGCGGGGAGCAGGCGCTGACCGCGCTCTCCCTGATCTTCGCGGTCTTCCGCTGCCATCCTGCACCGGTCTGCGT
>JANWYF010000137.1 GCA_025057055.1 Rhodovarius sp. | reverse complement strand
CGCGGGCATTCGACGAGCAGCACCGGCTCCAGGCTCTGCTCGTCGACATGGACGGTAAACACCCCGCAATAGACGAGTTCGGCGATGAAGCAGACGCGCTCCCCGCTACGGGCATCCGCGCGGATGTCGAGCGAGACCTCGAAGATCCGGCCGGAGGCATCGATCGGACGGGCCTGCACATCGAGCCGCAGGTCGATCTGCGGGGGTTCGCGCAGTTCGGCGAAGATCGCCGGTGCCCCTGGCACCTCGAAGCTGAGGTCGCGGATGTACTGGACATTGACCACGAGCGGGGCGGGCGGCGCCTGATCGGACATGAGCTGATCCCTGATGCGGGCGGCGGGGGTAGCACGGGCGGGGCGGGGCGCCAATCGCGCCGATGCGCGCCGGCTCGCGCGCCCGTCATCGCCGCTGCGCGCCGGCTCGCGCACCCGTCATCGCCGCTGCGCGCTTCTGGGCGCGCATTTGTTCTTGATTTGTTCAAGAGAATAGGACTAAATGCCGATCCTCCAGCAGGGAGACCGGCATGGCCCAGCCCCCCCACCCCCCCCAGCTCCGACCCCGCCCTTCGAGCCTCCTCCTCCTCGGCACGGCGCTGCCCATCGCCCTGCTGGCCTCGGCTGCCCTCGGCCTGGCACCGGGGGCGGTCGCCGCGCTCCTCGTCTTCCTCACCGGCGTGGGGTTTGCGGTCTTTCTCTGGTGGCTGGCCGCGCGCGCCTTCGCCCTGCTCGCCGATCCCGCGACCACGCCGGAACAGCTCTCCGCCCTGCGCGAGCTGCCCATGGGCCTGCCCGAGGGGACTGTGCGCGCCGTCCTCGCCCTGATGGTCGGCGTCATCGGCCTGCCGCTGCTGCTCTTCGCCTCCGCCCTCGGCCTCTCCGACGCCATCGCGGGCTATGTGAACGGCATCATCGCCGGGGTCTTCGGCTACTACTTCGGCGCCCGCGCCCAGCATCCCGAGGCGCTGGCGCAGCGCCGCCTGGCCGATGCCCTGGCGCAGGAACAGCAGGCCCATGCCGCGCTGCGGCGTGAGGCAGAGGCGGCCGCGCAGGCAGCCGAAGCCCGGCGCGAGGCCGCCGCCGTCGCCACCACCCTGGCCAGCCAGATGGCGGTGACCGAACTCCTGCTCCAGCGCCTGGGGCCGGCCCTGCCGCCCGCCCTGATGCCGGCCGACCCCGCCGCCCTGCTGGCCGAGGCGCGCCAAGCCTTGGTGGAGGCGCGAGAAGAGGGGGCCGCCGCCCGGGCCCGGGAGGTCAGCGCGCGCCTCGCCGCCCCCGATGCGCCCTGGCCCAGGCTGCTGCACGCGGCCCTGCCCGCCCTGCCCGCCCTGCCCGGCGGGGCCCTCGCCGCGGTCGGCCTGCTCGGCGCCCTCTCCTGGCATCTGCCCGCCCCGGCTTGGCGGCGCTGGCAGGCCCTGCTGCTCGAGGCGACCGAGGATCCGGCCCTCTTCGATGCCGGCGCCATCTCGGCCGACCAGGCCCTCGCCGCGCTGGCCGAGGCGCCGGCCCTGGCCGAGGCGCTGGCCCCGATCGCGGCCGCGCCGGATTTCCCGGCCCGGCTCATGGCCCTCGCCCTGGCGCGGGAGGGGGTGGCCGCGCTCTGGGCCGATTGGGGCAGCCGCTTCGCCTGCCCAACGGCCGCCGCCCAGGCGCTGGCCGCCTTCCGCCGCAGCCTGCTCCGCCGGATCGCGGCCGCCGATCTCACCCCGCCCCTGCTCGCCGCGGTCGAGGCCGCGCTGCAGGAGGCCCCGGCCGCCCTGCAGCCCCTGCCCGGTCACGTCGCCGAGGCCGCACGCCTGCTCGAGGCCACCGACCCGCCGGCCGAGGAGAGCCTAGCCGCGCGGCAGGCCCTGCTCCTGCTGCTTGGCCTGATGCGGGAGCAGCACCTCAACCCCCTCGCCCTGCCCATCGCTTGCCCAGGATCCCTGCCATGATGCCGCTGGAACGCCCCCTGCTCTTCCGCCTGCCGCTGCTGCGCGGGCCGGATGTGCGCGCCCTGCAGCAGGCGCTGCGCCGCGCCGGCTATGCGCCCGGCGAGGCCGACGGCATCTTCGGCCCGCGCACGCGCGATGCCCTGATCGCCTTCCAGCGCAGCCGCGGCCTAGCCCCCGATGGCGTGGTCGGCCCTCGCACCTGGGCCGCGCTGGCCGAGGTCGCAGCCCCCTCCGCCCCCGAACCCGCCTGGCAGGAATGGCTGCGGCCGCTGCTGCCGCGCCTTGCCGCCTTGCATGGGCCGCCGGTCGGGCAGGGGGAGCGGCGCTGGCGCCTGACCGCCGCCGGGGTCGAGGTGGATGGCAGCCTGCCCGCAAGCCGCGATACTCGCCCCCTGGCCGAAGCCTGGACCCGCCACGGCGCCGCGATGTGCCAGGCGGCGGAGCGCCACGGCGTGCCGGTCGAGCTGCTGCTCGCCACCGCCATGACCGAAAGCTCCGGCCGCGCCGAGGCCGTGCGCGAGGAGCCGGGCTATCGCGACGAGGCAACGACGCCCGACCGACTCTCCGCGGGGCTGATGCAGACCCTGCTCTCCACCGCGCGGGAGGTGCTGGGCAACCCGCGACTGACCCGCGCCCAGCTGCTCGACCCGGCGCTCTCTCTCGCCGCCGGGGCGGCCTATATCCGCCGCCAGGCGGTGGCCGGGCGGCAGCCCACGGGCTTCGACCCGCCGCTGGTCGCCATCGCCTACAATGCCGGCAGCCTGCGCCCGGCCGACAACCCCTGGGGCCTCGTCCAGACCCGCCGCGGCGATGGCTGGCATGCCGATGCGTTGGTGCGCTTCTTCAACGATGCGTTCGCGCTGCTGCGGCGGGATCCGCCCCCGCCCGCCGTGCCCTGTTTCCTCCGGCTGCTGGCCGAGGCGCAGGCACCGCCGCCGGCTCAACCCCTCTCCTGACCCGCGCCCGCTCCCGCCTGCGCCAGGGCTGCAATCAGCGTCGCGAAGGCATCCACCACGCGGGAGGGGGCAGGCGGACAGCCGGGCAGGCGCAGATCGGGGCGGGCGAGCGTCTCGAGACCGCCGAGCACCGCGTAGCTGCCCTTGAAGACGCCGCCATCCAGCGCGCAATCGCCCACCGCCAGCACCAGCGCCCCCGGGGGCAGGCGCTCGATCGCCCGGGCCACGGCCGGGGCCATGTTGCGGGTGACGGGACCGGTCAGCAGGAGCACATCGGCCGCTGCCGGATCCTCGACGAAGCGGATGCCGAGCGCCGCAAGCCCATGCGCCAGGCCCTGCGCGGCCGCGAGCTCCATCGCGCAGCCGCCGCAGCCGCCCCCATCGATGTGGCGGACCGCAAGCGCCTCCGGCGGCGCCCGCCGGCCGGTCGCGGCCAGACGGGCGGCGAGCGCCATCACCTCGGTCCGCTCCGGGGCTGCGGGGCGGCGGGTGAGCGGCGGCCGGAGGGCCTGGGCGATCAGGCGGGGCAGTGTCATCAGGCGGGCTCCCTCACAGATCCATCCCCGCGGCCGGGACCGGCAGGCTGGCGCGCACCACCTCCGCCGCCTCGAGCGGGGCGGCGGTCAGCGCCGCTTCCAGCAGGGGCAGCTGCGCGGTCGCCGGATCCTGCAGGAAGGCGGCCTCGATCAGGCCGCCGCCATCCAGCCGCAGCCAGGCCAGGCAAGGCCCGCGCGGCCCTTCGACCAGACCAAGCCCCTCTCCCGCCGCGGCCGGCAGCGCCACCTGCCAGGGCCCCGCCGGCAGCGCATCGACCAGCAGGCGGATCATCCGCCAGGAATCATCGGCCTCGGCCAGCCAGAGCGCACAGCGCGCCGCAGCATCGCCGCCCGCTTCGATCAGGCAGCGTGGCTCGAGCTCCTCATACGGTGCATAACCCGGCAGCCGCCGCAGGTCCTGGTCGATGCCGGCGGCACGGGCGGGGGGGCCGCCGGCCGCAACCTGCGCAACGAGGCGCGGATCGATGCGGCCAAGCCCGGCCAGCCGGCGGGCGAGCCGCTCCGCCTGCCGCCGCAGCCGCGGCCATTCGCGGCCGATTGCGGCCAGCGCCCCCTGGAGCCGGGCCGGACCCTCGGGGGTGATATCCTCGGCCAGGCCGCCGGGCAGCACGAGGTCCATCGGCAGGCGCCGGCCGAAGGCCGCCGCGGCGGCTTCCAGCAGCACCTCCCGCAACAGCAGGGCCTCTTCCGCGGGCAGCGGGGCCTGCGCTGCCTGCGCGAGGCGAGAGAGATGCCAGAGGTGGCTCGCCGCCCGCTCGAGCTCGGCCAGCAGGGCGCGCAGGGCCAGGGCGCGCGGCGGGAGAGTGACCCCGACCGCCCCTTCGGCGGCCAGCGCGAAAGCCAAGCTGTGCGCCAGGGTGGAATCGGCCGCCAGCCGCGCCGGGTAGCGCGCGGCTGCCCTGGGCGATTTGCCCAGCATCAGCCCCAGCATGCCGCGATGCGCGTAGCCAGGGCGGAACTCGGCCGCCAGCACCTCCTCCCCGCGCAGGATCAGCTGCCGATGTTCCGGCCCGTCGATGGCGGCAGGGATGGGGCCGTATTCCAGCCGGTGCGCCCCCGCGGCCGGGGGGGCACGGAACTCCGGCACGGGGCCCGGCGCGTCGCGCCGCAGGGGCCGCGGGCTCAGCGGATTGATCAGCTCCCACCGCCCATGGTCGAGGAGCGGCCGCCCATCCTGCCCGCCCCAGGCCTCGATGCCCCAGAGGTCGTGGATCATCCGCTCGGCCGCCGCCGCCCCCGGCCGCATCGGAGAGAGGGCCGGAAAGCGCCGCTCCGACAGCGGCAGGCTGACCGGCAGCGGCGCCCCGCGGTCGAGGAAGACGGCGTGGATGGTCGTCGGCTCCGCCCACAGGGCCAGGAGCGGCGGGTCGGGCCGCCGCGCGAGCTCCGCCCAGGTCGCGGCATCCAGCCGGTGGCCGAGCCCCGCGCGGGGGCAGGCGCGGATCAGCCCGGCCCCGTTCAGCGCTGCCATGCGGCGGCCTCCGCCAGCCAAGCGGCGAGGAAGGGCGGCATCGCCACCCCAAGCAGGCCGAGAAGGCCAAGCAGCACCAGCACGCCGGCCCCGGGCAGGAGGCCGCCCGGCCCCCGGGACAAGCTCCAAGCACGACGGGCCAGACCCGTCGCCGCCACCGCCAGGGCCGGCAGCAAGGCCAGCAACAGCCAGGGCATCTGCCGCGCGATGCTGCTGAGCAGCAGGAACAGCCCGGCAAAAGGCAGGAAAGGCGGCAGCCAGGCGAGGGCGAGCAGCGCCGCCGCCGCTGGCCGCCCCGCCTGGTCGGCCGAGAGCAGCGCCGCCGACATCGCCACCCCATAGCCGAGGGCGAGCAGCAGCGCCGCCATCAACCCCGCCGGCCCGGCAAGCCCGAGCGAGACGGCGATCAGGCCGAGATGGCACAACGCCGCCGCACCGGCAGCCCCGCGCAGGCCGCCGCCGCGCCACAGCGCCGCCGCCCCCACCCCGAGCGAGAGCAGCCCGCAGGCGATGAGCAGCAGCTCGGCGAGACCCCCACCCCCCGCCGCCTGCAGCCGGGCAAGCCCGAGCACGCCCAGCAGCGGCACGAGGACGAGCGTGACCACCGCCGCCCCACCCGGCAGCACCGCGGCCGACCGCGCAAGCCAGGGCTGCATGGGCAGAAGCCCGGAGAGGCCCAGACAACCGGCCGCCAGCAGCAGGCCGGCGAGCGCGGTCCCCGCTCCTTCCGCCGCTCTCCCCCCGCGCCATGCCCAACCGGCACCGGGCTGCCCGGCGGCCAGCAGGATCAAGCCGGCCAGCACGACAATGGCCGAGGGCAGCGCGGCCGCCAGCAGGCTGCGGGCGGCCGGGCGGCTCACCTCAGCCAGGAGGGCGATGGCGAAGAGCAGCGCGAGCAGCTGCGCCCCCCAGGCGAGCGGCGGTGCGGCGGCGAGCAGGGCGAGCAGGCAGAAGGCGAGGACGGCCAGCATCAGCGCGGGCTGCCAGCGCAGCGCCTTCGGCGCCGGTGCAATCGCCGCCGCTGCCCCTGCCAGGGCAAAGAGAAGGAGAAAGGGACGGGCGAGCGGATCGGCCGCCAGCAGGGCGGAGGGCGGCGGGGCGGCCGGCAGGGCCAGCGCCGCCAGCAGGGCAAGCCCGGCCGAAAGCCCCAGCCAGAGCCGCCCCTGCCCCGGCAGCAGCGCCGCGAGCAGGGCACCCAGGCAGGGGCAGAGCAGCAGCGCGGCAGCGGCGGTCATGGCGGGGGGGCTTCCTCGGCCAGCAGGAGCAGCGCGGGCGGCAGCAGCCCGAGCAGCAGCGCCGGCCACCAGAGATGGGGCAGCTCCGCCGCGAGGCCGGCCAGGATCCAGCCATGCCCCGCCGAGGCGAGGCCGCCCGCCTGCACCAGGCCCTGCCCCGCCGCCATCGCGGCCAGCCCGAGCAGCAGCAGCGCGAGGCAGGGCGCGACCAGCGCCGGCGGCAGGCGCTCGGCCGGCAGGGGGGCAGCCATGGCCGCCGCGACGGCCAGGGCGAGCAAGCCTCCCGCTGCCATCAGCCACGCCCCGCGCGGCAGCGGAGCCGCCGGCAGGTTTCGGCGCAGGCAGAGGCCGAGCAGAGCCAGCCCCGCAAGCAAGGCGGCGGCCAGGCCGAGTTGTCCGGCCGCCAGCGCAGCGAGGGCGACCGGCACCGCCTGCAGCGCGAGCAGCCCGATCAGCAGCCGCGGCCGGGCACAGAGCGGCAGCAGCAGGGCGGGCAGCAGCAGCAGCCCGGCCAGGGTGGTCAGGCCCGTGCTCATGCCTGGGCCGCCGCGACGAAGATCAGGGCCGCCGCGAGCCCGGCGAGCAGTGCCGCCCCACCGAGCCACTCGGGCGCCCGCGCCAGCGGCCAGCGCGGCGCAAGCAGGCCGAGGAGGGCCAGCGCGGGCGCGACCAGCAGCAGTTTTCCAACCCAGGCCAGGATGCCGAAGAGTGCGGCAAGAAAGCCCGCCCCCGGCTCGGCCACACCCCAGGGCCAGGCGAGCGCGACGAACAGCCCGGCCCAGGCGATCAGCCGACCGGCCGCGTGCAGGCGCCAGCAGAGCAGGTCGCGCCCCGTGGCGTCCGGCAGCGCCGGATCGAGCGGGGCCGGCGGCAGGCCGAGCGCCGAGAGGGCGAGCGCCGCCAGGGCGGCCAGCAGCAAGCCGGTCGGGAGGGGAGCGGCGCCTTCGCGCAAGGCGGCGATCAGGGTGGGCAGATGCGTCCCGCCGCCGAGCAGGGCGAGGCCTGCCAGCACAAGCAGCCCCGCCGGCAGAAGGAAGGGCAGGAGGGCCAGCGCCCGGGGCGCGGCGGGATGGCCCTGATCGAGCAGGACAAAGAGGCGAATCGCCTCGGCCAGGGCCAGCAGGCCGAAGACCACCGTCAGATCGGCGAGCGGGGCCAGCAGCATGCCGGTGCTGAAGCCCGGCACCAGCAGGGCAGCGGCCAGCGCCGCCGCGGCCGCGAGGGGGGGCGCGGCTGCACCGGGCGGCCCGGCCGCGGCGCGACGGAGCAGCCTGGCTCCCCACAGCGCCCGCCATTCCCGCCAGGGCTGCCAGGGCCTGGGGCCGCGCGCGCCGAGGAAGCGGGCAGAGAGCCACGCAACCAAGCCGGGCAGCAAGACCGCCGCCGCCAGCACCAGCGCGCCGTGCAGGGCCTGGGCAAGCAGGGCCGCCAGCAGCGCCATCACTTGGCCACCCCCAGCGCTGCCGCCAACAGAAGCCCCGCGAGCACGGCCAGGCTGACCGCCGCGGCGCGATCGGCCTGGCACCGCCGCAGTACGGCATCGACCCGGCGGCGCAGGCGGCGGCCGCGAGCCGGCGGAGGCAGCCGGGGCAGGGCGGCCGCCAAGGGGGCGAGCAGGGCAAGCCCAGGCTGGGCCAGGCCAGCCCCGCTGGGCCGATCGGGCGCGGCCTCGAGGCCGGCAGCCGCTGCCGTGCCACCCCTCCAGGGCGCCACTTGCCCCGCTGCTGGCCGGCCGGGGAAGGCGACCAGCAGCCCGACTGCGCCGAGGAGCAGCGCCAGTGGCAGTGCGGCATAGCCCGCCCCGCCATCGGCGAAGGCGGACCCGGTCAGCGGAGGGATGGGGGGCGGGGAGAGCTGGAAGGCCTCGGCCAGAACGGGCGCGGCGAGCCTCAGCGCAAGCTCCGGCCAGAGACCCGCCAGGGCGAGCAGCAGCGCGGGCAGGAGAAGCGCGGCGCGCAACGGCCCAGGCCCCGCGAGCCCAGCCGC
>JANWYF010000114.1 GCA_025057055.1 Rhodovarius sp. | reverse complement strand
AGCCCGCCCGGGAGCGCGGCCGGCGCTTGCTCCGAACCCTCCGCATCCAGCAGCGCGAAGCCCTCAGCCTTGGGCAGGCGCTGCCCGAGGCGATAGGCGGCATCGCAGACGCGGCAGCGATGCACGTCGTCGAGCTCGGTCCGAACCACCGCCGGCCGCACGCCGCAGCTCGCGCAGGCGCCATGCGCCTCATCGAAGGGCGCCGCGATCACCCCGGTGCCAAGGAGGTCGCCCGCCGAGCGCCAGCCCGCGAAGGGACGGAGCTTGGCCGCATCGAGGGCGGCGGCGAGTCTGGCGCGCTCCTGCCGATAGCCCTCGGCCACCTCATTCGCCTTGCCGCGCCGCATGAACTGCGCCGCCGCGAAGGCCGGGCCGGCGGCCAGGATCAGCCCGAGATCACCCTGCCAATGCTCGACCATCCAGGCATCGAGCTCCCCGCGCAGCGCCTCGAGCCGCGCGTCGAGATCGGGCAGGTCGGGCAGCAGCAGCTCCGCCTTGCCGCCGGCGTGCAGCAGCACGGAGGAGAAGGGAAGGCCGAGCCTCTCCAGCAGAAGCTGCAGCGCCGCCTCCACCGTCTGGCCCATGAGGAAGGAGCGCGCGCGCAGGATGCGGCTCGCCCCCTTCTGGCCCTCCAGCCGGAACAGCGCCTTTTGGATGCCCGAGAGGTCAAGCGCGGCGAGGCGGAACTTGGGCAGCGCGCGGTTCTTCACCGCATCGACGTTGTTCGCTTGATGGGCCGCGTGCCACGCAGCCAGGGCGGCGGCGATGGCGGCCACGGCGCGCGCATGCTCGTGCAGCGAGACATCGGGCTGATCGATGGTCGAGGAGGGCACGGCCCAGAGCAGCCGCTCGGAGAGCCCGAGCAGCGCCCGCTCGAAGCGCCGGGCCGACAGGCCATGCTGGCCGAACTCCTCGACTCCCTTCTGCCATGCCGCCCAGAGCAGGCCGAAGCGGCGCGGCTGATCCAGGGGTGCCGGGCCTTGCGGCATGATCGCCTCGGGCGAGGCCTCCTCGGCCGGGTGCCACATCGCGCCCGCCGGCTTCCCGCGCCCGATCTCGATCTCGGGCAGCAGCGCGCGCAGCTCGCGCTGGCGCAAGCTGCCGCCATGCGCCTCCTCGGCCTCGTCCTTCTCCTTGCGCTCGAGGCCGGAGGCGAGGCGGTCGGCCTCGGCGAGGATCCAGTCCGAAGGATCGTCGTGGCGCGGATGATGATGGCGCACCGCCACCGCCGCAAGCCGCGCCCCCCTCACCTCCTTGGGCCAGCGCAGCCCGGCGGCTTCGGCCTCGCGGATCGCGAAGTCGCTCCACAGCGCGTGGCGATGGGTGTAGCGCCCGTCCTTGGGCGGCAGGATCGCAGCCTCGGTCCCCGCGAGATCGGCCCCATAAGCGGTGCGCAGCGCCGTCTCGTCCGCATGCGCGCGCTGGGCGAGCTTGCCGATGTCGTGCAGCAGGCCGGCGAGAGCGGCCTCCATGGGCGTGAGCAGGTCCGGGGGCGCGGGATCAGCGGGCACGGGATTCCTCGATGATGGTGATGGCCTCGGGCGGCAGGGCGAGGCGGTAGCCGGTGTGTGGCCGGCGCCCCTCGCTGCGGATCAGGAAGGGTTCGGCGGCGGGGCCGAGCGCGTCGCGGAAGGCGCGGTTGAGGCGCGAGACCTTCTCGGCGAGGTAGTCGCGCTCCATCCCGCCGGCCAGCGCCCGGCGCGCGCTCTCGAAGGCGCGGGGCTCCCCCACGCGCTCGAGGCCGGCAAGAAAGGTGCTGGCGAAGCATTCCGCGTCCTTTTTCCGCCAGACGAGAGCGGCGGCGCCGTTGCAGGTGCGCTCGGCCAGCCACAGCAGGACGGCGAAGACGGGAGGCCGAAGCTCGATCGGCCGGTCGCCGACCAGAGCCCGCCGCTGCGCGACCTCGAGCACCAGCCGGGGCGGGGCGAGCCGCCGCTGCGCCGCCGCCACCGCCGCAGCGAAGGCGCCGCCGTCGCGTTCCGGCCGCCACTGGCCGCGCAGCCGCACGAAGGGGATCTCGGCGAGAACAAGCCCGGCCTCGGCGGTGCTGACGAAGCCGCCGTCGGGTAGCGGCAGCCGCACCGGCGGTTCGGGCGGGAAGAAGAAGTCGCTGCGGCCGAGCAGGCGCGGATCGACCAGGACATGGGAGAGCACATCGCCCTCCCGCCCGCAGAGGCTGAGGGCGAGCGTCGCCAGCGCCCCCATGGTCTTGCGCCCGCCGGCGATGGAGAGGTGGACATCCACCCCCTCATCCAGCGTCGCCTCCTGCACGGCGGCGAAGATCGCATCCGCCGCCACGCGGTTGTCGGCCTCGGTCATGATGTCCTCGAGCGCGCGGCCATCGGGGCCGGCCAGCAGGCGCCACTCCGGATCGGGCAAGCCGACACCCAGCTGCCGGCCAAGGGCGCGCAGGGCCGCGGGCAGCACCTGCTCGGCGGCGGCGCGGCCGGCGGCGGTGGTGAGCACCGTGATGCGCTGCGGCAGCCGAGGGGTCGGGCCCTGGGCGAGGCACCAGATCGTCTCGGTCACGACCTGGGGCGAGAGGCCAGCGAGCGCCAGGAGATGCAGCGGGCGGACCATCTCAGGCAGCCTCCGCCTCGATCCGGCCGAAGCCCATGCTCGCGCCCTTGCCGAGATGCAGAATGCCGGCGGCCCACAGCAGCGGCCATGTCGCCGGGCGGCCGCGCAGGTCGAGCAGCGCCTCCCCCACGATGCCGCCGAGCTGCATGCTGCTCTGCTGACGGGTCGAGAAGCGGGTGGTCTCGAGCCAGCCGAGCCGCGCCTCGCGGAAGGCGAGATCGCCGGCCGCGCTGCGCGCTGCCTCGGCGAGCTCGGCCGGGATCGCAAAGCCGAGCAGGCGCAGCCGGCGCAGGGCGGCCGCCACCAGATGGCCGGGCCGCAGGCTCCGCCCCGTCAGCAGATCGCCGGCAAGGCGAATGCGCAGCGGCGTGACGAAGCGCAGTCGCACCCGCTCCGGCGCAGGCGGGCAGGAGAGGTCAGCCGGCGGCGGCAGCGGGCAGCCAGGGTCGATCGCCTCCCCGGTCGCGGCATCGGTGATGGCCGTGCAGTCGAGCGGAATGCGACGCGCCGTCAGGCCGGCGGCTGCCGCATCCAGCAGCGCGCGCAGCGCATAGGCGGCCGCAGCCTCGGCCCCGGGGAGCAGGGTGAGGCGGACGCGGAAGCTCTCCCCGGGTTGCAGGATGCCCCGGGGTGGTGCTCGGTCGGGGCAGAGGATGTAGGGCCGGCTGCCCTCGGCAGCCTCGTTCGCGCCGAAGAAGGCGGGGTGGATACACACCCCGGCCAGCGGGCAGCCCGTGCAGGGGCGCAGCCGCATGGCGCAGACGATCCGCTTCAGGGCATGGCCGAAGGCACCGCGCCAGGCCGAGCCGGAATGCGCCTGCATCGCCACCGCAGCACGGGGCGTGAAGGTGAAATCCAGCCGGCGAATGCCCTGAAGAATCAGCGCAGAATGCATGGGCCGGATAGAAGCAGGCGGCTGCAGCCGATGCCAAGCAAGACAATCTTGTCGACAACATTGTCGACCGGCCCGCGATGCGGGCAGCACCGTCCCGGCCGCCGGCGCCGATGCCGCCGCGGGCTGCGCGCCGCATGGCAGCCCCTGCCGGCGGACGGTGATGGCGGCCTGCCCCGCGCCGGATCCCGCCAGCACGGCGCGGCGCGCGGCATCCGCTCAATCTCCCCCGAGCCCGAGGAAGCCCGGCACCAGCCGGATCGCATCCGCCCGCGCCTCAGGGTCGGTGCCGACATGGGCCGTCGCGTCGCCGCGGGCGGTGAAGGCGAGGCCCCGGCGCAGGCGCAAGGGAGTGGCGGGATCGTCAAAGCCATGCACCGCGCCGGGATAGCTGCGCAGCACGATCGCATCCGGCCAAAGCTCGGCCAGGCTGCGGCAGGGCTCGGCCGGGGTCCAGTCGTCGGCCTCGCCGATCAGGATGAGGAGCGGACCGGCCGGCGGGCCAAGGCGGGCGCGCAGCAGCGGCGCACAGCCGGGATAGAAGGCGGCGAAGCGCGCCACCGGCAGCCCCGGTTCGGGTCGGAGGGCGGTCCAGAGCAGGGTCGAGGCACCGTTGGACCAGCCGATCGCCACCACCGGCTTTCCGCCGGCGAAGCTCTGCTGCGCGAGCCAGCGCGCGGCCGCGACGGCATCGGCGCGCCGTTCCACCGAGGCACGGACAGCCCGCTCGCGCTCGCTGCATTGTCCGCCCAGGCCGCGGCTGCCGAAACTGTCGGGCAGCAGCAGCGCATGCCCCAGGGCGGTGATCCGCCGACCCCAGTCGCGATAGCGGGCGAAGAGTTGCCCGTCGGGCCGGAACAAGCCGGCGCAGCCATGCAGGCCGAGCACGGCGGGCGGGCGGGGAGCCTCTCCCTCCGGCAGCAGCAGCAGAGCCCGCAGCGCCAAGCCCTCCGGCCCCGGGATGATGACCGGCAGCTCACGCATATCGGCCCGCGCTGGCAGCGCTCCGGCAAGGGCGATGAGCAGCGCGTACAGCAGGCAGGGCAGCAGGCGCATGTGTTGCGGAAGGCTGCCGCGCTTCTTGCGCCAGCGCAAGGCGCCCCCCAGCCGGACATGGCAAAGGAGAGGCCGCAACCGTGGGAGGATCGGCATGCGCCTCACCCTTGCCCTGATGGCCCTGCTGCTGGCCACCACCCCTGCCCTGGCGCGCGACCCCTGGGGCGGGCCCGACAGCCCGGGCGGCCTGTTCGGCGGCTTCGGCGATCCGACCCGCCTCGACCGCGACCGCGACTCGCGCATCACGCATGATGAGATCTGGTCCTGGTTGCTCGAACAGTTCAACCTGATCGACCGCAACCGGGACGGACGCCTGGGCCCTGATGAGCTGCCGCGGCGCGCGCTGGTCCTGCCTGCCTTCCGTGCGGCCGATGCCGACCACGACAATCACCTCACGCGCGAGGAACTGCGGGCCCTGTCGGAGAGCTGGTTCCGCGCCCGCGACGTCAACCGCGACCGCGCGCTCAGCGGCCGCGAGGTGCCGCGCCCGCCGCCGGCGCCGCCGCAGCGCTGACAGGGGCGGGCTTCCGCGCCCGGCCGGCCGATGGCACCTTGCCCGCGCCGTCGCCGGCAGAAAGGACGCCAGCATGAAGAGCCAACATCCGGAGACCATCGCCCTGCATGGCGGATCGCACCGCGCCGACCCCAACACCGGCAGCGTGGCCGTGCCGATCCACATGACCACGAGCTACCAGTTCAAGGATACCGGGCATGCCGCGCGCCTCTTCGCGCTGCAGGAGATGGGCAACATCTACACCCGGATCATGAACCCGACCTGCGATGCGCTGGAGAGCCGGATGGCAGCGCTCGAGGGCGGTGCGGCGGCGCTGGCTCTCTCCTCCGGCCAGGCGGCGAGCGCCTTCTGCGTCCTCAACCTCTGCCAGGCCGGGGACAATTTCGTCTGCTCGACCGACATCTACGGCGGGACCTGGAACCTCTTCGCCAACACCATGAAGCAGATGGGCATCGAATGCCGCTTCGTGGACCCGGCCGACCCCGAGGCCTTCGCCCGCGCCTCCGACTCGCGCACCCGCTGCTGGTATGGCGAGACGCTGCCCAACCCCAAGCTGCAGGTCTTCCCGGTGGCGGAGGTGGCGGCGCTCGGCCGGCGCATGGGCATCCCGCTGATCATGGACAACACCGCCGCCCCGGTGATCTGCCGCCCGCTCGAGCTCGGCGCGGCGGTGGTGATGCACAGCACCACCAAATGGATCGGCGGCCATGGCACCAGCATCGGCGGCATTGTGGTCGACGGCGGCAACTTCGACTGGGAAGCCTGGGGCGATCGTTTCCCCACCCTCAACAGCCCCGATCCCAGCTACCACGGGGCAATCTGGACCCAGGCGGTCAAGCCGCTGGGGCCGGTCGCCTTCATCGTGCGCATGCGCACCTGCCTGCTGCGCGACATCGGCGCCGCCATGTCGCCCTTCAACGCCTTCCTCTTCCTGCAGGGGCTCGAGACCCTGCCGCTGCGGATGGAGCGCCACTGCGCCAATGCGACGCGGGTCGCGCAGTGGCTGGCGCAGCATCCCAAGGTCGCGCACGTCATCCACCCGAGCCTGTTCGAGGGCGAGGCCGCGCGCCGGGCATCCATCCTCAAGGGCGGCTTCGGCTCGCTGATCGGCTTCGAGCTCAAGGCCGGGGCGGAGGCCGGGCGGCGCTTCATCGAGGCGCTCAAGATGTTCTACCACGTGGCCAATATCGGGGATGCGCGCAGCCTGGCCATCCATCCCGCGACCACCACCCACAGCCAGCTCGACGCCGAGGAGCAGGCGGCAAGCGGCGTCACGCCGGGCTATGTCCGGCTCTCGATCGGCATCGAGCACATCGACGACATCATCGCCGACCTCGCGCAGGCGCTGGAGGCCGTCTGAGGCGACGGCAGAGGGAGCACCCGGCATGATCCTTCCGCTCGGTTCCTTCCCCACCACCCGGATGCGGCGCAACCGGCGCGACGCCTGGACCCGCGCCCTGGTGGCCGAGAATGCGCTGACCGTTTCCGACCTGATCTGGCCGGTCTTCCTCTGCGACGGGCGCGGGCAGCGCATGCCGGTCGAGAGCATGCCGGGCGTGGTGCGCGTCAGCGTCGACCTGATCGCCGAGCATGTGGCCGAGGCGGCCGCCCTCGGCATCCCGGCGGTCGCGCTGTTTCCCTACACGCCCAAGGAACAGCGCGATGCCGAGGGCAGCCGCGCCCTCGATCCCGACAATCTGGTCTGCCGCGCCGCGCGCGCGCTCAAGGCGGCCCATCCGGGGGTCGGGGTGATCGGCGATGTCGCCCTCGATACCTACACCGACCACGGGCATGACGGCGTGCTGCGCGATGGCTACGTCGACAACGAGGAGACCATCGCCGTGCTCTGCCGGATGGCGGTGCTGATGGCCGAGGCGGGTGTCGACATCGTCGCACCGTCGGACATGATGGATGGCCGCATCGGGGCGATCCGCCGCGCACTGGATGAGCGCGGGCTGATCCACACCCGCATCATGTCTTACGCAGCGAAATACGCCTCGGGCTTCTATTCCCCCTTCCGCGAGGCGGTGGGCAGCCTCTCGGCCCTGGTCGGGGACAAGAAGACCTACCAGATGGACCCCGCCAACAGCGACGAGGCGCTGCGCGAGGTCGCCCTCGACATCGCCGAGGGGGCGGACATGGTGATGGTCAAGCCGGGCCTGCCTTACCTCGACATCGTCCACCGCGTGCGCACGGCCTTCGGCGTGCCCACCTTCGCCTATCAGGTGAGCGGCGAATATGCGATGATCATGGCGGCGGTGGAGCGCGGCTGGCTGGATAAGGACCGCGCGATGATGGAGGCGCTGATCTGCTTCAAGCGCGCCGGCTGCCAGGGCGTGCTTACCTATTTCGCACTGGATGCGGCGCGGCGGCTGAAGGCGGGCTGAGGGGCCCGCGGCCGCCCGCGACCGATCAGGCCGCCCGCGCCTTGGGCCGGGCGAGGCGGGCGAGCGCCGCGAGCACCTCGCGCACCGTCCGCAGCCGGGCCGGCAGATCCATCTCGCGCAGAATGGCGAGCTTGTGGTCGGGCCGCAGCTTGACGAGCCCCTTCTGCGCCGCAATCCACTGCACGAGCCCCGCCGGATCGGCGAAGGCGTTGCGGTGAAAGCCGATCACGATGCCCTTGGGCCCGCAATCCAGCCGATCCACCCCGGCCGCCTTGCACAGGCGCTTGATCGCGACCGTGGTCAGCAGGTTCTCGACCTCGGGCGGCAGCGGGCCGAAGCGGTCGGCGAGCTCCGCCGCCATCGCCTCGCTCTCGCGGTCATCGGCCAGCGCGCCGATCCTTCGGTAGAGGCCAAGCCGCACCGGCAGTTCCGGGACATAGGATTCCGGGATCATCACCGGCAGCCCGAGCTGGATCGAGGGGGTGAACTCGCCCTCGGCGGCGGCGCCCCCGCCCGAGTCGCGGCGCAGCTCCGCCACCGCCTCTTCCAGCATCTGCTGGTAGAGCTCGATGCCCACCTCGCGGATATGGCCCGACTGCTCCTCGCCCAGCAGGTTGCCGGCGCCGCGGATGTCGAGATCGTGGCTGGCCAGGGTGAAGCCCGCGCCCAGATTGTCGAGCGTCTGCATCACCTCAAGCCGCTTCTGCGCCGCCGGGGCCAGCCGCTGCCCGGCCGGCCAGGTGAGATAGGCATATCCCCGCTGCTTGCCGCGCCCTACCCGGCCGCGCAGCTGATAGAGCTGGGCGAGGCCGAACATGTCCGCCCGGTGCACGATCAGGGTGTTGACCGCCGGCATGTCGAGCCCGGACTCGATGATGTTGGTCGAGAGCAGGATGTCGTGGCGGGCATCGCCGAACTCGGTCATCACGCGCTCGAGCTCGCCGGCGCTCAGCCGCCCATGCGCCTCGGCGATGCGGGCCTCGGGCGCGATCTCGGCCAGGCGTTCGCGCACCCGCGGGATGTCCTCAATGCGCGGCACGACGCAGAACACCTGCCCGCCGCGGAAGCGTTCGCGCTGGATCGCCTCGCGCAGCACCACGCCATCCCAGGGCATGATGAAGGTGCGCACCGCCAGGCGGTCGACCGGCGGGGTCGCAATCACGCTCATCTCCCGCACGCCGGAGAGGGCGAGTTGAAGGGTGCGCGGGATCGGCGTGGCGGTCAGCGTCAGCACATGCACCTCGTTCTTGAGCTGCTTGAGCTTCTCCTTGTGCGCGACGCCGAAATGCTGCTCCTCGTCGATGATGACGAGGCCGAGATGGGCGAATTCCACCCCCTTGCCGAGCAGCGCATGGGTGCCGATGACGATGTTGACGCTGCCGTCGGCCAGGCCGGCCCTGACCGCCGCCGCCTCCTTCGCGCCCACCATCCGCGACAGCTGCGCCACCTTGAGCGGCAGGCCCTCGAAGCGGGCGGCGAAGCTGCGGTAGTGCTGCCGTGCGAGCAGGGTGGTCGGCACCACGACCGCCACTTGCGCGCCTGCCATCGCCACCACGAAGGCGGCGCGCAGAGCCACCTCGGTCTTGCCGAAGCCGACATCGCCGCAGATCAGCCGATCCATCGGCCGGCCGGAGGCGAGATCCTCCAGCACATCGGCAATGGCGCGCGCCTGGTCCTCGGTCTCGGCAAAGGGGAAACGGGCACAGAACTCCTCGAAGGCGCCTTCCGGCGGGGTGAACAGTTCGGCGCTGCGCATCCGCCGCTCAGCCGCCACCCGGATCAGCTGGGCCGCCATGTCGGCGATGCGCTGCTTGGCTCGCGCCTTGCGGGCCTGCCAGGAGGCCCCCCCCAGCCGGTCGAGCGCCACGCCGGCGCTGTCGCTGCCGAAGCGCGAGAGCAGGTCGATGTTCTCGACCGGGACGTAGAGCTTGTCCCCGCCCTCGTAGACGAGCTTCAGGCACTCGTGCGGCGCGCCGGCGGCGGTGATGGTCTCGAGCCCCTCGTAGCGGCCGATGCCGTGGTCCTGGTGGACCAGGAGATCGCCGACCTCGATGCCGGTCGCCTCGGCGATGAACTGCGCGGCGGCGCGGCGGCGGCGCGGCGGGCGGGTCAGGCGCTCGCCGAGCAGGTCCTGTTCCGCGCAGACCGCCAGATCCTCGGTGACGAAGCCGCGCTCGAGCCCGAAGACTCCGATCGCGATGATGCGCGGATCCAGCCGCTGCGCGGCATAGGCATCGGGGACGATCTCGGCCGCGATGCGATGTTCCTGCAGCATGATGCGCAGCCGCTCGGCGCTGCCGCGCGACCAGGCGGCGAGCAGATTGCGCCGCCCCTGCGCCAGCATCGCCTGGGCATGGTCGGCATAGGCGGCGATCACATCCTCCCCGGCGCGGCGCAGGTCGGAGAAGAGTCGCCCGGGCCGGCCCCCGGCATCGATCCCGGCTGCGCCCTCGGGCCGGGCGAAGGGGCAGAACTGCAGGCTGCGGGCGCGGGCCAGCATCGCCTCCCAGCCGGCACGATCGAGGTAGAGCCGCCCCGGCGGAACCGGACGGTAGGGGAGTTCGCCCTCGGCCTGGCGGGGCGGAGCGCGCCGCGCCTCGTAATGGTCGGCGATCATCTCAAGCCGCGCCGCCAGCGCCTCCTCGGCCTGATGGTCCAGGCTGACGCTGGCCCCCTCGCCGAGGTGATCGAGAAGCGTCACCATCCGCTCGTGGAACAGCGCGGCGTAGTGCTCCATGCCGGGATG
Organism: Rhodovarius sp.; assembly: GCA_025057055.1. Taxonomy (GTDB): domain Bacteria; phylum Pseudomonadota; class Alphaproteobacteria; order Acetobacterales; family Acetobacteraceae; genus Rhodovarius. Next base: position 3,430 of record JANWYF010000114.1, on the reverse strand, counting down.
GCGCCGCCCGGCGCTGACCGAGACGTAGAGTGGATCCTCGCTCGCCGCCGCGCCGAACAGGTCACGCCAGCCGCGGCGGAAGCGCTCGATGCTCGCCGGATCGAGGAAGACCTCGCCCACCGGGTGCAGCACCACCTCCCGTACCGGGGCGGTGCTGCGCTGGGTCTCGGGGTCGAAGCGGCGCAGGCTCTCGATCACGTCGCCGAAGAAATCGAGGCGGAGCGGCGCCTCCTCCCCGGCGGGAAAGAGGTCGAGAATGCCGCCGCGCAGGGCGTATTCGCCGTGCTCCATCACGGTGCCGCTGCGCGCATAGCCGTTGGCCTCAAGGAAGCCGAGGATCCTCTCGAGCGGCATCCGCCCGCCCGCGCGCAAGATCAGGGTGCTGCCGGCGAACACTTCCGGCGGCGGCAGCTTCTGGACCAGCGCATTGACCGTGGTGAGCACGATGCGCGGGCGGGTCGGCGGCTCGCTCAGGCGGGCGAGGGTGGCCACCCTTTCGGCGACGATGGCGGGATTGGGAGAGATCCGGTCATAGGGCAGGCAATCCCAGGCCGGCAGGCGCAGCACCTCGGCCTCCGGCATGAAGAAGCCGAGCGCCTCGGCCAGCCGGGCCATCCGCGCATCGTCGCGCGCGACATGCAGCACGGGCCCTGCGGTCTCGGCCCGGCGGGCGCGCAGCAGGAGGGCGTCGAAGCCCTCCACCGCGCCGTAGACCATGAGGGTCATGCGCCGCAGGTCTCCCGGATCATGCGCAGGAGAAGGGGGCTCGCGAGCGCGGGCGGCACCGGGCGGCGGCCCGTCAGCCAATCCGCGAGGTCGACATCGGCCTGCTCCAGCACCCGCTCGAGCTCGTCGAGCTCCTCCTCGGTCAGGCTGCGGATATGCCGCGCGACGAAGCCGCCCACCATCAGATCGGCCTCCTTGGTCCCGCGGTGGCAGGCGCGGAACAGCAGCCGGCGCCGACGGGGTGAGAGTTCAGGCTCGCTCATCGCGCTGGCATATAGGGCGGCGTGGAAGCCCCTGTCAGCACCGCCGCCGCCTCGCTGCACGCGCCGCTGACCAGCCTGCCCGGCATCGGTCCCCGGCTCTCCGCCCTGTTGACCCGCGCCGGGGCCGGGCCGCGGGTGTGGGACCTGCTGCTGCACCTGCCGGAACGCTTCGCCACCCGCCGCCGGCTGGCCCACCCGCGCGAGGCGACGGCGGAGGGCGATGCGCTGCTGCCCTTCGTCGCCGCGAGCCACCGCGCGGCCCGCTCGGCCAAGGGGTCGCGCTATGTCGAGGTGCGCGGCGAATCGGCCGGAGCACCCATGGTGCTGCGCTTCATGAACGCGCAGCTGCCCTGGATCGAGCAGCGCCTGCCGCGCGGGGAGCTGCGTTTCATCGCCGGGCGGATCCGCCCCGAGGGGCCGGGCTTTTCCTGCATCAGCCCCGAGGTCGGGCGCAGTGCGGAGGATCTGCCCGAGTGCGAACCGATCTGGCCGCTCACCGAAGGGTTGAGCCGCACCCAGCTTGCCCGCGCGATCAAGGCCGCGCTCGCCGCCCTGCCGGAGCTGCCGGAATGGCAGGATCCCCGCCTGCGCGAGCGCGAGGGCTGGCCCTCCTTCGCCGCTGCGCTGGCTGCGGTGCATGGCGGGCCGGCGCCGGCGGCGCGGGCGCGGCTGGCCTATGACGAGGCGCTGGCCGATCAGCTCGCGCTTGCTCTGGTGCGGGCACGCCGGCGTGCCGAGCCGGGCCGCAGCCTGATCGGCGATGGGCGGCTGCGGCAGGCGGCGCTGGCTGCCTTCGGCCATCCGCTCACCCCCTGGCAGGCCGAGGCGCTGGCGGAGATCGACGCCGATCTCGCCGCGCCGCTGCGCATGCGCCGGCTGCTGCAAGGCGATGTCGGCAGCGGCAAGACGCTGGTCGCGACGCTAGCGATGCTGCGCGCGGTGGAGGCGGGCGCCCAGGCGGCACTGATGGCGCCGACCGAGCTGCTGGCGCGCCAGCACGCGCGCAGCATCGGCCGGCTCTGCGCCGCGGCCGGCGTGCGCGTCGGGCTGCTCGCGGGCAGCGTCACCGGGGCCGAGCGGCGGCGCGTGCTGGCCGGGCTTGCCTCCGGAGCGATCCCGATTGCCATCGGCACCCATGCGCTGTTCCAGGAGGGGGTGGTCTTTCGCGACCTCGCGCTCGCGGTGGTGGACGAGCAGCACCGCTTCGGCGTGGCGCAGCGGCTGAACCTGGCCGAGAAGGGAGAGGCCGTCGATCTGCTGGTGATGACCGCCACCCCCATCCCGCGCACCCTGCTGCTGACGCTGTGGGGAGAGATGGCGGTCAGCCGCATCCGCGCCAAGCCGGCGGGTCGACAGCCGGTCATGACGACGCTGCATGCCCTCTCGCACCTCGAGGAGGTGCTGGCCGCCTGCGGCCGGGCGATCGCGCAGGGGGCGCGCATCTACTGGGTCTGCCCGCATGTGGCGGAGAGCGAGAAGAGCGACGTCGCGGCGGCCGAGACGCGCTTTGCCGAACTCGCCGCCCGTTTCGGGGCCGACCGCGTCGCCCTGGCGCATGGTCGGCAGGAGGTCGCGCAGCGTGAGGCGGCGCTGGCCCGCTTCGCCCGCGGCGAGGCGCGGCTTCTGGTGGCCACCACCGTCATCGAGGTGGGCGTCGATGTGCCCGAGGCCTCGGTCATGGTGATCGAGCACGCCGAACGCTTTGGCCTCTCCCAGCTGCATCAGCTGCGCGGCCGGGTAGGGCGCGGGACGGGGCGGAGCTTCTGCATGCTGCTCTATGACGAGGCGGCGGGAGCGGCGGCGCGACAACGCCTCTCCATCCTGCGCGAGACCGAGGACGGCTTCCGCATCGCCGACGAGGATTTCCGTCTGCGCGGCGGCGGGGAGGCGCTGGGCACGCGCCAGTCCGGCCAGCCCCTGCTGCGCCTGGCGCTGCCCGATGCGCGCGCGCAGGAGCGGCTGATCGAGATCGCGCACCGCGATGCCACGCTTCTGCTCGAGCGCGATCCGGAGCTCGTCTCGCCGCGAGGGGCGGCCGCGCGGCTGCTGCTCTCCCTCTTCGGCAAGGATGCGGCCATGGCGACCCTGCGCGCTGGATAGCGAAGCCCGCGGGGGCAAGGCGCCCGCCGGCCGAGTCCGCCCGGGCCGGGCGACAGCGTGGCAGAGGCTATTTGCCATCTTGCGCATATGCGCGTTGTTGGATATACGGGCCATCAAGGCGGCGCTGTTTTGCTCTCGATCAAAGCCGCCCCGGCCAGCCCCTGCGATGACCCGCACGACCGGGCCGAGCGCCCTGGGGTGGCCGTGACCGAGGAAGGAGGACTGCCATGGGCGACCAAGCCTTCGCTGCGCACGGCCTCGGCCGGCGCCTGCTTCTCGCGACCGCGCTGGGCGGGGCGGCGCTGATGGCCGCCCATGGACCGAGCCGGGCAGAGAGGATC
>JANWYF010000091.1 GCA_025057055.1 Rhodovarius sp. | reverse complement strand
CTAAGCGCTCGCCAGCACCGCCACGGTCGCCTCGCCGTGGAAGAGATCGGTGGTGGCGGAACCGAAGACCAGATCCCGGATCGGCGAGTGGCGGACGCAGCCCATGGTCAGCACTCCGCCCGCCGCCAACTCGCACAGCGCCGAGAGGACGCCGCGCCCGCTGCGCGCCAGCTGCTGGTAGGTTGTCCTGAGCCCATGGCGGGCGAGCAGCGCCGCCATCGCCGCCCCTGAATCCCCGGACCGAAGCTCCTTGTCGTCGGAGACGAAGGCGACGATGACCTCCTCCGCCCGGGCCAGGAAGGGCATCGCATTGTGCGCGGCGCGGACCGCGCTGGCCTCACCATCCCAGGCGACCACTGCCCGCGCAGGCCGCAGCGGCAGCGCCGCGCCCGGTGGCAGAACCAGCACCGGCCGGCCGGTGTCGAAGACGGCCGCACCGAGCATCAGGCGTTCCGCCTGGCTCGGCCGCCCGCTCAGGACATGCATGACGAGGTCGCTCACCCTGCCATAGTCGGCAAGCTCGGCACCGATCCCCTGCGCGAAGGAGGAACGTCCGCGCAGGTCGACCGTCACGCCGCGCTTGGCGGCCTCGGCCAGCACCGCGGCCGAGCTGTCGGGCGGTGTTTCCTCGCTCATCACTTCGGTCGGGAAGGTCAGCGCCGTCACCCGCGCACCGAAGCTCTCCGCCAGCGCCATCACCGCGGCGGCCTGCTCGGCACTGCGCGCGCCGGGCTCGATGTGGGTGGCGATGGTGGTGATGCGCATGCTGGCCCCCTCTGCCGGATTGCCGGATGGCCCCGGCAGCCAGGGCAGCCGAAGCATCCGCCACGGCAGACAAGCCGCCCCCTTGAGGATCGTCAATCCCGCCGCAAGCCGACTGTCACGTGCCGCAAAAGGTCTGCAGCACCCGCTCATGCCGCTGCGGCGGCCGGGCGAAGGCCTCCCGCCCCGGCTGTTCGCGATAGGGGTCGGAGAGCACCTGCAGTAGCGTCTCGAAAGGCCGCAGATCCCCCTGCAGCGCTGCCGAGAGCGCCTGCTCCACCAGATGGTTGCGCGGGATGTAAGCGGGGTTGGCGGCGCGCATCGCCGCCCCGTCCGGCGCCTGCCCACTGGCCCGTGCAGCACGCCAGCGCACAACCCAGGGCGCCCAGGCCTCGGGCGCGCCGGGCAGGGCGGGGACCGCCGCCGGATCATCCGCCGCCGCGGCCAGAGCGCGGAAACTGTTCGTGTAATCCCCGCGCTGTTCGGCGAGGAGCGCCAGGAAATCCCGCACCAGTTCCGGATCCGGCCGGGGCAGGCCGAGCTTTCTTGCCATGCCGGAGTGGTAGGCAGCCGCGAAGGTCGGGGCGAATTCCGCCAGCGCCTCCTTGGCCAGGGCGATCGCCTGCTGCGCATCCTCCGCAAACAGCGGCAGCATCGCCTCGGCCAGCCGCGCCAGGTTCCACTGAGCGATCTGCGGCTGGCGGCCGAAGGCGTAGCGCCCGGCATGATCGATCGAGCTGTAGACCGCGTCGGGATGGTATTCGTCGAGGAAGGCGCAGGGGCCGTAGTCGATCGTCTCGCCGCTGATCGTGCAGTTGTCGGTGTTCATCACGCCATGGATGAAGCCGACCAGCATCCATTGCGCGACCAGCCGCGCCTGGGCGCCCACCACCGCGCGGTAGAGCGCGAGCGGCGGATTCGGATCCTGCCCTGCCTGCGGCCAGTGGCGGGCGATCGCATAATCGGCGAGCAGGCGCAGCGCCTCGACATCGCCGCGGGCGGCGAAATACTCGAAGGTGCCGATGCGGATGTGGCTCGCCGCCACGCGCGTCAACACCGCACCGGGCAGCGGCTCCTCGCGGAAGACCCATTCGCCGGTGCTCGCCGCCGCGAGCGCGCGGGTGGTCGGAATGCCCAGGGCGGCCATCGCCTCCGAGACGATGTATTCGCGCAGCACCGGCCCAAGCGCCGCCCGCCCGTCTCCGCCGCGGGAGAAGGGCGTGCGCCCGCTGCCCTTGAGCTGGATGTCGCGGCGCATGCCGTCGGCACCGATCACTTCGCCGAGCAGGATCGCCCTCCCGTCGCCGAGCTGCGGATTGAAATGGCCGAACTGATGCCCGGCATAGGCCTGGGCCAGCGGCTCGGCCCCCTCCGGGACCAGATTGCCGGCGAAGATCGCCGCTCCTTCCGGACCCGAGAGGGCATCGGGATCAAGCCCCAGCGCCTCCGCCAGGCCGCGGTTGAGCCGGATCAGCCCGGGGCGTGCCACCGGCGTGGGCGCAAGCTTGGCATGGAAGCGCGCGGGCAGGCGCGCGTAGCTGTTGTCGAAGGGGATTGCGACCGGCATGCGGCAGTCTTTCCTGGCGGCTGCCCGGCAGATCGGAGGCCCCGGCTCGCTCAGCAAGGGGGCGGGGCGTCGGGCGCGCCGGCCGGGCTGCAGGGCGCGCCTCCGCGGCGAAGGGGCGGCTTCGGGTGGCGGCCGCTGGCGCCGGCGCCTTGGCTTGGCTCAGGCGGGCGGCGTCCAGGGCTCCTCGTTCACCGCCGCCACCCGCCAATCCTCCCCCACCTTCTCCAGGCGGGTGAGGCCGAGGTTGCGGATGCTGAAATGCAGCACCTGCTGCGGGGTGAGCCCGCCGGCATGGGCCAGCGCGGCGCGGATCGTGCCGCCATGGGTGACCATCACCACATCGCCGCCGCGATGGCGCCGGGCGTAGCGTTCGAGCAGCGGGCCCACGCGCGCCATCACATCGGCCAGCGATTCCCCGCCGGGCGGCCGCTCATCCGCGCCGTGCGGCCAGAAGGGGTGGGCGGGGCGGGTCAGCCGCGCGAGCAGCTCCTCATGCGTGATGCCCTGCCATTCGCCCAGGTTCTGTTCGACGAGCGCGGCCTCCTCCACCAGGGGTGCGCGGCCATAGCCGGCGGCGAAGATCGCCTCGGCCGTGGCCCGGGCGCGCGAGAGCGGCGAGGTCGCCCAGGCGGCACCCGCCGGCAGCCGCCGTGCCAGCCAGCGATAGGAGGCGGCCTCCTCGCGCAGGGCGATCTCGCAGAGGGCGACATCCATGCTGCCGTAGAGGACGGCGCGCGCGGCCGGGGTGACCACGGCGTGGCGGATCAGGAAGAAGCGGGTGGCGGACATGCGCCCCCCTTCAGGCGAAGCGCGTCGCCTCCTCGAAGGAGAGGCGCGGGCCGCGCGGGGGCAGCCTGGCCGGATCGCCGTAGCCCAGATTGACCAGGAAATTCGCTTTCCACCCCCAGGGGCTGAGGAAGGCCTCCTCGACCTTCGCCGCATCGAAGCCGCTCATCGGCCCGCAATCGAGTCCGAGCGCGCGCGCTGCCAGGATCAGATAGGCGCCCTGCAGCGTGCCGTTGCGAAAGGCGGTCTGTTCGGACAGGCTGTAGTTGCTGGCAAACCAGGATCTGGCCTTGGGCTGGGCCGGGAACAGCCGCGGCAGCTCGTCGTAGAAGCGGGGATCATGGGCGACGATGACGGTCACCGGTGCGGACATCGTCTGCTCCAGGTTGCCGGCCGACAGCGCAGGCTTGAGCTTGGCCTTGCCCTCTGGCGTGCGGATGAAGACGAACCTGGCCGGGGAGCAGTTGCCGCTGGTCGGGCCCCATTTCAGCAATTCGTAGAGCGCGCGCAGCGTCTCCTCCGACACCGGCTTGTCCAGCCAGGCATGGTGGGTCCGTGCAGCGCGAAAGAGGATGTCGAGCGCCCGCTCATCCAGCATCCGGGACGGGCGATCGGATTCGGCGGTGGGCAGGGCCTGGCTCATGCGATCGGGCTCCGTGGCGGATCTGACCGGGGGTCCGCATAGGGCAAGGGCGGGCCGGACGCCAGCAGGGCAGGGCGGCGGGGCGCCGGCCGCGCTGGCCGGAGGTCATGCGGCATCCAGCGCCTCTTGCAGCTGCAGCCACTCCTCCTCCAGGGCCTGCAGCTCCTTGGCGATGGCGGCCTGGCGGCGGCTTGCCCGCACGATCAGATCGGGCCTCTGGCGCTCATAGAGGCGGGGATCGGCCAGCGCCTCCCCGATCACTTTCGCCTCGGCCGAGAGCTTCTCGATCGCCGCCTCGACCTCGCGCAGCCGTGCCCTGAGCGGGGCCAGGGCGGCCCGCGCCTCGGCCCGGTCGCGCCGGTCCCGGCGCCGCGCGGAGCCGCCGCCGGCCGCCGCCCCGCCGCCGCCTGCCTCGGTCAGCATGGCGCGGTAGTCGGCGATGTCCCCCTCGAAGGGCCGCACCGTGCCCCCCGCCACCAGCCAGAGCCGGTCTGCCACCAGCTCGATCAGATGGGCGTCGTGGCTGACCAGCACCACCGCCCCGCAGTATTCGGCCAGTGCCTTGACCAGCGCCTCCCGCGCGTCGATGTCGAGGTGGTTGGTCGGCTCGTCGAGCAGCAGCAGATGCGGCGCCTCCCGCGTGGTCAGCGCGAGCAGGAGCCGGGCCTTCTCCCCGCCCGAGAGGGAGGCGACGGGCGTGGTCGCGCGGTCCTGATCGAGGCCGAAACGGGCCAGCTGCGCGCGGCATTCGGTCTCGCCCGCACGCGGCAGGGCAGCGGCCATGTGGGAGAGCGGCGTGCCGGAGGGAGCGAGCTCCTCCGCCTGGTGCTGGGCGAAATAGCCGATGCGCAGCCGCGGATGGCGCCGGATCTGCCCGGCAAGCGGGGCAAGCCGGCCGGCCAGCAGCTTGATCAGGGTGGATTTGCCGTTGCCGTTGGCGCCAAGCAGCGCGATGCGGTCTTCCTGGTCGAGGCGCAGGTCGAGCCGGCTGAGCACGGGCCGCCCACCATAGCCCACCGCGACGGCGCTGAGCTGCAGAAGGGGCGGGGGCAGCTCCTCGGGCTGCGGGAAGGCGAAGCGGGTCGGCGTCTCCTCGACGATGGTCTCGACCGGGGGCAGGCGTTCGAGCGCCTTGAGGCGCGATTGCGCCTGCCGCGCCTTGGTCGCCTTGGCGCGGAAACGGTCGATGAAGGCCTGCATGCGCCGGCGTTCAGCGGCGATGCGCGCGTTCTGCGCCGCAAGCTGCGCCTGGCGTTCCGCGCGCAGGCGCAAGAAATCGCCAAAGCCGCCAGGATAGAGCGTGATCCGCCCGCGCTCGAGATGGGCGATCGCATCCACTGCCCGGTCGAGCAGGAGGCGGTCATGGCTGACCAGCAGCACCGCCCCGGGAAAACGCAGCAGCCAGGATTCGAGCCAGGTGGCGGCTTCCAGGTCGAGGTGGTTGGTCGGCTCGTCGAGCAGGAGAAGATCAGGCTCCAGGAACAGGGCGCGGGCGAGGGCGACGCGCATGCGCTGCCCGCCGGAGAATTCGCGCAGCGGCCGGGCCTGGGCCGCGGCGTCGAAGCCGAGGCCGGCCAGGATGGCCGCGGCGCGCGCGGGGGCGGAATCGGCCCGGATCGCGGCGAGGCGGGCGTGGATCTCGGCGCTGCGGTCGGCCGTGGCGCAGCGAAGTTCGGCCAGCAGGGCGGTGCGCTCCGTATCGGCGGCGAGCACGGCCTCGAGCAGGCTCGGCGCATCGGTCGGCGCCTCCTGCGCGATGTGGCCGATGCGCAGGCGGGCGGCACGGCGGATCGTGCCGCCATCCGGCTCGAGCTCGCCCAGGATGGCGCGCAGCAGGCTGGACTTGCCGGCGCCGTTGCGGCCGATCAGCCCGATCTTGCGCCCCGGATCGATCACCAGCGAGGCACCGTCGAGCAGGCTGCGCCCGCCGAGGCGCAGCACCAGATCGCGGATCGCAAGGACCGTCATGCCGGCCGCTCCGGGGCCGGCACCCGCCCCGGCGCGTCAGGCGAAGATGATGCCGCCTTCGATCCAGGACATGGTGGCAAGGCGGAACTCCATGCTCTCCGAGAAGCCGAGCACCACCTGTGCCCGGCTCTCCGCCCCGCTGTCGAGCCGGCCGAGCCAATGGGCGAAGCCGCCCGGATCGGGCGCGCGGCCGAGGACATTGTTGTAGAGCAGGGTGACGAACTGGGCATTGGTCGTTGCGCCGTAGATCGCGTTGAACTCCGCGCTGCCCAGGAAGCCCGGGACGATGTCGAGCAGGCCGAGCCCGTCATCGATCCGCCCGCGCCAGTGCACCAGGCCGGGCTCGTCCGGCCGGCGGCCGAGGGTTGCCTGATAGAGCCGCGCGATCGAGGCCGCGGCCTCGTCCTGGTCCCACAGCCCGTCGGACCAGGTGGTGGCGGAACGCAGCCGGTTCTCGAGGCTTTCGGAGAAGCCGACCAGCACCTGGGCACGGCTCATGCCGCCGGCGAGCAGCCCGGTCCAATGCGAGAAGCCGCCGGGGTCGGGGGCGCGGCCATGGACGGTCGCATAGAGCTGGGTGACGAAGGCGGCATTGTCCGGGCTGCCGTAGCGGCTGGCGAATTCCTGGCTGGCGACGAACTCTCCCGCGATCTCGACCAGCGGGCGGCCGGCCTGCAGCTGCGCGATGTAGTGATTGAACCCGTGCGGGTCGGGCGCCCGGCCGAAGGCGGATTGATACAGCCGCGCCATCTGGAAGGCGGGGTCGGACGGATCGAACACCAAGCGCCCATCGGTGAAGGCGACATTCTCGATCCCGGTGAAGCTCGTGGTCTCGCGCGGGGTGCTGGCGCTGCCGCGGAAGCTTGCGATCGGCACTCCGTCGACGACGAGGCTGCCCTCGACCTCCCGCAGGATGCTGGCGGCCCGGCGCCCGCCGGCCAGCAGCAGAGTGTCGACGCCCCCCTCGCCGGCCGCGCTGTTGTTGCCCGGACCACCGGCCAGGGTGTCGTTGCCGTTGCCGCCCAGCAGGGAGTCGTCACCCTCCCCGCCGCGCAGCAGATCATGGCCCTCCCCGCCGAGCAGGGTGTCGTTGCCGCCGAGGCCGAGCAGGGTGTCGTTGCCGCCGAGCCCTGTCAGATAGTCGCCGAAGGCCCCGCCGCGGATCAGGTCATTCCCGCCCAGCATGGCGTTGAGCAGGCCGGCGCTGTCGTCGGCCTCGGCCCGGCTGCGCAGGGTGGTGGCCGGCAGCGACAGGCCCTCGAAATCATAGACCACGATCCGCTCGAAAGGCTGCCCGTAGAGCCGCTGGTCCCACAGCAGCAGGCGCTGGATCGTGCCGCCGATCAGCAGGGCTTCCGCATCATAGGTGAAGCCGCTGCCCACCATCTCGATCTGCCAGGGCTCGCCGATCAGCCACAGATCCGCCGCATAGACATTCGAGCCGTAGAGCAGCGTATCCATGAAGTAGAAGTCGGAGGCGCGGAAATCGAAGCGGATGTCAAAGCCCCGCTCGAGCGCGCCATAGATCGTCAGTCTGGCCATCCCCTGCCTCGCCTGTCGCGCAGCCCAGCACCCCTCGCGGCGAAGGGCGCCCGCCCCTTCCTAGCCGCGAAGCCGCCGCGCCGGGAGGGCAGGGCAGCCCTGCGCGGCAGGCGCCACGCCCTGCTGGCCGGCTGCGCCCACCCTGCCTCAGCCCGCCGCGCGCTCCTCGAGGCCGAGCAGGCTGCGGGCGAAATCGCGGGCGGAGAAGGGGCGCAGATCCTCCGCCCTCTCGCCCACGCCCACCAGGTGAAGGGGGATCGCAAGCTCCTGCGCCAGCGCCACCACCACGCCCCCCTTGGCGGTGCCGTCGAGCTTGGTGACGGCGATGCCGCTCACCTCCACCATCTCGCGGAAGATGCGCGCCTGCTGGATCGCGTTCTGGCCGGTGGTGGCATCCAGCACCAGCAGCACGGAATGCGGCGCGGAGGGATCGAGGCGGCGGAGCACGCGCACCACCTTGCGCAGCTCCTCCATCAGCGCCGCCTTGTTGTGCAGGCGCCCGGCGGTGTCGATCAGCAGCAGATCCATGCCTTCGGCCCGCGCACGGTTCAGCGCATCGAAGGCAAGACCCGCCGCATCGGCGCCCTGGCGCTGCGGTGCCACCACTGGGCAGCCGGTGCGCTCGCCCCAGATCTGCAGCTGCTCGACCGCGGCGGCGCGGAAGGTATCGCCGGCCGCGAACATCACCTTGAGCCCTTGCTGCCGATACTGCTGGCCGAGCTTGGCGATGGTCGTGGTCTTGCCCACGCCGTTGACGCCCACCACCAGCACGACATGGGGCGCATGGGCGGGGTCGATCTCGAGCGGCCGGGCCACGGGGGCGAGGATGGCGGCGATCTCCTCGGCCAGCGCTTCCTTCACCTCCTCGGCCGTGACGTCGCGGCCGAAGCGGGTCCGGCGGAAGCCCTCGATGATGCGGCGGCTGGCGGCCACGCCGAGATCGGCGGCGATCGGCGCCTCCTCGAGCTCCTCCAGCGCCGCCTCATCCAGCCGACGCTTGGTAAAGACCGCGGCGATGTTCTCGGTCAGCGCCCGGGTGCTGCGGGCCAGCCCGGCCTTGAGCCGCGCGAGGAAGCCGCGGGGCGCCTCGGGCGCCGCTGCCTCGGCGGCGGGCGGCGGGGCGGCGGCGGGGGCGGCCTCGGCCTCGGGCGCTGCCCCCTCCGGCCCGGCGGCCGGGCCGGGCGCGTCGGAGGGCGCCGGCGGGCTCTCCGCCCCCTTCCCCGTGATGCGGCCCCAGAGGTCGCGCAACGCCATCAGCCCACCCCCTCGCCGAGCAAGACTGCACCCTCGACCGCGCGGACCCGCAGCCGCTCGACCGCGCCGCGGGCTCTTTCGCCATCGGCGGCGCGCAGGCGCAAGCCCTGCGCCGTCACCCCTTCGTTGGGCGTATCGAAGAGGACCTGCTCGAGCTTGCCGAGGCGGGCGCGGGCTGCGGCCAGCGCATGCGGTTGCCCGGCCGCGCGCAGGGCGGCGGCACGTTCCCGCACCAGGGCGGGCGGGAGGGCCGGCATCCGTGCCGCCGGCGTGCCCGGCCGCGGGGAGTAGGGGAAGACGTGCAGGAAGGCCGGCCGCAGCACCTCGATCAGCGCGACCGAGGCGGCGTGCTGGGCCGCGGTTTCGGTCGGAAAGCCCGCGATCAGATCAAGCCCCAGCGCGAGGTCCGGCCGCGCTGCGCGCACCCCCTCGGCCAGCGCGATCGCCTGGGCCGGAGAGTGGCGCCGGCGCATGCGCTTGAGCATCAGCGCATCGCCGTGCTGGGCCGCGAGGTGCAGAGAGGGGGCGAGCCCCTCCTCCTCTGCCCAGAGGCGGATCAGGTCGGGCGGCACCGCCGCCGGATCGAGGGAGGAGAGCCGGACCCGCAGCAGCCCGGGCAGGGCGAGCAGGGCGCGCACTAGGTGCGACAGGTCCCGGCCCCCCTCCCGCCAGGAGGCGAGGTCGACGCCGGTCAGCACCACCTCTCGCTGGCCATGCGCAATGGCGGCGCGTGCGGCGGCCACGGCTTCCTCCAGCGCGATGGCGCGGGCGGGGCCGCGGGCGATGCGAATGACGCAGAAGGTGCAGGCATGATCGCAGCCCTGCTGGACGCCCAGGAAGGCGCGGGCCCGGCCGCTGCTGACCGGGGGCGGGATGGCCCCGGCCGGTGCGCCCCAGCTGGCGGGCGAGAGCTTCTCCGCATTGGGAATGACCCGCGCCACGCCGGGCAAGGCCGCCCAGGCCGCGGGATCGAGGCTGGCGGCGCAGCCGGTGACGATGATCGGCCGGCCGGGGTGGGCGCGCGCGGCGCGGCGGATCGCCTGCCGGCCCTGGGCCTCGGCCTCGGCGGTGACAGCGCAGGTGTTGACGATCAGCGCATCGCGCATGCCCCCGGCTGCCGCCAGGGCGGCCATGGCATCGGCCTCGGCGGCGTTGAGCCGGCAGCCGAGCGAGAGGGTCTCAGGCGGCAAGGCGCGCGGCGTCCAGTTCGCCCCAGAAGGAGAGCTCGGCCGGACCTTCCATCAACACATGGCCATCCTCCGGCCGCCAGGTGATGGCGAGTTCGCCCCCCGGCATGGCGACGCGCACCCGCCGTCCGGTCAGGCCGCGCCGATGCGCATTGACCACCGCCGCGCAAGCGCCCGACCCGCAGGCCTGGGTCAGGCCCGCGCCGCGCTCCCACACCCTGAGGCGGATGGCATCGGGGGCGAGGACCTGGGCGAAGCCGATATTGGCCCGGTCCGGGAAGAGCGGATGATGCTCGAGCTGCGCCCCGATCTCGGCGAGCGGGAGGTGATCGAGCCGGTCGACGAAGAAGGTGGCGTGCGGGTTGCCCATGGAGCAGGCGGCGGGGTCGGCCACCGGCCCTAGGCCCAGGGGCAGGTGCAGCGTGTCCATGGCCTGGGCGAGCGGCACTTCCTGCCACGACAGGCGAGGCGGGCCCATATCCACCTCGATCAGCCCGCCCACACCGCGCCGCGCCGGCAGCAGGCCCGCCAGGGTCTCGATCACCACGGCGCTGCGCCCGCTCTCCTCCATCAGCAGCTGCGCCACGCAGCGCGTGGCATTGCCGCAGGCCCCGGCTTCCGAACCGTCGGGGTTGAAGATGCGCATGAAGGCATCGGCGCGGTCGGATGCCTCGATGCGGATGATCTGTTCGCAGCCCACACCGCGGTGGCGGTCGGCCAGCCAGGCCGCACCGGCCGGGGTGAGCGGGATGGGGGCCGTGCGCGCATCGAGGACGACGAAGTCGTTGCCTGCGCCATGCATCTTGCGAAAGGCGAGCGCCATGCGCGGCATATAGGCCGGGCGGCGGGCGCGCGCTATCTGACGGCCATGATCCGGCTTCTCGTGGCGGCGGTGGCGCTGCTGGCCTTGGCCGGCTGCGGCAACCGTTTCTCGGCCGACGAATATGCGACGCGCGCGGTGCAGCAGGCCAACCGCGTCTCCCAGGGCGTGGTGGTCGGCTTCCGGCCGGTGCGCATCACCGCCGATGGTGCGGTGGGTGCGGCGGCGGGCGGGGCGGCCGGCGGCGCGGTGGGGGGTGCCATCGGCGCGCCCGACCGGGTGGCGAGCGCGCTGGGCGCCGTCGGGGGTGCGCTGCTCGGCAGCCTGGTCGGCACGGCGGCGGAGCGGGCGCTGACCAACGCCGATGCCTTCGAATATGTCGTGCGCAAGCTGGAGGGTGGGCTGGTCAGCGTGACGCAGCGCGATCTGGTGCCGCTGCCGGTCGGTGCGCGCGTGCTGGTGATCGAAGGTGCCCAGGCACGGATCGTGCCCGACTATACCCGCCCGGTGCCGCTGCCCACCCTGACGGCCCATCGGGTGGAGGATCCGGCCCCGCCAGGCCCGGCTGAGCCGCCCGACAGCGGGGCGGGCCTGGGCATCGCGCCGGCCCAGCCGCTGGACAGCGTCCCTGACTGGGTGCTGGGCGGGATCGCGCCGCCGGCCCGCTGACCCGACCGGTGCGGGGCGCGCGCCCTGCTCCCCAGCAAGGGGCATCGGCCAGCGCCGGGCGCCCCGGGCTGGGGGTAGCTGGCGGGCGGGAGCTGCGGCCGGCGGCACAGGGGAAGGGCTCCCCTTGACCCGCACGGCCAAGCGGGCGTGCCGGATGACGGCGCGCCATGGACCGGCGGGCGAGGCGGCGGAGGAGGGGCCACGGCACGGCCGGCGGCGGTCTGGTGCGGGGCGGGACGGTTCGGCTGGGCGGCGTCGGGGCCCCCAGGGTTGCGGGGAGCCGGCCAGGGGCCCGGCAGCGGGCGGGAGGCTGCCCATCTCGGGCTGTGATGCCGCTCCTGGGCCGCCGGCTTGCCCCGGCCTGGTCGGCTGGGGCCGGCGGCGCAGCGGCGGGCCAGCGGCGTGGGGATGGCGCTCCCTGCCCTGGGGCTAGGGCGCGGAAACTGGCCGGCCGTTACGCGACGCGGCTTTCGGCCATCGGCGGCGCGGCGGCCGGGGTGGTCTGACGCGGGGGCGGCGTATCCCGCACGATGTAGCCGCGGCCCCAGACGGTGCCGATCAGGTTCTCGACCCCGGCCTGGGCCAGCTTCTTGCGCAGCTTGCAGATGAAGACGTCGATGATCTTGGCGTCGGGTTCGTCGATGCCGCCGTAGAGGTGGTCGAGGAAGTTTTCCTTGGACAGCACCGCGCCGCGGCGCAGCACCAGGAGCTCGAGGATCGCGTATTCCTTCCCGGTGAGGTTGATCGGCCGGCCATTGACCAGCGCCTCCCGCGCGGCGAGGTCCATGGTGATGCCGTGGATGTCGATGC
>JANWYF010000082.1 GCA_025057055.1 Rhodovarius sp. | reverse complement strand
GCCTCCCCCGGCAGGGCGGCAGGGGCGGGCACGGGCGCGGCGGGCAGCGGCGCGCCATCGGCCGTGGTCTGCTCCGGCACCGGGCGTTGGGTCGGCGGCGGGGCCTGGGTGCGGTTCCAGACGTCGAAGATCAGCAGGATGCCGATCGAGAGGGCGATCGCCGCCAGCAGGCGCTTCTGGTCCATCGGGGTCTTTCGCGTCTTATGGCTTGGCGGGAGGCACCGGATCGACGCCGCCCGGATTCCAGGGATTGCAGCGCAGGATCCGCCAGGCGCTGAGGGCTGCACCGCGCAGCGGGCCGTGGCGGTGCAGCGCCTCGATCGCGTATTCGGAACAGCTGGGCCAGAAGCGGCAATGCGCGCCGATGACGGGCCGCAGCGTGTACTGGTAGGCGCGCACCGCCCCGGTCAGCACCAGGGTGGCGGGCTTGCGCAGCCCCCCCTGCAGCCGCCGCAGGCTCACGGCTGGCCTGTCGGCGCGGCCGAGGCGGTCGCGGCTGCCGGCCCGGTCAGCCGCGCCAGTGCGCCGCGCAAAGCGGCTCGGAGCTCGGCGAAGGGGACCTCGTTCACGCCGGGGCGCGCGATCAGCACCACATCCCAGCCATCGGGCGGTGCGGCGCCGAACTCGAGCCGCGCCGCCTCGCGCAGACGCCGCTTGGCGCGGTTGCGGACGACGGCCTTGCCCAGTTTGCGCGTGGCGGTGAAGCCCACGCGCAGCCCGGGCCCCGCGCGCCGCAGCGCCTGCACCAGGACCGGCCCGCGGGCTGCCTTCACTCCCTCCCGCGCCACCGCCACGAACTCGGCACGGCGGGTCAGCCGGGGCAGCCGGGCCGGGCCGCCGGCCATGGTCAGGCCGAGAGCTGCTTGCGGCCCTTGGCCCGGCGGCGGGCCAGCACCTTGCGGCCGCCCACGGTCGCCATGCGGGCGCGGAACCCATGCCGCCGCTTGCGGACAAGCTTGGATGGTTGATAGGTGCGCTTCACGGCGACCACTCCTGCAACGAACCGATCGGAGACATGCGAAAACGGGGCGCTACGCCCCGCCCCGGAAGAGGCTGGCCGTATAGAAAGCCACCCCGCCCCCCGTCAACCGGCCGGGGGTGCTCTCTTGCGCGTCAGCCTTGCTTCAGGCCTCCCCCGCGCAGTCCAGCATGGCGGCATCCAGCGCCTCGCGCGGGGGTTTGCCGCCCCAGAGCACGAACTGGAAGGCCGGATAGAAGCGCTCGCACTCGCTGAGCGCGATGTCCATCAGATCCTCCAGGCTCTCGGCCGAGGCGCCAGCCGCACCGCGCAGCAGCAGGGCATGGCGGAAGGCGGGCACCCCCTCCTCGCCCTCCAGCCCGAAATGGCCGATCCACAGCCGCTCATTGGCCAGCGCGAGCAGCTCATGCAGGGCGCCGCGGCGCTCGCGCGGGATCTTGATGTCGAAGATGCAGCGGAAATGCAGCGCGCCAAGCTCCGGCGTCCAGGTGAAGAGCATCGCGTAGTCGCACCATTTGCCGGGCGCCTCGGCCAGCATCTCGCTCTCCGAGGGGCGTTCGCACACCCATTCGTTCTGGCCGAGGATCTGTTCCACCACATCCAGCGGATTGGCGATTTCCATTCCGCCCTCCCGGGAAAGCATGCCGGACATCCTGCACCCCCTGCCTCCTGGGCCGGGCTGCCCCCCCCTTCCGCCCGCCCCCCGCGGGCCCAAGGGCTTGGGGCCGATCGCGCCCGGCACCACCAGATACAGGGTAGGCGGCCCTGAATCCGCGCCGCAAGGCCCCGCTGTGACGCGGGCGCCCCCACCGGCCTGCCGCGCAGCCCTCCGCCGGCTGCCCCAGCCCGGCGCCGGGGCGTGCCCCAACCCCGGCCCCGTTAAGCCGGCCGCATCCGGCACCGGTCAGGAGAGGCGGAGGCATTCCGGCCGCACCGCGCCGGTCGAGAGCGGCCCGGGGCTGGGAAGGGGCAGGGCTTGGCGGGTGCCGGCGGCAGGGCTCTCCAGCCGCCGGACCCCATCGGCCCGACCGGCGGAGGAAGCTAGCCGGCCTCGCCCGCGCGCAGTTCGGCCTCCAGCCGGGCGAGACGGTGTTCGAGCTCAGCCACCCGTGCCTCCAGCCGCTCCGCCTGTTCGCGGGCGCGGCGGGCCAGTTCGAGGGCGGCGTCGAACTCCTCCCGCCGGACCAGTTCCATCTTTTGCGCGATTGCGTCGGCGCGCGATTTGGCGAGCGCTTCGGCCTCGGCCTTCAAGCCGGCGAGCAGGCTGAAGGCACCCCCCGCCACCCCTGCCAGATCATCGAGACGCTGCCTGATCGCCATGGTGCCCTCCGCTCCCGCATCGCCTATAGCTTCCCGCGCCGCAGCAGACGAGGCCGCATGCTTCCCCTGATCGCCTATCCGATGATCGACCCGGTGGCGGTGCAGATCGGCCCGATCGGCATACGTTGGTATGCGCTGGCGTACATCGCGGGCATCCTGATCGCCTGGCGGCTGCTGCGTCGGCTGGTGGAGGCCGCCCCGGCGGTGGCCAGCCCGCGCCAGGCCGATGATTTCGTCACCTGGGCGACGCTTGGCATCATCCTCGGCGGGCGCCTCGGCTATGTGCTGTTCTACCGCCCGGGCCATTACCTGCTCCATCCGTGGGAGATCCCGCTGCTCTGGCAGGGCGGCATGGCCTTCCATGGCGGGGCGCTGGGCGTGATCCTGGCCGCGCTGTGGTTCTGCCGGCGCGAAGGGATAGCCCCTCTCGCCTTCGGGGATCGGGTGGCGGTGGGCGTGCCGATCGGTCTCTTCCTCGGCCGCATCGCCAACTTCATCAACGGCGAGCTCTGGGGCCGCCCGACCGACCTGCCCTGGGCCATGATCTTCCCGGCCGATCCGCTGCAGCTTCCGCGCCATCCCTCGCAGCTCTATCAGGCGCTGCTTGAGGGTGTGCTGCTGTTCGGGCTGATGCTGGCGCTCAACCGCCCGGCCCTGCGCGCCCGCCCGGGCTTCCTGACCGGCGCGCTGCTCGCAGGCTATGGCATCGCGCGCATCCTGGGCGAGTTCTTCCGCGAACCGGATGCGCATCTCGGCCATCTCGCGGGGGTGATCACCATGGGCCAGCTCCTCTCGCTGCCGATGCTGGCGGCCGGCATCTGGCTGATGCGCCGGGCCAGGCCCGGGGCTTGACCCGGATCATGGCCGCCCCGACCGGCGGGGCGGAAAATGACAAGATCGAGCATCGGGGAGGATGCGCGCAGATGCCCACCGCCGTTCCGCTCGCCATTCCGCCTGCCGGCCTGCCCGGGCTGCTGGAGCTGCCGCGCCGGCCGCGCGGCATCGTGGTCTTCGCCCATGGCAGCGGCTCGGGGCGGATGAGCCCGCGCAACCGCGCCGTGGCCGCCAGCCTGCGCGAAGCCGGTTTCGCCACCCTGCTGTCGGACCTGCTGAGCCCGGCCGAGGCGGCGGACCGCCGGGCGGCCTTCGACATTCCGCTGCTCGCCGCGCGGCTGGAGGCGGCGGCGCGCTGTGCGGCGGTGCAGCCGGGGCTGGCCGGGCTGCCGGTCGGCCTGTTCGGCGCCAGCACCGGCGCGGCGGCGGCGCTGGCGGTGGCGGCGGCGGGGCGGGTGCCGGTCGGCGCCGTGGTCAGCCGCGGCGGCCGCCCGGACCTGGCCGGTGCGGCCGTGCTGGGCGCCGTCCGCGCCCCCACCCTGCTGCTGGTGGGCGGGGCGGATCATGCCGTGCTTGCCCTGAACCGGGAGGCGCTCGGGCATCTCTCCTGCCCCGCCGAGCTCGCGGTGATCCAAGGGGCCGGCCACCTGTTCGAGGAGCCGGGCGCGCTCGAGGAGGTGGCGCGCCTTGCCCGCGGGTGGTTCGCGCGCTGGCTCCTCCCGGTGGCGGCCGATGTGGCGCGCTGAACGCCCGCGCTTTGCCGACCGCGCCGCCGCCGGGCGCGAACTGGCGGCGGCGGTGGCGGCGCTGCACCCGGAGCGGCCCGCGGTCTATGCCCTGCCGCGCGGCGGGGTGGCGGTGGGGGCGGAGGTGGCGGCCGCCCTCGGCGCGCCGCTCGACCTCGTCCTGGTGCGCAAGCTGGGCGCGCCGCTGCAGCCCGAACTCGCCATCGGTGCTGTGGTGGATGGAACGGCGCCGGAGATGGTGCTGAATGAGGACATCCTGCGCGCGACCGGCGCCGGCCCGGACTATGTCGAAGCAGCCCGCGCCGCCGCGCTGGCCGAGATCGACCGGCGCCGCGCCCTCTATCTGCGCGGGCGGGCAAGGATCGACCCGGCCGGGCGCAGCGCCATCGTGGTGGATGACGGGCTGGCCACCGGCGCCACCGCGCGCGCCGCGCTGCATGCCCTGCGCCGGGGCGGCCCGGCCCGCCTGATCCTGGCCGTGCCGGTCGCCCCGCCCGATACCCTGGCCGCCCTGCAGGCGGAGGCCGATCAGGTCGTCTGCCTCCACAGGCCCGCGCGCTTTCCCGGGGTCGGCGCCTTCTATCAGGATTTCCACCAGCTCGAGGATGCCGAGGTGATCCGCCTTCTGGATGCCGCCGCGGCCAGGGGGGCGGCCTGATCCCCGGCGCCTGTTTCGGCGAGGAGCCGATCCCGCCCCGCCCCCTCGAGCCCGGCCTCGGTCTCGCGGTGGCGCGGCGCAGCATCTTCCGCCCCTCCGACGCCGAGGATTGGGGCCGGGTGGCCGATCGGGTGGCGGCCGGCAGCCTCTCTCTGCACCCCGACCCCGACAGCCCCGCCGCCCGCATCGAGCAGGCGCGGCTGCGCAACGCCATCGCCTGCGGGGCGGTGCTCGCCTCCGGCCGGCAGCTCCAGCACGGGGATGCGACCCAGGCCGGGCGGGCGATGGAGCTGTTCACCAACTGCGCCACCGCCATCACCTCCTTCGCGCTGTTCTATCTGCTGCTGAACGGGGCCGGGGTGGGCCGCGCCTATGACGAGGAGCTGGTGCTGGTCGACTGGGCCGGGGCGCCGGATCTGCATCTGCTGCTCGATCCCGCGCACCCCGATCATCCGGGGGCGGCGGGGGCGGAGGCGGCGCTGTTCACGCCCCCCGCCGCGCTGCCCGCCCATGCCCTGCGCCATGTCGTGGAGGACAGCCGCGAGGGCTGGGCCAAGGCGGTGGAGCTGCTCGAGGGGCTCGCCTTCGCGGGCGCGGCCGGTCGCTGCCTGGCGTTCGATCTCTCCGCCATCCGCCCGCGCGGCGCACCGATTGCCGGGTTGCAGGGCCGCCCCGCGCCCGGGCCCCTCGCCCTGGCCAGGGCGCTGCATGCGATCCGCGAGCAGGTGATCGCGCCCCGCCGTGCGGGCCTGACCATCCCGCCCTGGGAGCAGGCGCTGCGGATCGACCACGCCCTGGCGGCTGCCGTCTCCGCAGGCGGGGTGCGGCGGGCGGCGCGGATGGCGAGCAAGAACTGGCAGGATCAGGGCGCGCGGCGCTTCGTGCGGCTGGCCGCCTCCGGCGCCTTCTGGACCGCTAACCATTCGCTGATGGTCGATCGCCGCTTCTGGGCGCTGATCGCGCCGGATGCCCCGCCCGATCCGCTGCGCCGCCATGCCCGCGCCCTCTTCGCCGCCGCGACCCGCGCCGCCTGGCGCTGTGGCGAACCCGGCTTCCTCAACGGCGACCGGCTGGAGGATTGGCGGACCGGGGCCGCCCGCGCCCGGCCTCCCGCCACCCCGCCCTGGGCCAGCCGGCGCTACCGCACCGATGCCGCGGCGGGCCTGATCGGCGCCCTGGGCCAGCGCGCCGCCGCCGCGCGCTTTCCGGCCACCACCAACCCCTGCGGAGAGGTCGTGCTGCATGTCGCGGGCGGCTATTGCGTGGTGGGGGATGTCGCGCCGCTCCTCGCCTGCCCCGCCCCGCTGGAGGAGGTGCCGCCCGGCTGCCCGGACCCGGCCCTGGCCGCCGCCTGGGATGAGCGGGTGGCAGAGGCGCTGCGCCTGGGCGTGCGGATGCTGCTTCGGCTGAACCGGATGGATGGCCTCTATGCCGAGGAGGTCAGGCGCACCAACCGCATCGGCATCGGGCTCACTGGCATTCACGAATGGGCCTGGCTGCGCTTCGGCCTCGATTTCCCCGCCCTCCTCGATGCGGAAGGACGCGCTGCCCGCTTCTGGGCTGAAGTGGCGGCGCTCTCGGCGCTGGCCAAGCGCGAGGCGCTGGAATCGGCCGCCGCCATGGGCCAGGCGCCGCCGCTCACCATCACCACCATCAAGCCCTCGGGCACGACGGCCAAGCTGTTCGGCTTGAGCGAAGGGGCGCATCTGCCCGCCCGCCGGCGCTATCTGCGCTGGGTGCAGTTCCGCGCCGATGATCCGGCGGCGGCGGAGCTCGCGGCAGCCGGCCATCCCCGCCGCCCCCTCTCCAGCCGGCCGGATACCGTCATCATCGGCTTTCCGGTCGAGCCGCTGATCCTCAGGCTCGGCATCGGCGAGAGGCTGGTCACCGCAGCCGAGGCCAGCCCCGAGCAGCACTATGCTTGGTTGGCCCTGCTCGAGCGGCACTGGATCGGCGCCGAGCGCGGCAACCAGGTGAGCTACACGCTGCCCCTCGACACCACGCGCTGCGATCTGGCGCGGTTTCGCGGGCTGCTGCGCCGCTACCAGCCTGGGGTGCGGGCGGCCGCGATCATGCCCCTGCGCCCGGCCGAGAGTCCGGAATATCTGCCGGAGGAAGAGCTGCCGGAGACCGCCTTCGCCGCCCTCTGCCGCCGCCTGCGCGGACCGGCGAGGGCCGGCGCCGAGGCGGCGAGATAGCCCCCCGACCGCCGGCGCACAGGGGTAGAGAGCCGCCCCCCCTCCTGCCCCGCCCCGACCAGGAAGGAGGCCGCGCGGCCGGGCCGCTTCGCCTCCGCCGCCTGCGCCTGCCCTGCCGCCCGCGCCGCCGCCGCGGGCGATACCGCCCGGGCGCGAAATGCTCTACAGGCCCGGGGGCATGGAGCGCCTTGACCATTTCATGGCCCGCGCCAATGCCGCCTTCTACGCCCGCGGCGATGCGCTCGCCCATTTCACGACCGCGCCCGAGATCAGCCAGGCCTTCGGCGAATGCCTGGGCCTCTGGGCGGCGGTGACCTGGGAGGCGATGGGCCGGCCCGAGCCCGTCTGGCTCGTCGAGCTCGGCCCGGGGCGAGGGACCCTGATGGCCGATGCCTGGCGCGCCGTCGCAGAGGTCGCCGCCCCCTTCGCCGCCGCGGCGCGGATCGCCCTGGTCGAATCCTCGCCTGCGCTGGCGGCCATCCAGCGCGACCGCCTGGCCGGGCTGCCGGCGCGCTGGCTGGCCGATCTCGCATCCCTCCCGCCCGGGCCGCTGATCCTGCTGGCCAACGAGTTCCTGGATGCCCTGCCGATCCGCCAATTCGTGCGGCGGGCGGATGGCTGGCGCGAACGCCATGTCGCCGCGGGCGCCTTCGTCGAACTGCCGGCCGAGGAGGCGCTGCCGCCCGATCTGCCGGAGGGTTCGGTGATCGAGCGCAACGAAGCCGCCCTGGAGCTGATCGGGAGGCTTGCGCGGCGCATCGTGGCGGAAGGGGGGGCGGCGCTGTTTCTCGACTACGGGCCGGAGCAGAGCGCGCCGGGGGAGAGCCTGCAGGCCGTCCGCCACCACGCCCCGGCCGATCCCTTGGCCGAACCGGGGAGTGCCGATCTCACCGCCCATGTCGATTTCGCCGCCCTGGCGCGGGCGGCGCGCGCGGCGGGGGCGGCGGTGCATGGGCCGCTGCCGCAGGGCCTGTTTCTGCAGCGGCTGCATATCGTGACGCGCGCGGCCATGCTGGCCCAGGCCGCGCCGCGCCAGGCGGGGCTGATCCTCTCTGGCATGCAGCGGCTGATCGCGCCGGAGGGCATGGGCAGGCTGTTCAAGGCGCTCTGCCTGTGCCACCCGAGTCTGCCCATCCCCTACGGCTTTGCTCCGTGATCACCCATCCGCTGCTGGCCGGCGCGCCGCATGGCTTCTTCACCCGCGAGGGCGGGGTCAGCGAGGGTGATTTCGCCTCGCTCAACTGCGCCTTGGGCGGCGCCGACGATCCGGCCCGGGTGGCGGAGAACCGCGCCATCGCGGCCCGCCGCCTGGGCTTCGCCCCGCAGCAGCTGGCCGGTGCCTTCCAGGTGCACGGCACGGCGGTGGCCATCGTCGAGGAGCCCTGGCCCGATTCCGCCCGGCCCCGCGCCGATGCGCTGGTGACGCGCCGCGGCGGCATCCTGCTGGGCGTTGTCACCGCCGACTGCGCGCCCGTCTTGCTCCTCGATCGACAGGCCGGGGTGGCCGGGGCGGCGCATGCCGGCTGGCGCGGCGCCCTGGCAGGCGTGCTGGAAGCCACGGTGGCGGCCATGCGCGCCCTCGGGGCGCGGCGGATCGTGGCCGTCATCGGCCCCTGCATCGGCCAGGCGAGCTACGAGGTGCGGGCCGACCTGCGCGATGCCGTCCTGGCGCGCGATCCGGCTGATGCCCGCTTCTTCGCCGAAGCGCGACCGGGCCATTGGCGCTTCGACCTCGCGGGCTATTGCCTGGCGCGCCTGGCCGCCGTCGGGGTGGAGGCCGCAGCAAGCGGCCATGACACGATGGCCGATCCGCAGCGCTTCTTCAGCCACCGCCGCCGCACCCTGGGCGGCGGGGGAGCGATCGGCCATCAGCTCTCGGCGATCGCGGTGGGAGAATGACCCGATGCCCTATGTCGCGATGTTCGCGCTGCTCTGCCTGCTGACCATGCTGGTGACCTGTGCGCTCATCGTCTGAGGCGGGGGCGGGCCGGCGTGCGCTGCTCGCCACTCTGGCCGCGGGGCTGGCCGGCTGCGGCGATGTGCCGCGACCCTTCTGGGGCAATCCCGGCCGGTCGGCGCGGCAGCTCGCAATGCCGCTGGCGATCCGCCTTGCCGTGCTGCCGGCCGAGGGCCTGGTGCCGGGTGCCGACGCCTCGCTCGCCCTGGCCGAGGCGCTGGCCGCCGCGCTGCAGCAGCGTGACCTGCCTGCCGTGGCCACCGCCGCGCCCTTGCCGCTCGATTGGCGGCTGGCGACCGTGATCGAGGCCGAGGGCGGCCGGCGGCGCGCGCGGTTTTCGCTGCTCGATGCCGATGGCGCGCTGCAGGGCAGCTTCGCCGGCCCACCCCTGCCCGAGGCGGCCTGGCGCATGGCGGGCCCGGCGCTACCCCCCGGCCTGGCCGCCGCAGCGGCGGAGGGGGTGGAGCGCCTGCTCGCCGCCGCGCAAGGGGCGCGACTGGCCATGCCGGTGGCAGGCGGCGGTCCGCGCCGGATTCGCCTGCTGCCGATCCGCGGCGCCCCGGGGGATGGGGCGGCGGCGCTCCCCGCCCGAATGCGGGAGTTCCTGGCCGCCCAAGGCTTCCTTGTGCAGGAGGCCGCGGCCGAGGCCGAGTTCGGCCTGACGGCGGAGGTCACGCTCTCCCCGCCGCGGGCGGGGCAGCAGGTGGTCGAGCTGCAGTGGATCGTGACCCGCCGCGACGGGCTCGAGCTCGGCCGGGTGGTGCAGGTCGAGGCGGTGCCGGCGGGGCGGCTCGACCGCTTCTGGGGCGATATCGCCTATGTGGCGGCAGAGCAGGCGAGCGGGGGCGTGGTCCAGATCATCCGCAATGCGGAGGCATCCTCTTATCCCGCCTCGGCCCCCCTCGCCGCACCCGGCCCGGGCGGCGGGCTGCTCGAGGCGACCGCCGCCCCCGCGGTTGCCACGCCCCCACCGCGTTGATAGGACACGGCCGACTTTCGGCCAGGAGCGTTTGCGGCCCATGAAAATCGTCGCCTGCAACAGCAACCGGCCACTTGCCCAGGCCGTGGCGGACGTGCTGGGACTGCCGCTGGTCAACTGCTCCATCCGCCGCTTTGCGGACATGGAGATCTTCGTGGAGTTCCACGAGAACATCCGCGGCGAAGACGTCTTCGTCATCCAATCGACCAGCGCCCCGGCCAATGATCACCTGATGGAGCTGCTGATCACCCTCGATGCGCTGCGTCGTGCCAGCGCGCGGCGGGTGACGGCGGTGATCCCCTATTTCGGCTATGCGCGGCAGGATCGCAAAACCGGCCCGCGTACGCCGATCTCGGCCAAGCTGGTGGCCAATCTGATCACCGAGGCGGGGGCGGATAGGGTGCTCACCCTTGATCTGCATGCGGGGCAGATCCAGGGCTTCTTCGACATCCCGGTCGATAACCTCTTCGCCGCACCGCTCTTCGTGCAGGACATCAAGGCGCGCTATGCGGGGCGCGACATCATGGTGGTCAGCCCCGATGTGGGCGGCGTGGTCCGGGCGCGCGCCATTGCCACCCGCCTCAACACCGATCTGGCCATCATCGACAAGCGCCGGCCGCAAGCCGGGGTGTCGGAGGTGATGAACGTCATCGGCGATGTGCGCGGGCGCGACTGCATCCTGGTCGATGACATCGTCGACTCGGGCGGCACCCACTGCAACGCGGCCGAGGCGCTGATCAGAAGCGGGGCGCGCAGCGTCTCCGCCTATGTCACGCATGGCGTCTTCTCAGGCGGGGCGGTGGCGCGGGTGGGTGCGGCGCCGCTCGAGGCGATGACGGTCACCGACAGCATCGCCGCGACCGAAGCGGTGCGGGTGGCGCCCAATATCCGCCAGATCCCGATCGCCCCACTCCTGGCCGAGGCGATGCGCCGCATCAGCGAGGAGAGCTCGGTCTCCTCTCTGTTCGACTGAGCATCCGGCGGCCGGGGGGCAGTCGGTCCGGTCGGCCGGGGCAGGGGCGGGTGAGGAACAAGGCCGCAGTGGGGAGGAGGACCGCGCGATGATGAAGCTCTACTACTCGCCGGGGGCGTGCAGCCTTGGCATCCATGTCCTGCTCGAGGAGATCGGCAAGCCCTTCGAGGCGGTGCGCATCTCGACGCGGGAGGGGGCGCATCTGACGCCCGAATACCGGGCGATCAATCCCAAGGCGAAGGTGCCTGCCCTGGCCCTGGAGGATGGGCGGGTGGTCACCGAATACCCGGCGATCAGCTTCTATCTGGCGCGCAGCAACCCGGAGGCAGGGCTGCTGCCGGCAGGTCTCGATGGGGAGATCGCCTGCCTCTCCCTGCTCGAATACATCACCGGCACCGTCCACCCGATGGGCTTCACCCGGCAGTTCCGCCCCTCCCGCTTCGCCCGCGACAAGGAGGATGAGGCCCGCGTGATCGCCGACGGCAAGGCCGCCGCCCAGGAATATGTGGAGCTGCTGGCGCGCCAGATCGCGGGCCCCTGGGCCTTCGGGGAGGTCTATACGGTGGCCGATCCGGCGCTCTTCTTCATCGAGCAATGGTGCCGCCGCGCCGGGATCGAGATGCCCGGGGCGCTGGCCGCCCATCACCAGCGCATGCTCGACCGCCCGGCGGTGCAGCGGGCGCTGGCGCGCGAGGCGGCCTGAGATGACCCGGCCGGGCCCGCTGCCGCCGGCGCAGGCGACCCGGCCGCCGGAGGGGCGCGCATGGTGATCAACCCGGTGCCCTTCTGGTTCCTCCGCCACGGAGAGACCGACTGGAACGCGCGCGGCCTCTCCCAGGGCACGACCGACATCCCGCTCAACGCCGTCGGCCGGCTGCAGGCCGAACGCGCCGCCCGGGCCCTGATCGGCCGCGGCATCGCGACCATCGTGACCTCCCCCCTCGCGCGCGCCCACGCCACGGCCGAGACGGTGGGGCGGGTGCTCGGCCTGCCGGTTTCCATCGACCCGGACCTGCGCGAGGTGGCCTTCGGCGAACAGGAAGGCCAGCCGATGGCCGACTGGTATGATGACTGGATCGCCGGCCGCTTCACCCCGCGCGGGGCCGAGACCTTCGCCGCCCTCACGGCGCGGGCGGTGGCGGCGATCAACCGCGCCACCGCCCTGCCGGGGCCGGTGCTGGTGGTGGCCCATGGCGCCTTCTGGCGCGCCTTCCGCCATGCGGCCGGGCTGCCGGCCAATATCCGCACGCCCAATGCCCTGCCGCTGGCGGTCGAACCCCCGGCCGGTCCCGGCCAGCCTTGGCGGATGACAGCGCTGCCCCTCGAGCCGCTGGCCTGACCGGCACCGATGCGCCTGCCGCCCCTGCCCGTGCCGCGCGGCCTGCGCCCGCTCCTCACCCGCTGGCTGCCGGCCGAAATCGCGCGCGGCTTCGAGGTCTATGGCTGGTCGGTCGGGCGGATGCTCGAGCAGTGGTGGGCGCGCCGGCCCTGGGAGCGCGCCCGCGCCAGGCTGCGCGCCGAGGCCGACCGGCTGCGCCGCGCCGAACGCTATGAGGAGGCGATCGTCCTCTATCGGCGCTATCTGGCAGCCCGGCCCGACCACGCCATGGCTTGGCTCATGCTCGCCTTCTGCCTGCGCATGGCCAGCCGCAGCGCCGAGGCGGCCGAGGCTTACGAGCGCGCGCTCGCCCTTGCTCCCGAGGACCCCTTCGTCCTGGTCACCGCCGCGACCTTCCATCGGCGCCTGGGCGATGAGGAGCGCGCCGGAGCGCTCTTTGCCCGCGCCGCCGCGCTGGGCGGGGGCAGCCATGTCGCGCGCGCGGCGCTGCTGCAGGCGATCCCGGGTGCCGACCCGGCCGCCGATGCCGACCCCGGCCCGGCCCGGATCTGGGTCGATGCCAGCGATGCGCTGATCTTTCTGCTTCACAACCCGGCGGTGACCGGCATCCAGCGCGTGGTGCTGGCCCTGATCCGGCATGCGATGGACCATCCCGAACAGA
The DNA here is from genome assembly GCA_025057055.1 of Rhodovarius sp. GTDB lineage: Bacteria > Pseudomonadota > Alphaproteobacteria > Acetobacterales > Acetobacteraceae > Rhodovarius. Next base: position 21,737 of record JANWYF010000082.1, on the reverse strand, counting down.
TGGCGCCGGTGCTGCTCCGCCCCTGGGACGGGCGCATCTGGGCCCTGTCGCGGTCGGCGGTGGCGGAGCTTCTGGCCCTGGCCGAGGCCGCCCGCGGCGGCGGGGAAGAGGCGCTGAGCCTGATCGGACGGCTCTACCTGACGGCGCGGGAAGTGGCGCCGGCCGCCGGGGCCGCGCTGCTGCGCCCGGGCGGCTTCTGGACCGGCGGCGGCAATCCGCCCCTGCATGCCGCACTCAAGCGGGCGGGCATGCGCGACGTGCTGCTGCTGCACGACCTGATCCCCCTCACCCTGCCCGAACATTGCGTGCCCGCCCTGGTGCGGGAGTTCGCGGCCGTCTTGCCGGAGGAGCTGGCCGCGGCGGATGCGATCCTGGCCAACAGCGGCCACACGGCCGAGGAGGTGCGCGCCGCCCTCACCCGCGCAGGGCTGCCGCAGCTGCCCATCCTGCCGGTGCCGCTTGCGCGCGAGGCGCTGGCCGCCCCGCCCGTCCTCTCCCGCACGGTCCGCCGCCTGGGCAGCCGCCCCTTCGTGCTCAGCGTGGGCACCGTGGAGTCCCGCAAGAACCACGCCTTCCTGGTGCGCATCTGGGAGAGGCTGCGGCAGGAGGGGGTGGCGATGCCGCTGCTCGTCATCGCGGGCAAGCCCGGCTGGCGCAGCGGAGCCTGGCAGGAGGCGATGCGCGAGACCCGCGCCGCCGGGGGGCTCGTGCGCCATGTCCCGAAACTGTCCGACGGCGAGCTCGCCGCCCTCTACCAGCGCTGCCTCTTCACCGCCTTTCCCTCCTTCGGCGAGGGCTGGGGCCTGCCGGTGGGCGAGAGCCTGGCCCATGGCAAGATCTGCATCGCTTCCGATCGCGGCTCGCTGCCCGAGGTCGGGGCAGGTTTCGCCCTGCATGTCGACCCCGAGGACCTGGAGGCGGCGCTGCCGCTCTTTCGCCGCCTGATCACCGATGCGCCCTGGCGCACCGAGCTCGAGGCGCGGCTGCGCGCGGGTTTCCGCCCGCGGCGCTGGGCCGAGGTGGCCGCAGAGATGGCCGCCGCGATCGAAGCCCTGCCGCCCCTCGCACCGCGCCCCTGGTCAGGGCCGCTGCTGCCGCCCGGCACCGATTGGCGGGTGCTGCCCGCAGCGCTCGAACCTGTTCCGGCGCAGGGGCCAGGGGTGCTGCGCCCGCCTCTGCGGCTGATGCTGGCCGAGGGCTGGGGCCAGCCGGTGGAGGAAGAGGGCGCCGCCCCTCGGCCCGGCCCGGAGGCGCCCCTGCTCTTTCGCACTGCCATCCCCGGGCGCATCAGCCTGCAGGCGCGGGCGTTGCGGGGCGGGGCGATGGCGGCAGGCGGATGCCGCCTTGCCTTGGCCGCGGGTGAGGAGGGGGAGATCTCTCTTCCTCTGGCCGCGGGGGTGCACCGTCTGCCCGTCACCCTGGAGGGCGATGCGCGCCTGCGCCGTATTCGCTTTGCCGCCGAAGCGGCGGAGGGGTGAGGATGGCGGCGGTGCTGCGCCCGGCTACCCTGGCGGCGGCCCTCCTCGCCGCGTAAGAGGGGCGCCGTCATGCTCAGCCGCATCGCCCGCACCGCGCGCATCGTGCTGGCGCGCAAGCCCTGGCGGTGGCGCAGCGCCTGGCTTCGCGCCCGCGCCGATCGGCTGCGCCGCGCCGGCCGGCCTGAGGAAGCCGAGGCCTTCTACCGCGCCTATCTCCTGCTGCGGCCCGACCATGGCATGGCCTGGACCATGCTTGGCCATGTCCTGGCCGCCCAGGGCCGGGGGGAGGAGGCGGCGGAGGCCTTCGCCACTGCCACTGAGCGCTCGCCCACCGACCCCTACATCCTGCATTGCCGCGGCAGCCACCTCCTGCGCCTTGGCCGCCTGGCCGAAGCGCGGGAATGGCTGGCGCGCGCCGTGGCCGCGGGGGCTGGTGCGGCGGCGGAGCGCGAACTCGCTGCCCTGCCGGAGCCCGATCCGGATGATGCCACCCCCTCGGGCGCGCGCATCTTCATCGATGTCTCTGACCTGCTGATCTATGCCGCGCATAACCGCAACCTCTCGGGCATCCAGCGCGTCCAGGCGGAGCTGATGGCCGAGGCGTTGCGCCGCCCCGAACTGGCCCATTGCGTGCTGACCGACCCCTGGAACCCCGAACCCCGCGCCCTGTCGCGCCGGCTGCAGGAGCGGCTGCTCGCCCTGCTGGGTTCGGGGCAGGGCGGCAGCGCCGAGACGGTGGCCCTGCTCGACGCGCTGCGCCGCAGCGCCCGGCCCGTGGCACCGGTCGCAGGGGGCTGGCTCCTGCAGGCCGGCGCCTTCTGGATTGGCGGCGGCAATGCCCCGCTGCTCGCCACCCTCAAGCGCGCCGGCATGGGGATCGCGGTGCTGATCCATGACCTGATACCGATCACCCACCCTGAGGTCTGCGTGCCCGATCTGGTGCGCGAATTCTCGGCCGTGCTGGGCGAGGCGCTGTTCGCCGCCGATGTGATCCTGGCCAACAGCCGGCACACGGCGCAGACGGTGCGCGATTTCATGGCCCGCCACGGGCTGGCGCCGCGGCCCGTCCTGCCCGTGCCGCTGGCCCATGCGCTGCGGCCGGAGGGTCTGGCCACCCCGCGCTGGAGCGAACGCATCGCCCCGCTCAGGGGGCAGCGCTTCGTGCTCTGCGTGGGCACGATCGAATCGCGCAAGAACCAGGCCTTCCTGGTGCGGCTCTGGCAGCGCCTGCTCGAGGAGGGGCTGGAGCCGCCGCCGCTTGCGATCGTGGGCAAGCTCGGCTGGCAGACCAGCGCCTTCGAGCGCGCCATGGCCGAGACCAACTCGGTCGGCGGGCGGGTGCGCGTCTTCTCGAGCCTCTCCGACGGGGAGCTCGAGGCCCTCTACGACGCGTGCCTGTTCACCGTCTTTCCCTCTTTCACGGAAGGCTGGGGCCTGCCCGTGGGCGAGAGCCTGGCGCATGGGCGGATCTGCGTCGCCTCGGCCCGCGGCGCCCTGCCGGAGGTGGGCGGGGAGTTCTGCTTCTACATCGACCCCGAGGATGTGGAGGCGGCGCTGCCGCTCTTTCGCCGCCTGCTCGCCGAGCCGGGCTTCCTGGCAGAGGCCGAGGCGCGGCTGCGCGAGGGCTTCCGCCCCCGCCACTGGCCGGAGGTGGCACGGCGCATGCTCGACAGCCTGGCCGGCCTGCCGCCCGTGGCCGGCGGAGAACCGCTGCGGCCGCCGCTGCCTGCCGCCGGCGGGGCCTATGCCCCCTCGCCCTGGACCGGGCCGGACCGGGTGGAGACCGGCCTGGATCTCTTCCGCCATCCGCTGCGCCTTGCCCTGGCCGAGGGCTGGTCCGGCCCCGGCCCGCGCGGTTCACACCTCATCGGCCGGCAGGGCTGGGTCCATGCCGAGGCACCGGTGCCCGGGCGCCTTCGGCTCGCGCTGCGCGCAGGCCCTGCCCTGGTCGTGTCCGCCGGCGGGCAGCGCCTCGCCCTTGCGGCCGAAGGCTATGGGTTGCTCGAGCTGCCGCTGCGGGCGGGGCCGGTCTCCTTCGCCGTCAGCGCCGAACCGGTCGGTCAGGATGGGCCTGCCGCCCCGCCGCCCGATGCGCGCCCCGGCCTGTGGCTGATCGCGCTGGAATTTCAGCCGGATGCTTGATCGGATCGGGCGCCTGCTGCGCCGCTGGATGGGGCCGCGCGGCATGACCTCGCCCCGGCTCTTCCTGCGGCGGATGCTGCAGCGGCGCTTCTGGCAGCAAGCGGCGGCGCTGCGCCGGCGGGCCGATCGGCTGCGGCGCGCCGGGCGGTTCCGGGAGGCCTTGGCCCTCTACGAGGCCTATCTCGAGCGCCGGCCCGACCATGCCATGGGCTGGAGCATGATGGGCCATTGCCTGCGCGCCCTGGGCCGGGAGGCGGAGGCCGAAGCCGCCTATGTGCGCGCCATCGCCCGCGACCCGCAGGACCCCTACCACCGCTTCGTGCATGGCACCTTCCTGCTCGACCATGGCCAGCACCGGCTGGCCGCCCAGCGGCTGGCCGAGGCGGCCGAGCGCGGCGGGCGCGCGGCGGTGCGCCGGCTGCGCCTGCCGGGCATGCGGCCGGCCGGCGATGCCGCGCCGGGCGATGCGCCGGTCTGGATCGACGTGGCGGATCTGGTGGAATACGTCCGGCACAACCGGACCCTCTCGGGCATCCAGCGGGTCATCGCGGCGCTGGCCGAACTTGCCCTGGCCGAGCCGGGGCGCGCCACCTGCGTGCTGACCCGCCCCTGGGATCAGCGCATCTGGGCGCTGCCGCGCGCGCCGCTGCAGCAGGTGCTGAAGCTGGCCGAGGCGGGGCGCGGCAACACGCCCGAGATGCACCGGCTGCTGGACCGCCTGTTGCGCGGCGCCGCCCCCGTCATGCCGCGGCCCGGCCTGCGCTACCTCCAGCCCGGCGGCTTCTGGATGCATCAGGGCAACCCGGTGCTGCATCTCGCGCTGCGCCGGTCCGGGGCGGTCAGCCTCGCGCTGATCCACGATCTGATCCCGCTCTCCCACCCCGAACTCTGCCACCCCGAACTGGTGCGGGAGTTCACGATCTGCCTCGGCGAGGAGCTGCTCGGCCTGCACGGCGCGGTGGCCAACAGCCGCCACACCGAACGCAGCATCCGCCAGACCATCGCGGCGCATGGCCTGCCGGAGCGCCCGGTCATCACCGTGCCGCTGGCCCATGAGATGCGCCCCCCTCTCGCCGCCGGCAGCAGCCAGCAGGAGTGCTGGACGCCGGCCATAGCTGCCCTGCGCGGGCAGCGCTTCGTGCTCTCGGTCGGCACGGTGGAGGCGCGCAAGAACCACGCCTTCCTGGTGCGCCTCTGGGCCCGGCTGCGCGCCGAAGGGGTGGCGGTGCCGCCGCTCGTGCTGGCCGGCAAGCTCGGCTGGAACCTGCTGGAGCTGGAATACGCCCTGGCCGAAGCGGATGGGCTCGACGGGCTGGTGCAGGTGATTGCGGGCTTGTCGGATGGGGAGATCGAAACCCTCTACGCCGCCTGCCTCTTCACGGTACAGCCCAGCCTGATCGAGGGCTGGGGCCTGCCGATCGGGGAGAGCCTGGCGCGCGGCAAGCTCTGCGTCGCCTCGAACCGCGGCTCCATGCCGGAAGTGGGGGAGGGCTATGCCCTCTTTTTCGACCCCGAGGATGTGGAGGCGGCGCTGCCGCTCTTCCGCCGCCTGCTCGGCGAACCCGGCTTCCTCGAAGAGGCCGAGGCGCGGCTGCGCGCTGGCTTCAGGGCGCGCCGCTGGCCGGAGGTGGCGCAGGACATCCTCCAGGCCTGCCTGCGCCTGGGCCCGCCCGAAGGCGAGGCGGCGGCGATGGTCCATCCCGTCTTGCCCCCCGGCCTGCGTTTCGCCCCCTCCCCGATCTTGGGGCCCGATGCGCGGCCCTGGCCCGCCGATCCCATCGCCCATCCGCTGCGCATGATCCTCGCCGAAGGTTGGATGCGGCCCGGTCCGCGCGGGGCGGCGATGGCCGAGAGGCAGGCGTGGCTGCACCTGGCGGCACCGGTGGCCGGCACGCTCTGCCTCGCGCTGGCGGCGGAGCGACGGGTGCGGGTGTCGGCGCTCGACCGCGGGGTCGAGATCGCCCCCCGCGGCTATGCCATGCTGCGCCTGCCGCTGGCGGCCGGGGCGCACTCCATTCGGCTTTTGGCCGAACCGGAGATGGATCTGCCCGAGACTCTGCCCTGGGTGCGGCTGATTTCGCTCGAACTGCGCCCGGCCTGAGGGCGCCCCCCGCGGGCCGCCTCAGATGTCGAGATTGGCGACCTTGAGGGCGTTCTCAATGATGAAGTCGCGGCGCGGTTCCACGACCTCTCCCATCAGCGTGGAGAAGACATTCTCCGCATCCTCCACATCCTCGATGCGCACGCGCAGCAGGCTGCGGGTGGCCGGATCGAGGGTGGTGCGCCAGAGCTGGTCCGGGTTCATCTCGCCGAGGCCCTTGAAGCGCTGGATGGACAGGCCGCGCCGCCCCTCCTCCAGGATCCGTTCGAGTGCCGAGAAGGGGCCGGGGGCGATCGCCTCCCGCCCCTCGAAGAAGAGCGTGGCCGGCTTGGCCCAGAAAGCGGCGAGCAGGTCCGCCCGCTCATCCAGCCAGCGGGCATCGCCGGTGTGCAGGAGCTGGGCCGAGAGGGTGAGGCGGTCGGTCACGCCGCGCAGCACGCGGGAGAGATGGATGGCCCCCCCCTCGATGGTGGCGACCCAGCCGCGTTCGGCCGGCGCGGCCAGCGCATCGAGCTGGGCGGTCAGGCGCTGCGCGGCCGCCAGGTCGGGTTCGGCGCGCAGGGCGCCTGCGATCGCCGCCTGTTCGATCACCGCCGCCGGCACCTGCACCGCAAGCCTGCGGATGCGCGCGGCCTGTTCGCGCATCGCCGCCACCTCCTCGGCCAGCGCGGCGCCTTCGAGCAGCCGCCCGTCGGCCAGGCGCAGGCGCGCCCCCTTGAGCGCCTTCTCGATCAGGAAGGCCTCGAGCGCGCGATCGTCCTTGAGGTAGCGCTCCTCCTGCCCGCGCTTGGCGCGATAGAGCGGCGGCTGGGCGATGTAGAGATGCCCGCGTTCGATCAGTTCGGGCATCTGGCGATAGAAGAAGGTCAGCAACAGGGTGCGGATGTGGCTGCCATCGACATCGGCATCGGTCATGATGATGATGCGGTGATAGCGCAGCTTGTTGATGTCGAAGCCGCCCTTGGCCGGATCATCCGGCCCGATGCCGGTGCCGAGTGCGGTGATCAGCGTCCCGATCTCGGCGCTCGAGAGCATCTTGTCCATCCGCGCGCGTTCGACGTTCAGGATCTTGCCCTTGAGCGGCAGGATCGCCTGGAAGCGCCGGTCGCGCCCCTGCTTGGCCGAACCGCCGGCCGAGTCGCCCTCGACGATGAAGAGCTCGCTCTTCGCCGGGTCCTTCTCCTGGCAGTCGGCGAGCTTGCCGGGCAGGGTGGAGATGTCGAGCGCGTTCTTCCGCCCGACCTTCTCGCGCGCGAGCTGGGCGGCCTTGCGCGCGGCGGCGGCCAGCACGACCTGCTCGATCACCTGCTTGGCCTCTTTGGGATGGGTCTCGAACCAGTGGGTCAGCGCATCGGCCACCGCCGCCTGCACCACCGGCTGGACCTCGGAGCTGACGAGCTTGTCCTTGGTCTGGCTGCTGAACTTGGGATCCGGCACCTTGACCGAGAGCACGCAGGTCAGCCCCTCGCGCATGTCCTCCCCGACGAGCTCCACCTTCTCGCGCTTGGCGAGCTCCTCGGCATAGCGGCCGACCACGCGCGAGAGCGCCTGGCGGAAGCCTGCCTGGTGGGTGCCGCCGTCGCGCTGGGGGATGTTGTTCGTGAAACAGAGCGTGACCTCACGCGGGGAGTCGGTCCACCACATCGCGAACTCGACGCGGATGCCCCCGTTCTCGCGGCTGGCGGCGGTGATGGGCGGGCGAAACAGCGGCTCCTTGCCGCGGTCGAGCCATTCGACGAAGGCGGCGAGGCCGCCGTCGAAGCGGAACTCCACCCGCTGCGCCGGCTCGGTGCGCTCGTCGGTGAGCGAGACGGACAGCCCCGAGTTGAGGAAGGCCAGTTCGCGCAGCCGCCGTTCCAGCACCGCGAAATCGTATTCGGTGCGACTGAAGGTCGCGGCACTCGGCTTGAAGGTGACTTCGGTGCCGGTCGGATGGTCGGAGGGGCCGACCACGGTCAGCGGCTGCACCGTCTCGCCATGGGCGAAGCGGATGACATGCTCGAGGCCGCCGCGCCAGATGCGGACCACCATCCACTCCGACAGCGCATTGACCACCGCCGCGCCGACACCGTGCAGCCCGCCCGAGACCTTGTAGGAGTTCTGGTTGAACTTGCCGCCGGCATGCAGCCGGGTCAGCACCACCTCGGCCGCCGAGATGCCCTCCTCCGGATGGAGGTCGACCGGAATGCCGCGGCCGTTGTCGAGCACGGTGACGCTGCCATCTCCGTTGAGCGTGACCGCCACCCGGGTGGCGTAGCCCGCCTGCGCCTCATCGACCGCATTGTCGATGATCTCAAAGGCCATGTGATGCAGGCCGGTGCCGTCATCGGTGTCGCCGATGTACATGCCGGGCCGCTTGCGCACCGCCTCGAGCCCGCGCAGCACGGTGATGGAGGAGGCTTCATAGGCATCGCCCACAGGCTGCGGGGGGAGGGCGGCAGGATCGCTCATGACAGGCTGGAAACCTTTGAAATTCGGCCGTTTTGCGGCCGCGCACTCTAGCCCAGAACGGGCTTTCAGGGCAGGGGCCAGCGGGCATTTTCGCGGATCTGCCCCTCTGCCACGGTGAAGGCCTGCGCAAGCCCCCGCAGCGGGGCGAAGGCCGCCTCCTCGGCCCCCGTCAGCCAGGCTTGGGCGGGCAGGGCGGCCAGGGCCCCGAACAGCGCCTCGCGCCGCGCCGCATCGAGATGCGCCATCACCTCATCAAGCAGGAGCAGGGGTGCGAAGCCGCGCGCTTCGGCGATCAGCCCGGCATGGGCGAGCAGGATCGAGATCAGCAGCGCCTTCTGCTCCCCGGTGGAGCAGAGGGCAGCGGGCAGGCCCTTCTCCCGGTGCGTGATCACGAGATCACAGCGGTGAGGTCCGGCCAGGGCGGCAGCCGCGGCGCGATCGCGCGCCCGCCCCTCATGCAGGCTGCGGCGCAGCGCCTCCTCGGCGGCAAGCGCCGGGCCCTCGGCCAGCGCCGCGGCGGTCGGGCAGCAGAGGGCGAGGCCCGCGGCCGGAAAGCCGCCCATCGACCCGGCCGCGAGCCGCGCATCGAGCCGCGCCACCAGCGCGCGCCGCGCCGCCGCCGCCGCCACGCCATGGCGGGCCATCGCATCCTCGAGCGCGGCCAGCCAGGCCGGATCACCCCCGCTGGCCAGCAGCCGGTTGCGCTGCGCCATCGCATGCTCGTAGGCAGCAACCTCGCGCGCATGGGCAGGCTCGAGCGCCCAGGCTAGCCGGTCGAGGAAGCGGCGCCGCCCCGACGCGCCTTCCTGGAAGAGGCGCTCCATCTGCGGCGTCAGCCAGACCGCGGCCACCCGTTCCGCCAGTTCGGCCTGGCTGCGCAGCGGCTCGCCATCCAGGCGGAAGAGGCGGCGGTCGCCCTGCGCATCGGGCGCGCTGCCGGTGCCGACCTCAAAGCGGCCCCAGGCGCCGTCGAAGCGACCGGCCACCGCCCAGGGGCCGCTGCCGCCCTGGGCCAGTTCGGCCATGCGCGCCCCGCGCAGGCCGCGCCCCGGGCAGAGCAGGCTGATCGCCTCGAGCAGATTGGTCTTGCCGGCACCGTTGGGGCCGGTGACCACCACCAGGGCGGCGCCGACATCGATGCGCGCCGCCGTATAGCTGCGGAAGCGATGCAGCGAGAGCCGGATCAGCCGCAGCGAGGGCGCCGCGGCGGTCACACCCGCATCGGCATCAGGACATAGAGGGCATCGGGCCGGGCGGCGTCCTTGACCACCGTCGGGCTCGAGCCGTCGGCAAACTCGAAGCGCACCGTCTCCTCGATCTGCTCGGTGATGTCGGCGAGGTAGCGGGCCTGGAAGCCGATCTCGAGCGGGCTTGCGCGGTATTCGACGCTGCCGTCGTCGAGCTCCTCCTGCGCCTGGCCCTGGTCGGGAGAGGAGGCCTCGAGCCGCAGCAGATTGGGCCCGAGCGAGAGTTTGACCGGCCGCGACCGCTCGGTCGAGATGGCAGCCACGCGCGCCACCGCCTCGGCGAACTGCTTCTTGGCTACCGTCAGCACCTTGTCGTTGGCCTTGGGGATCACCCGCTCATAGTCGGGGAAGGTGCCGTCGATCAGCTTGGAGGTCAGTTTGACCGGCCCCAGGGTGAACTGGATCTTGGTGTCGGAGAGGCGGATCTCGACCTCGCCCTCCGTCTCCTCGGCCAGCTTGCGCAGCTCGTTGACCGTCTTGCGCGGGACGATCACGCCCGGCATGCCACGCGCCCCTTCGGGCATCGGCACCTCCACGCGCGCCAGCCGGTGCCCGTCGGTTGCCACCGCGCGCAGCATCGGCGCGCCGTCCTGTTCGGAGACGTGCAGGTAGATGCCGTTGAGGTAGTAGCGCGTCTCCTCGGTGCTGATGGCAAAGCGCGTGCGGTCGATCAGGCCGCGCAGCGTCGCCGCCGGCAGGCGGAAGCGGAAGGGCAGCTTGCCCTCGGTCATGGCGGGGAAATCCTCGACCGGCAGGGCCAGCATATGGGTCACGAAACGGCCCGCGCGCAGCTTGAGCGGGGCATCCCCGCCGGGATGGTCGAGCTCGATCCGCGCCCCCTCGGGCAGTTTGCGCACGATGTCATAGAGGGTTGCGGCCGGGGCGGTGGTGCGCCCCTCCCGCAGGATGACCACGCCGCCTGACGTCGCTCCCTCCTCGCTCTCCCGCCTGGCGGCGGGCTTGCGCTCGCTCTCGGCGGGCAGGTCGCTGCCGGAGGCGGCAGCCGCCCCGCCGGTGCTGCGGCCTTCGCGCGCCGGGGCCGCTGCGCCCACCTCCTCGACCACCGCGATTTCCATGTCGGTGGCGGTCAGCATCAGGCGCCCATCGCGCGCATCCAGCAGCACATGGGCCAGGATCGGGATGGTGTTGCGCCGTTCCACCACCGACTGCACATGCGCGAGCGCCTTGAGCAGAACGGCGCGCTCGACGGTGATCCTCATGGCCGGCCCCTCGTGGTCTGGCCCCGGGCGGACGAATCGCTGCCCCGTCCCAGGGGTGGTTTCACTATCAGCCCGCGCGCCGCGGCGGAAGCGCCGCCAGGCCCCAGGGTCGGGCCCCGGGAGCTCAGCCGCCGCCGCAGCCGCGCCGGCGCAGCCCGCGTGGTGCCGCCGCCTCCGGCCCGTGGAAGAAGCTCAGCACGCAGGCGGCATAATCCCGCGTGAAGCGCCAGTCCGAGGCGCCATGGTGGCCGCGCAGCGCGGGGCTGTCCGGAAAGAGCACCAGGGTCGGCGCGCTGCGGCCGAGCCCGGTGAGGGCGGCCGCGCGGGCCGCCGGGTTGGGGTCGAAGCTGTCCTCCTCGAACAGGGCGATCAGGACGCGCACCCGATCCCGCGGCAGGGCAGAGAGGTGGCGGCGGAAATCCTCGAGCGCCAGGGCGCTGCGCTCCCCCTCCTCGAGCTCCCCATGCGCCGCCGGGGCGGTGGCCAGCACGCCATCGACCAGCGCGGGTGCCTGGGCGGCGGCGAGCAGCGCCTGCCAGCCGCCGCGGCTGTGTCCGGCCAGGACCACCCGCGGATAGGGGCGGAGCAGGGGCAGCGCCTCGATGAGCCGCGGCAGGCTCTGGTGCAGGGCATCATCCCCGGGGTGGCGGTCGAAGCGCAGCACATCCCAGCCCGCATTGTTGAGCGCCGAGAGGAAGCCGGGAGCGGGGCTGCGCCGCAGGTCGCGCCCGGCCCCGCCATAGCCGTGCGCCCAGACCACGACACCGGCTGCGGCATCCGGCCCGCGAAAGAGGTGCAGCGGGCTCAGCGTGAAGGGGCCGATCGCGCCCTGGCGGGGGGTGACCAGCGCCTCCCCGCCCACCCGGCCGTCGACCGCGATGATGCGACATTCGCCGTCCATCCGGCCGCCGCGCAGGCTCTCCAGGCTCTGCCGGCAGAGGCGCAGGGCTTCCTCCTCGGCCGCCGCGGGGCTGGCCTGGCCGCTGGCCAGCGCCCAGGCGCCCCGCCCGTCCGGCAGCTGGGCGGCGGCGAAGGCGGCATGCGGCACGGCGCCGCGGTAGAGCATGGTAAAGCCGGTGGCGATGCCGGGGCCAGGCAGGGGCTGGCCGAGCCGTTCGGCGGAGAAGGCGCTGCGGTAGAGGCTGGCCTCGGCCGCGCTGGCGCCGGGGGGCAGGGCGGGGGCGGTCTGGCCCCGGGCGGGGGGCGGCGCCAACCCGGTGGACAGCGCGAGACAGAGCGAGAGGCAGAGCAGAGGCCAGCGCGACGGCCCCCGCTTCCGAGGCAGCGGCTTGGGCATCGCAACCCCTGCTATAGCGCGCGGCCTCCATGGCACAAAGCGGCGATCCGTTCTAAAGCGGCCGGCCATGGACCAGCTTCCCTCGGAACCCGCCCGCTACGATTTCGCCAGCGCCGAGCCGAAGTGGCAGGCCGCCTGGGAGAGCCGCCGCTGCTTTGCCGTGCCCGATGTGCCTCCGCCCGGGGCGCGCAAATACTATGTGCTGGAGATGTTCCCCTATCCTTCGGGGAAGATCCATATGGGCCATGTGCGCAACTACACGCTGGGCGATGTGGTGGCGCGCTTCAAGCGGGCGCAGGGGCATCTCGTGCTGCATCCCATGGGCTGGGACGCCTTCGGCCTGCCGGCCGAGAATGCGGCGCGCGAACGCGGCATCCACCCCGCCGCCTGGACCTACGGCAATATCGCCGCCATGCGCGCCGAACTCAAGCGCATGGGCCTCTCCCTCGACTGGTCGCGGGAGTTTGCCACCTGCGATCCGGAATATTACGGCCAGCAGCAGGCCCTCTTTCTCGATCTGCTCGAGGCCGGGCTGGTCGAGCGCAAGGAGAGCTGGGTCAACTGGGACCCGGTGGACCAGACCGTCCTCGCCAACGAGCAGGTGATCGACGGGCGCGGCTGGCGCTCCGGCGCCCCGGTCGAGAAGAAGCTGCTCTCGCAGTGGTTCCTCTCGATCACCAAATACGCGGCCGATCTGCTCGAGGGGCTGGAGCGCCTGGACCGCTGGCCGGAGCGCGTCAAGCTGATGCAGGCCAACTGGATCGGCCGCAGCGAGGGCGCGCGCTTCTCCTTCCGCCTGGCCGAACCGGTCGACGGCATCGAGACGGTGGAGGTCTTCACTACCCGCCCGGATACGCTCTTCGGCATGAGTTTCCTCGCTGTGGCGGCCGAACATCCGCTCGCCGCCGCCGCCGCGCGGCGCAACCCGGCCGCCGCCGCCTTCATCGCCGAATGCCGGGCCATGGGCACCAGCGAGGCGGTGATCGAACAGGCCGAAAAGCGCGGGATCGAGACCGGCTTCCGCGTGCTGCACCCCTTCACCGGAGAGAGTCATCCGGTCTGGATCGCCAATTTCGTGCTGATGGAATACGGCACCGGTGCCCTCTTCGGCTGCCCGGGGCATGACGAGCGCGACCACCTCTTCGCCAAGCGCTATGGCCTGCCGATCAAGGCGGTGGTCCGTCCGCGCGATGCGGGGCCCGACTTCTCGGTCGAGGAGAAGCCCTTCACCGGCGATGGCATCGTCTTCAACTCGGACTTCCTCGACGGGCTGGAGGTCGCAGCGGCCAAGCAGGCCGCGATTGCCAAGCTCGAGCAGATCGGGGCCGGCCGCGGCGTGGTCAACTGGCGCCTGCGCGATTGGGGCGTCTCGCGCCAGCGCTACTGGGGCTGCCCCATCCCGATCATCCATTGCGAGGCCTGCGGCATCGTGCCGGTGCCAAAGGACCAGCTGCCGGTCCGCCTGCCCGAGGATGTCGACTTCACCAAGCCCGGCAATCCGCTCGACCACCACCCGACTTGGAAGCACGTGCACTGCCCGCGCTGCGGCCGCCCGGCCCGGCGCGAGACCGACACCTTCGACACCTTCGTCGACAGCTCCTGGTACTTCGCCCGCTTCTGCTCGCCCCGCGCGCCGGTGCCGGTGCTGCCGGAGGCGGTGGATGCCTGGCTGCCGGTCGACCAATACATCGGCGGCATCGAGCATGCGATCCTGCACCTGCTCTATTCCCGCTTTTTCACGCGGGCGATGCGCGCAACCGGCCACCTCAAGATCGATGAGCCCTTCGCCGGCCTCTTCACCCAGGGCATGGTCACCCACGAAAGCTACAAGGGCGCCGATGGCCGCTGGCTCTACCCCGAGGAGGTGATCAAGCGCCCGGACGGCACCGCCATCCACCGCGACACCGGCGAGCCGGTGACGATCGGCCGGGTCGAGGCGATGTCGAAGTCCAAGCGCAACACGGTCGATCCGGGCGCGATCATCGACCGCTACGGCGCCGACACGGCGCGCTGGTTCATCCTCTCCGACAACCCGCCCGAACGCGACATGGAATGGTCGGAGGCCGGGGTGGCCGGGGCAGCGCGCTTCATCCAGCGGCTCTACCGCCTCGTCCTCGGCGCGCTGCCGCTGCCCGAAGGGGCGGCCGAGACGCCCGCCTCGCGCCGTCTGCGCCAGGCCACGCACCGCGCCATCGCCGCGGTGACGGAGGCGCTGGAGAGCTTCGCCTTCAACGTCGCCGTCGCGCGCATCCACGAACTGGCCAACGCGATCGCCGAGGCGCCGGCCGAAGCCGCCGCCGCCAAGCGCGAGGCGCTGGAGGCGATCGTGCGCCTCTCCGCGCCGATGATCCCGCATCTGGCCGAGGAGCTGTGGACGCTGCTGCGCCCCGGTTCCGACCGGCTGGTGGCCGAACTGCCCTGGCTCGAGCCGGATCCCGAACTGCTGAAGGCCGAGACCATGACCATCGCCGTACAGGTCAATGGGAGGCTGCGGGCCAGCATCGAGGTGCCGGTCCAGGCCGCAGAGGAGGAGATCTTCGCCGCCGCCCTGGCGCAGGAGAATGTGCAGCGCGCCATCGGGGGAGGCACGATCCGCCGGCGCATCCATGTGCCGGGGCGGATCGTGAACTTCGTTGTCTGAGGCTTCGGCCGGCCCCGGCCGGCGCGGCGTGCTGCTGCTGCCGGTCGCGCTCGGCGCCTGCGGCTTCAGCCCGCTCTACGGCCAGCGGGGCGGGCTGGATCTGCCGGCCGAACTGGCCGCCGTGCGGGTGGCGAATATTCCCGAACGGCCGGGCCAGCTGCTGCGCCGCGCCCTCGATCAGCGCCTGCGCAACGGGCAGGGCGGCCCCGCCCGCTATGAGCTGCGCGTGGGCCTCGTCTACCACAGCGACCTGCAGGGCTACCGCGAGGACGGGGCCATCACCCGCATCCGCGTGCAGGCGGTGGCCGATTTCGTGCTGGTCGGCCTCGGCGGGGAGGAGGAGGAGCTGCTGCGCGGTGCGGCCCGCGCCACCGACGCCTTCAACATCCCCGACCAGCGCTTCTTCGCCGCCGACGTCTCCCGCGATGCGATGGAACGGCGGCTGATGGAGGCGCTGGCCGAGGACATCACGCGCCGCATCGCGCTGGAGCTGCGCCGGCGTGGCCAGGCTTGATCCGCGCCGCCTGCCGGCCTTCCTGGCCGATCCGGGCGAGGTGCGGGTGGTGCTGTTCCACGGCGATGATGCCGGGCTCGCCCGCGAGCGGGCCGATCAGCTGACCCGCGCGGTCAGCGGCGGCGATGAGCTCGCGGTGGTCGAGATCCCGCGCGAGGCGGCGCGCGAGACCGGGCTCCTGGCCGCGGAGGCCGCGATGCTTCCGCTGCTCGGCGGGCGGCGGGTGGTGCGGGTGCGCGAGGCGAGCGATGCCTTCGCCGCCGCCGCCGAGGCGGCGCTGGCCGGGCCCGGCCCCGGCATCGTGGTGATGGAGGCGCCCGATCTGCCCGCCCGCTCGCGCCTTCGCGCCCTGCTCGAGGCGGCACCGCAGGCGATGGTGATCGCCTGCTGGCGGGAACGCGGGGCGGAGCTGGCTGCCAGCATCCGCCGCATCCTGGAGGAGCTCGGTGTCTCGGCCGAGCCGGCGGCGGTGGAGTGGCTGGCCGAACAGCTGGGGGAGGATCGGCAGCGGCTGCGGCGGGAGCTCGAGAAGCTCGCGCTGTTTGTCGGACCCGGCGGGCGGGCGAGTGCCGAGGATGTCCTGGCCGCGGTGGCCGGGAGCAACAGCTGGAGCCTGGAGGAAGCCCTGGCCGCCGCCTTCCTGGGCGATGTCGCGGGGGCGGATCGGGCGCTGGAGGCTGCCTTCGGCGCCGGCGCGCAGGCGGTGACGGCGCTGCGGGCAGCGCTGCGGCACACCCAGCGCTTGCTGGAGGCCGCGATCGAAGTGGCGCAGGGCGCAAGCCCCCGCGCGGCGGTCGAGGCGCTGCGCCCGCCGGTCTTCTTCCGCGCCCGCCCGGCCATGGAGCGCGCGCTGGCGATCTGGCGCGTCCCGGCCCTGGAGGCGCTGGGGGCCGGTCTGTATGAGGCGGAACGGCGCGCCAAGAGCAGCGGCGTGCCGGATGTGGCGCTGGCGCGGCAGGCGCTGCTGGCCATCGCGCAGCGGGCGGCGGCGGGGCGCGGCGGCGGGGTGTGAAAAACCCCGGCGGATCGCTCCGCCGGGGGGTGTGGTTCCGCTGCCGGTCCGTGCCGCCTAGTCCTGGTTGCGCGAGCCCATGAACTGCAGCAGCAGCTGGAAGAGGTTGATGAAGTTGAGGTAGAGCGCCAGCGCGTCCATCACGCTGCGCTTGCCCGCCTCCTCCGTGCCCTCGGCATAGGCGTACTCGATGTAGTCGTTCTTGATCCGCTGGGTGTCCCAGGCGGTCAGGCCGAGGAAGACGATGATCCCGATGATCGAGACCACGAAGGCGAGCATCGAGCTCTGCAGGAAGATGTTGATCAGGGAGGCGATCAGCACGCCGATCAGCCCCATGATCATGAAGCTGCCCATCTTCGTCAGGTCGCGACCGGTGGTGTAGCCGTAGAGGCTCATCCCCGCGAACATCGCCGAGCAGGCGAAGAAGGTGCTGGCGATGCTGGTCTTGGTGTAGATGACGAAGATGTTGGACAGCGAGGCGCCCATCACCGCGCAGAACGCCCAGAACAGCGCCTGTGCCGCGGTCCTGCTCATCCGGTTGATGCCGAAGGAGAGCACCAGGATGAAGGCGAGCGGCGCGAACATCGCGATCCAGCCCAGGATCGTGGGGGCCGTCGCCAGGCCGCGCGGCGTGCGCACCGTCTCGTAGAACAGGGCGGAGACGGCCGGCATGCTCGCGATCATGTAGGCCACGATGGCGGTCAGCAGCAGGCCGCTCGCCATCCAGTTGTAGACGCGCAGCATATAGGCGCGCAGGCCCTGATCGATCGCCGCAGCGTCCACAGCTGTGCTGCGGCCCCAGGCAGGGGCGGCGCCGTAGCGATAGTCGGGTTGGAACGCCATGGTCCTGTGGTCCTTTCCGTGACAGGGGCGACTTGCGCGGGGGAACAGACCCGGCAGTCCGCCCCCCGTCGATGGCCAGTATATGGACTTTGTGTAATCCAGATCAACCCGCTCCTGGGCAGGGGCGTCAGGCGGCGTCCGGGCCCCAGTAGCCCTCATGCGGGCGGGCGGCCTCCTGTTCGAGCAACGGGCCGATCACCGTCACCGGCGCGGCGGCGGCCTGCAGCACCGCCCGGCAGGAGAGGCCGATCCCCGCTGTGTGGGCGGCGGCATTGCGGGCGGCGGCGATCGCTTCCGCCGGCAGGCCGTAGACCACCCGTCCGATCCCCATGTAGAAGATCGCGGCGGCGCACATCGCGCAGGGCTCGCCCGAGGAATAGATGGTCGCGCGGCGCAGCCGTTCGCGCCCGATTCCCGCCTGCCGCAGCCGCTCGAGGGCGACCATCTCGCTGTGCGCCAGCGGCCCCCCACCTGAGGTGCCCTGGCGGCTCTCGCCTTCGGCCAGCACCTCCCCGCCTTCGGCCACCACCGCGCCGAAGGGCCGATCACCGCGGGCGCGCGCCATGGCGGCCAGCGCGATGGCACGGCGGAGGAAGGCAAGGTCCTCTGCGGTGGCGTCACTCATGCCGCAGCCATGGCGCAGCCTTGCCGCGCAGCGCAAGGGCGGTGCCGGCATAGCCGAAGGCCAGCGTGATCGCCATGCAGGCCAGCACCGTCCCGGCCAGGCTGCCGGGGAGGAAGATCCACTCCTGCTGCATGACGAATCGGGTGACCGCATAGGCCGCCGCGGTGCCGGCCGCCGCGGCGAGGAGACCGGCCGCCAGGCCGACCAGCCCGAACTCGACCAGAAAGGCCTGCCGGATCTGCGCACGCGTGCCGCCCACCGTCTTGAGCACCACCGCATCGCGCACCCGGCGGCGCTGGCCGGCCGCCACCGCCCCGCCCAGCACCAGCATACCGGCCAGCAGCGTGACGCTGCCGGTCGCGGTCAGCGCCTGCCCGAGCCGGCTAAGCAGCCCGGCCACCGCCTCCAGCGCCTCGCGCACCCGGATGCCGCTGACATTGGGCAGCGCATCGGTCACCGCGCGCAGCAGCCGCCCATCCTGCGCCGGGTCGTTGCGGACGGTGGCGATGTGGGTATGCGGCGCACGCTCGAGCAGGCCAGGGGAGGCGATCAGGGTGAAGTTCATCCCGAGCCCCCGCCATTCCACCTGCCGCAGATTGGCAATCCTGAGCACGATGTCACGGCCCAGCACATTGACCGTGATCGTATCGCCCACGCCGATGCCCCAACCGCGCGCCAGGTTGGCATCGAAGCTGACCAGCGTCTCCTCGCCGCGGTAATCCTCGGGCCACCAGCTGCCCGCGGTCAGCACCGTGCCCGGCGGCATGGTCGCGCTGTAGGTCAGGCCCCGATCGCCCGAGAGCGCCCAGGCCGTCTCGGGGCTTGCGCGCACCGCCTCGGCCGGCACGCCATTGACCGCGACGATGCGCGCGCGCAGGCTGGGCACGCGGCGCAGCTCCGCCACCTCCACGGTCGAGCGGACCACCTCCTCGAAGCGCGCGACCTGCTGCGGCTGGATGTCGATGAAGAAGAAGTTGGGGGCGGCGGCCGGCATCTCTCGCCCGATCGCGCGCTGCAGATTGCCCTCGATCTGCGCGATGGCGGCCAGCGTGGTCAGCCCGATGCCCAGGGCGGTCACCATCACCGGCGTGGCCGCACCCGGCCGATGCAGATTGGCGATGCCGAGCCGCCAGGCCGGCCGCCGCGGCCGCGGCAGGCGGCGCGCGAGCGCCATCAGCCCAAGGCCGCCCAGCCGGAAGGCCGCCAGCGTGGCAACCGCCCCGGCGCAGAAGCCCAGGGCGATGCGCGGCTGTTCGGCGCTGGCCACGACCAGCGCGACTAGCAGCCCGGCCACCGCCGCATTGACCGCGATCAGCGGCAGGGGCGGCCGCGCCGGCGCGGGGTTGATGCTATCGCGAAACAAGGCCGCGCCCGGGATCTCTCGCGCTCGGCCGAGCGGCCAGAGCGCGAAGGCCAGCGCGGTGAGCAGCCCGCAGGCGGCAGCCAGCGCCAGCGGGTCGGGATAGGGGCGGAGCAGGGGCGGCACGGGCAGCGCCCCGGCCAGGGCCTGCGCGGCGAGGGCCGCAAGGCCAAGCCCCCCCGCCAGGCCGATCGCGATGCCGGCCAGGGCGAGCGCCAGCACCTGCCAGAGATAGGTGGCAAAGATCGCCGCCGCCGGTGCGCCGAGGCAGCGCAGCGTGGCGATGGTGCGCGCCCGGGCATCGAGCCATGCCCGGATCCCGGTGGCCACGCCGATGCCGCCGACCAGCAGGGCGGTCAGCCCGGCCAGCATCAGGAAGGCCGCGCTGCGGTCGAGGAAGCGGTTGACCCCCGGTTCGGCCTGGGCGGCGAGGCGGATGCGCCAGGGCGCGCCGGGGAAGGCTGCGCGCAGGTCGCGCAGGAAGCCGCGCAGGTCGCTCCCTTCCGGCAGGCGCAGGCGGACTTCGTGGTTGATCAGGCTGCCGGGCTGGGCAAGCCCGGTGGCCGGCAGATCCGACAGCGCGATCATCGCGCGCGGGCCGAAGACGGTGGGGGTGGCGACCTTGTCCGGCTCCTCGGCGATGACGGCAGCGAGCGTGAAGCGCGCCTCGCCGAGCCGCACCTCCTCGCCCAGCCGCAGGCCGAGGCGGTCGATCAGCGCCTGCTCGACCAGCACCTGCCCCGGCGCGGGCCGCACCGGCGGGGCGGTGACCAGCCGGCCGTAGAGCGGATAGGCCTGATCGACCAGCTTGAGCTCGACCAGCGCGCGCTCGCCCGAGGGGGCGATCAGCATGGCGCGCGTGACCAGCACCTGGGAGGCTTCGGCACCGCGGGCGCGGGCCCAGGCCACGACCTCCGGCGGGACCGGCTGGTAGCCGCCGCGCAGTTCGAGATCACCGCCCAGGATGCGCGCGCCCTCGGCCTGCAGGGCGGCCGTGATCCCGGCGCGCAGAGTCCCCACCGCGGCGATGGCGGCCACGCCCAGCGCTAGGCAGGCCAGCACGATCCGCAGCCCGGCCAGCCCGCCGCGCAGCTCCCGCCGGGCCAGCCGCAGGCCGAGGGCAAGGGCGGCCCACAGCGCGCCGGGCCTCATGCCGCGGCGGCGGCGCGGCGCGGTGCCTCGGCCAGCAGCCGCCCGTCCTCCATCCGCAGCTGCCGGTCGCAGCGGGCGGCCAGCGCGGGGTCATGGGTGATCAGCAGCAGCGTCACGCCGTGGCGAGCCCGCAGGTCGAAGAGCAGATCCATCACCATCTGGCCGGTCGTCCGGTCGAGATTGCCGGTCGGCTCATCGGCCAGGATCAGCCTCGGGCGGGCGACGAAGGCGCGGGCCAGCGCCACCCGCTGCTGTTCCCCGCCCGAGAGCTGCCCGGGATAATGGGCCAAGCGATGGCCGAGGCCGACGGCGGCCAGCGCCTCGCGCGCGCGGTCGAAGGCGTGCCGATCGCCCGCGAACTCGAGCGGGATGGCCACGTTCTCGAGCGCGGTCATGGTCGGCACCAGGTGGAAGGCCTGGAAGACGATGCCGACGTTCTCGCGTCGGAAGCGGGCCAGCCCATCCTCATGGAGCCGCGCCAGGTCGCAGCCGGCCACCCGCAGGCTGCCGCCCGAAGGCCGCTCCAGCCCGGCGAGCAGCATCAGGAGCGAGGTCTTGCCCGACCCCGAGGGGCCGAGGATCGCCACCGCCTCCGACCCGCCGACGGTGAGGTCGATGCCGCGCAGGATGTTGACGGGGCCGGAGGGGCCGGCCACCTCGAAGCGCAGGCCGCGCGCCTCGATCAGGGGTTCCGGCCGCTGGGCTGCGGAGGGTGAGCTGGGCATGTCCATCACAGACTCATATGGGCGGCGCGCCCTGTTGCGGAAGGCGGCGCTCGGCGCGGCCGTCCTGCCGGGGCTGTCGGGCCGGGCCCGGGCGCAGGGGCCGGGGCAGCGCCCGCTGCGCCTGCTCGCGCTGGGCGACAGCCTGACCGCAGGCTTCGGCCTGCCGCCCGGACAGGGCTTCGTGCCGCAGCTCGAACGCGCTCTGGCGGCGCGCGGGCGGCAGGTCAGGGTACTCGACGGCGGGGTCTCGGGCGATACCACGGCGGGGGGGCTTGCGCGGCTCGACTGGGCGCTGGCCGACCGGCCCGATGCAGCGATCGTGGCGCTGGGCGGCAATGACGGGCTGCGCGGCCTGCCGCCGGCGGCCACGCGCGCCAACCTGGCTGCCATCCTCGACCGGCTGGCGGCGGCCGGAATCCCCACGCTGCTGGCCGGCATGCTGGCCCCGCCCAATCTCGGCGCCGAATACGGGCGGGAGTTTGCGGCAGTCTTTGCCGACCTCGCCGCCGAACGGCCGGGTGTGCTGCTCTATCCCTTCTTCCTTGAGGGGGTGGCGGCGGTTCCGGCGCTCAACCAGCCCGATGGCATCCATCCCAATGCCCGCGGTGTGGCCGTGATGGTGGAACGGATCCTGCCGTTGGTCGAACGGCTGCTCGATTCGGTGCCGAGGTGAAGGGCTTGTCACCTCGAGACAACTTGCCCCCGCCGCCCGCCGCACCGCACAATAGGAACCGCGATTCGGACCGGAGGGGGCCCATGTCCCTGCGTCTCTTCGTGGCACTCCCGCTGCCGGATGCGCTGCGGCACGAGCTTGCGGCCCTCGCCTCGGGCATTCCCGGGGCCCGCTGGGTGCCGGAGGAGAACTACCATCTCACCCTGCGCTTCATCGGGGAGGTCGGTCACGACCGCGCCCATGATGTGGATGAGGC
>JANWYF010000070.1 GCA_025057055.1 Rhodovarius sp. | reverse complement strand
CCCGAGCCTGCATGGCGGGCTGCAGATCGTCGACAGCAGCCTGGCTGAACTGCCGCAGCTCTCGCTCGGCTGGTTCGTCACCGCCCCGGGCAGCGGCTACGACGCCCCGCGCCTGGCCGAAGGGCGGGTCACCCCGCGGCGTGAGGGGCCGCATGATCTGAGCTTCCACCTGCCGATTGCCGAGATCGCGCGCGAGGTGCCGCTTGGGCGCGGCATGCTGTGGTTTGACCTGGTGGTCGACGGCGCCTTCTGGTTCTTCGACCGCGAGGGCAAGCCGGCCGGGCTGCGGCTCGAATCGCCCCCCTTCGGCGGGCGCGCCGGAGCGCTGGCCGAGGCCTGGCTCGCCCAGGCCAAGCCGCGCGAGCTCGCGCAGCTGGCGGCCGAGGCGGCCTGGCTCGACCTTGCAAGCCCCCTTGCCGCGGCGCGCGAGAGGGCCGCGCTGTTCCCGCCCGCGGCCTCCCGCCTCGCCCCCTGGGCCGGCGAGCCCCGTCCGGGCCGACGCGACCCGACGGCGGGGGCGCTGGCGCAGCTCGCCTCCGGCGGTCCGGCCGAACTCGACCCTGCCGCGCATGGTCTGCCGACGGCGCGGCTCAAGCGCGCGATCCTGGAGGGCGCCGGCTGGCCCGGCGGCATTGCGGGAGAGGAGCTTGCCTATTTCCAGCGCATGCGCCTGCAGCATCGCGACAGCGGCGCGCCGCTGACCGCGGCCATGCAGGATGCGCTGGCCCTGATGCCGCTGGCCGAACTGCCCCGCATCCTGGCAAGCCCCGAGGCAGCGCGGGAGTGGTGGCTGTTTGAGGTGGTGCTGCCCTGCCATCTGCCGCTCGAGGCGCTGCCGCCGGCCCATCTCGCCCATTGGCGGGGCACGGAGAGCGACGACGGCACGCCGCCGCTGTCGGCCTATGTGTGGGCGGCGGCGGCCCGCGCGGGGGTCGCGCTGCGCCCGGCCGGGGCGGGCGAGGGGCCGGCGCGGCTCGCCTTGCTCTTCCGCCATGTCCTGCGCGAGTTCCGCGATCCGCGCGCCGCTGCCCTGACCGGCCCCGAGCCGATGGGCCTGCTCCGCCGGCGCCTGCACGGGGAGGGCCTGGCGCCGACCCTGTTTCAGGTCCTGCTCGCGCTGGCCCTGAGCGCGCCCGGCAGCCGCGCCCCCGATGCCGAGCCCGCCTTCGCCACCCTGCTCGAGGAGGCAGCACGGCTGGTGCGGGAGGAGCTGCCGCATCTGACCTCGCTGCTCGACCCGGGGGGCGAGGCGACCGGCCAGCCCCTGCTGATCGCCGGGCACCACAACGCCTCCGGCCTGGGCGAGAATTTCCGGATGTTCGCAGCCTCCCTCTCGCGCCTCGGGCTGGCCGCCCGTGCCTTCGAGGTTGAGGAGGGCCATGCCCTCACCCTCGATGCCCGCGGCCAGCTGGTCGAGGTCGCGCGCCGGCCGGGGCCGCACCGGCTGCGCCTGTACGGCCGCAGCCTGCCGCGGCCGACCAGCCTCTTTGCGGTCAATCCCGAACGTGTCGCGATGCTCGCGCTGCGGCAGGATTTCGCAGCCCTCTTCGAGCGGCGGCGGATCGGCTTCTTCCTGACCGAGACCCAGAGCATCGCCCCGGAACTGGCTGCCGTCTGCGACCGGATGGACGAGATCTGGACACCCTCCGAGTTCGTGCGCGCAAGCTATGCCGCGCATACCGCCACACCGGTCTACAATGTGGGCAAGGCGCTGCAGTGGCCGACCGATGTGCCGGACCCCTATCCGGCCTTCCTGCCCGAAAGGGCCGATCGCTTCGTCTTCCTCGTCTCCTTCGACCCGAGCTCCTGGCTGCGGCGGAAGAACCCGACCGCCGCGGTCTCTGCCTTCCTCGCCGCCTTCCCCTCGGGCCGCGAGCCGGTCTCGCTGGTGATCAAGGTGCCGGTGCTGCCCCGCGCCCTCGACGGCGATCCCTTCGACGAATGGTCGCTGATCGAACAGGCGGCGGCGCGCGATCCGCGCATCGTCATCCGCGAGGCCTATTCGAGCTTTCTCGAATATCTGGGCTATATCGCGCATGCCGACTGCGTCATCTCCCCCCACCGCAGCGAGGGCTTCGGCTATCTCTGCGCGCAGGCGCATCATTTCGCGACCCCGCTGATCGCCACCGGCTGGTCGGGCAACATGGATTTCTGCACGCCCGAGAACACCTGGCTGATCCGCTATGACATGCGCCCGATCGGCGAGGGGGAGTTCCTGCCCGGCTCCCGCGGCGCCTGGGCCGATGTGCGCATCCACCACCTGGCCGAGCTGATGCGCCGCGTGGTGGCCGAACCCGAGACCGCCCGCGCCATGGCCGAGGCCGGGCGCAACCTGGTGCGCAGCCTCTACGCCCCGGAGCGGTTCGACCGCACCATCCTCGCCCGGCTCGAAGCGTAATGCGCGCCCTTGCCGAGGCCTGGGCCCTCGCCGCGCCCTACTGGCGGGGGCAGGAGCGGCGCAGCGCATTCCTGCTGCTCTGTGCGGTCATCGGCCTCAACCTCGCCCTGGTCGGGATGAGCGTGCTGCTCTCCTTCTGGAACCGGGAGTTCTTCAACGCGATCGAGGCGCGCGACGCGCAGGCCTTCCGCGACCTGCTCTTCTCCTGGCGGGAGATGGAGGGGGGCCCGATGCCGGGCTTCGTGCCGATCGCCGCCCTCTACATCCTGCTCGCCGTCTATCAGCTCTATCTGCGCCAGGCCCTGCAGATCCGCTGGCGCGGCTGGCTCACCGCGCGGCTCATCGCCTCCTGGCTCGAGGACGGGCGCTTCCAGCGCATGGCGCTGACCGATCTCGGCACCGACAATCCGGACCAGCGCATCGCCGAGGATATCCGACTCTTCGTGGACGAGACGCTGACGCTCGGCCTCGGGCTGATGCGCGCTGCCCTGACACTGGGCAGTTTCGTCCTGGTGCTGTGGAGCCTCTCCGACGCCTTCCACCTCTTCGGCCTTGCCATCCCGGGCTATCTGGTCTGGCTTGCGCTGCTCTATGCGCTGGTCGGCACCTGGCTTGCGCATCTGATCGGCCGCCCGCTCGCCCGCCTCAACTTCCGCCAGCAGCAGCTGGAGGCCGATTTCCGCTACGCCCTGGTCCGCCTGCGCGAGAATGCCGAAGCGGTCGCCCTGCTCGGCGGGGCAGAGCGCGAGCGCGGCGGGCTTGCCGAGCGCTTCGGCCGGCTGGCGGCCAACTGGTGGGCGCTGATGCGCGCGACCAAGCGCCTGACCTTCTTCACCTCGGGCTATAGCCAGGCGGCGGTGGTCTTTCCGATCGTCATCGCCGCCCCCGCCTATTTCGCGGGGCGGCTGCAGCTCGGCCAGCTCACCCAGACCGCCGGCGCCTTCGGCGAGGTCCAGGGGGCCCTCTCCTGGATCGTCGACAACTACGCGCGGCTGGCGGAATGGCGGGCCACGGTGACCCGCCTCTCCGGCTTCGCGGAGGCGATCGCGAGAGCCGTGCCCCGGGCCGAGGCGGGGCTGCGCCGAATCCCCCGGCCCCAAGGGGGGCTTGCGCTGCAGGGCGTGCGCCTCTTCCTGCCCGATGGGCGGGCGCTGCTCGCGGTGCCCGACCTCGCTTTCAGCCCCGGGGAAAGGGTGCTGATCCGCGGCCCCTCCGGCAGCGGCAAATCGACGCTGTTGCGCGCGCTGGCCGGGATCTGGCCCTTCGCCGAGGGGCGGGTGCTGCTGCCCGCGGGGGCGCGGCTGCTGTTCCTGCCGCAGCGGCCCTATCTGCCGCTTGGCAGCCTCAGGGAGGCGATCTGCTACCCGGCCGGCCCCGAGAGCGTGCCCGAGTCACGGCTCGCAGCGGTGCTCGCGCAGGCAGGGCTCGCCCACCTCGCGCCGCAGCTCGATCGGGAGGAGGCCTGGGCGCAGCAGCTCTCGGGCGGCGAACAGCAGCGCCTGGCCTTCGCCCGCGCCCTGCTGGTCGCGCCCGACCTGATCTTCCTCGACGAGGCAACAGCCAGCCTCGATCCGGCGGCGGAGGCCGAACTGATGGCCGCCCTGATCCGCGCCCTGCCTGCCGCGCTGATCCTGAGCATCGGCCATCGCGAGGGGCTGGCCGCCTTCCACAGCCGCGCGCTGGTCATCTCGGATGGCCGGCTGCGCGAGGCATGAGCGGCTGGCCCCGATGCGCCCCGGCTTGCAGCGGGGCGGGCTTGCCCCGGGAGTCTTGCGCGCGCGCCTGCCCCCGCCGCCCCCTCTCCACAGCCTGGGGCCGATTCCAGGGCTCCGCGATCTGCTCTAGGGCAAGCAGCGATGTTGCCGGATCCGAGCGACTCCGATCCTGCGGCCACATGGCTGGCCGCTGCCCAGGCCGCCGCCGAGGCCGGGGACTGGCCAGAGGCAGCCCGGCTGGCCCTGGCCGCCCGGCCCGCTTGGCCGACGGCCGCCGCGCCCCTGGCCGAGATCGCGCGCTGGCTGCGCCTGGCCGGGCGCCAGGCCGAGGCGCGCGAGGCCCTGGCCCTGGCGGCAGGCGAGCGGCCCTGTCTCGCCCTGGCGGAGGAGGCGGCCGCCCTCGACCTGCCGCCGCCGGCTGCGCCTGCCGAAGCCGAGCCGGCGCGGCTGCTGCTCGATATCGAGGATCTGCTGAAATACCTGGCCGATTACGGCAGCATCTCGGGCATCCAGAGGGTGCAGCTCGGCATCCTGGCGGCGGTGCTCGAGGGGCGGGCGGGTCCGCTTGCGGCCGAGGCGAGGCCGGTCTTCGCCACCCTCTCCGACGGGCAGCTCTGGGCCCCGCTCAAGGAGGACCTGGCAGCGATCATCGCGCATTGCGCCACCCAGCGCGCCGATGCCGAGGCGGCGCGGCGGCTGGTGCGTCAGGTCCGCCGCCGCGCGCGGCTGATCACGCCGGCGCCCGGGTCGGCCTTCCTGATCCTCGGTGCCTTCTGGTTCTACGCCGGGGCGGCGCGGTTTCTCCTCGGCCTGCGCGCACGGGGGGTGCGGATCGGCGTCCTGATCTACGACCTCTTCCCCGCCACCAACCCGGAGTTCGCCACCCCCGATACCGTGCGCTACTTCAACCAGGGGCTCAACGAGGGGCTGCTGCTGTGGGACTTCGCCCTCGCGATCTCCCGCTACTCGGCCGAGGTCTTCGCCGCCACCGCGGCCCGGCGGGGCTTTCCGCCGCTGCCTGCGGTGCCGGTCCCGCTTGCCCATCGCTTCGATCTCGCCGCCCTGCCGCCATCCTGGGTCGATGATTTCCCGGCGGCGCTACAGGACATTCGCGGGCGGGATTTCGTCCTCTTCGTCTCGACCATCGAGGTGCGCAAGAACCACCTCCTGCTGATGCGCGCCTGGCAGAGGATGATCGAGGAGGGGGAAGATCCGCCGATCCTGGTCTTCGCCGGCCGCCGCGGCTGGGGTGTGACCGATCTGTTGGCCCAGCTCGATGCCACGCGCTGTCTGGACGGGCGGATCGTGATCGCCGAGGGGCTGTCGGATCTCGAACTCGCCGCCCTCTACCGGCATTGCCTGTTCACCGTGATGCCAAGCCTGGCCGAGGGCTGGGGTCTGGCGGTCGGGGAGAGTCTCGCCTTCGGCAAGCCCTGCATCGCCTCGCGAAGCTCCGCCCTGCCGGAGGTGGGGGGCGATCTCATTGCCTATGCCGACCCCGGCTCGGTGCCGGAATGGGTGGAGCGGCTGCGCGCCTGGATCCATGACCGTGCGGCGCTGCAGGCCGCTGCCGAGCGCATCCGCCGCGAGTTCCGGCCGCGGAGCTGGTCCGAGGTGACGGCCGATCTGCTGCGCGAGGCGATGCGGCTGGCCGCCCTCGGCCCGCGCCCCGACGGGCTGGCCGCCGAGCCCTTCCTGCTGCCGCTCGAGGAGTGGGTGCCGCTCGGCCGCTCCTTCGCCGCCGAGAGCGGGCCAGAGGCCGCCGCGCGCGGCATCGCGCAGGGGATCTCGCTGGCCGAAGGCTGGTATCCGGTCGAGACCTCCTGCACCTGGATGCGCGGCAGCGAGGCGCGGATCCGGCTGCGCAGCAGCGCCCCCCCGGGCAGCCTGCTGCGCCTCGAGCTCGACCTCGGCACCCCGCCTTGGCCCAATGTCCCGAACAGCGTGACGGTGACGATCCCGGGCGGGCGGCCGGCGCGGGCCTCTCTGCAGCCCGCCACGCGATGGCGGCTCGCCGTCGCCGGGCCGGTGGCCGCCGATGGTCTGATCGAGATCACGCTCCGCCTGGAGCGGCCGGGCATCGCCTATCCCGCCGACCCACGCCAGCTGGCCTTGGCCCTCTTCGCCATCCGGGCGGAGCGGCTGGAGCGGCTGCCCGAGCCCGAGCCCAGCCCCGCCACCGCCGCGCACCCAGCCGGGCCGGCAGAGCCGCCGCGGAAGGAGGAGGTTGAGGCCGCGCCGAAGAGCTCCGCCCCCCCCGCTCAGCTGCTCGCCCTGCCGCGTCCTGGCCTGCGCGCGGCCGTCGCGGCGCACTGGGCACGCCTCCATGCGCCCCTGCGCAGCCTGCGTCTGCGCGGCGATCTCGCGCTGGCCCGTGGCCGGCCGGGGCGGGCGGCGGAGTTCTATGCCCGCTACCTCCGCCGCCGGCCGGAGGATGCGGCGGTGCTGACGCGGCGGGCCTGGGCACTTACCCTCGCCGGCGATCACGCCGAAGCGGCGCGCGCCTTTCGGGCGGCAATGGCGCGCGGGGTGGCGGCGGCCGAACTCGCCGCCCTGGCCGCCACGCGCGCCGCGCTCCCGGGGGGTCGCGCGGTCCTACTCGACCTCTCCGCCCTGCTGCTGCCCCAGCCCTGGTCGATCTCCTGGGCCGCGCGGCGCTGGCGGCGCGGGCTGGCCCAGGCCCTGCTCGCCCGGCCCGAGGTGCGGCCGGTCGTCCTGCCGCCCGGCGCGGGGCAGGCGCTGCTGCTGCCCGCCGCGCTGGCGCAGGCGGCGATCGCCCATCCGGAACCTGCTCCCCTGCTCGCCGAGGAGGGGCCGTTCGCCGGCCTCGCACCAGCCGAGCCCCGCCCCGGGGAGCGGGTCCTGCTGCTCGATCCTTCCGCCGGGGCAGCCGGCTGGCGGCGCGCGCGCGAGGCCGGGGCGGAGGTGGTGCTGCTCCTCTCCGAAGCGGCGGCGCTGACCGCTCCGGCCGAGGTCGCCCCCACCCTGGCCGAGGCAGTGGCGCGGCTGCTCTTCGGCCCGCAGCCCCCCTGCGATGGGCTCGCCCTGCCCGTGCCGCTGCCTGACCTGCCCGCTCGACTGGCGGCCGCCGGGCGGCCGCTGCTCGGCCTGCTCCCCCTGCCCCTCTGCCTGGAGCCGGAGCTTCCCGGCGGCCACCGGCCGGATCTCCCGGAGGAGGGCTATGTGCTGGCCAGCCGGGCCACACCCGCGCTGACCGTCGCCTGGTCCCTGCTCGCCGGCGAGGGGCCGGCCCTGCCCCCCCTCTTCGTGCTGGAGGGCGAGGGGCCGATGGCACGGCCGCTGCCGCTGGCGGAGGGGACGCAGCTCGCCCCGCTGCTGGCCCGGTGCCGCGGCGTGGTGCTGGCATCGCCGGCGGAGGCCTGGCCGGCGCTGCTGCTCGCCGCCACGGCGGCGGAGCGGCCCTGCCTCGCCCCGCCCTTGCCCGGGCTCGAGCTGCCGGCGCCCCTCCGTTTCGATCCCCTCGACCTGCGCGCCAGTGCGGCCGCCCTGCGTGCCCTGATCACCGATGGCCGCGCGCGCGCCGCGCTGGTGGCGGCGCAGCGGGATGCCCTGGCGGTCCGCGCCGGCAGCCGCGACTGGGCGGAGCTGGCAGAGCTCTGCACCACCGCGCCGCTCACCCCGCCGCCGCTGCCGCCCCCCCCGCCGCCTCCCCTCGACCGCGCCCTGCCCTGGCCTCATGCCTGGGCGCGCCATGCTGTCGGAGCTGCGGTATGAAGGTGCTGATCGATGTGCAGGGGGCGCAAGGCAGCAGCCGCCATTCCGGGCTTGGCCGCTACACGCGCGAACTCGCCCTCGCCCTGATCGAGGCCCGTGGCAGCCACGAGGTGCATGTGCTGCTCAATGGCCTCTTTGCCGAGGCGGCCGCCGAGCTCGAGGCGCTCTTCACCACCCTGCTCGGCCCCGGCCGGGTCCATCGCTTCCACCCGCCGGCGGAAAGCCACGCCGGGGGTGAGCCCTATCGCCCGCTGCGCCGCGCCGCGGAATGGCTGCGCGCCGAGGCGATCGCGCGCATCGCCCCCGATCTGGTGCTGATCGGCAGCCTGTTCGAAGGTTGGAACGAATCCCTCGTCACCACCTGGCCCGAGGGCCGCGCCCGGCCCTGCACGGTGGCCATGCTGCACGACCTGATCCCGCTCTCCCGCCGCGCCGACTACCTCGACGGCGCCTGGGCGCGCGACGGGCTGGTGCCCTGGTACTGGCGCTGCGTGCTGGAGCTGACGCTGCTCGATGGGCTGCTCTGCAACTCGGAGGCGACGCGGCAGGAGGGGCTGTCCCTTCTGCCCCTGCCTGCGGAGCGGTTGATCACCATCGGCGCCGGGGTGGCAGCGCGCTTCTTCGCGCCCAGCCGAGGCGGACCGCCGCCCGTGCCGGGCCGCTATCTGCTCTGCGTCGGGCTCGGCGATATCCGCAAGAACGAGGGGCGGCTGATGCAGGCGATGGCGCTGTTGCCGCCCGGGCTCGGCCGCGACCTCAAGCTCGTGGTCACCGGCAAGGTGCCGGCGGAGCATATCCTCCATCGCGCGGCCGAGGCCGGCCTGCCCCCCGGCGCGGTCATCCCCCTCGGCCTGGTGCCGGAGGAGCAGCTGCCCGACCTCTATCGCCATGCCGCCTGCTGCGTCGTGCCTTCGCTGGCCGAAGGATTCGGCCTGCCGCTCGCCGAGGCGATGGCCTGCGGTACCCCGGTGGCGGCGAGCCGGGCCGGGGCCCTGCCCGAGGTCGCGGGACGTGAGGATGTGCTGTTCGATCCGCTCGATCCGGCCGATATGGCGCGGGTGCTCGCCCGCATCCTGGGTGATCCCGCCTTCGCGGCCGAGCTCAAGCGCCACGGCCCTGCGCAGGCGGCGCGTTTCACCTGGCCTGCGGTGGCCGAACGGGCCTGGCGAGCGCTCGAGCAACTGGCCGGCCCCGGCCTGCCGGCCCGGCCGAGCCTCGCGCTGAGCGGCCCCATGCCGCCCACCCAGAGCGGTATCGCCGACTATACGGGGGAGCTGCTGCCGGCACTGGCGCGGCATTATGCGATCACGCTGGTCAGCGAAGAGCGCCCGACCGATACCCTGGCGGCGGGCTTTCCCTGGCTCCCGCCGCCGGAATTTGCGCGGCAGGCGTGGCGCTTCGACCGGGTGCTGCATCAGATCGGCAACAGCCACCTCCACCACTTCCAGCACGAGGGGCTTCTGCCCCTGCGGCCCGCCGTGGTGGTGCTGCACGATGCCGCGCTGCCCGAATATCGCCGCTGGGCAGCCCGCGAGGCGCCGGAGAAGCTGCTCGCCGCGCTCTATCGCAACCACGGCTATCCGGCATGGCTCGCTGCGCTGCAGCACGATCCGGGGATGATCGCGCAGTCCCTGCCGCTTTCGGCCGATGTGCTGGCCGCAGCACTGGCTGTCATCCTGCATTCCGAGGCGGCGTGGGAGCTGCTGCGCCGCCACTGCGGGCCGGAACTGCTCGCGCATAGCCGCGTCGTGCCGCATCTGCGGCGTCTGCCCCGCCTGCCGTCCCGGGCGGAGGCACGGGCGCGGCTCAGCCTGCCCGACACCGCGCTGGTGGTGGCGAGCTTCGGTTCCGTGCTGCCCAAGAAGCTGCCGCAGCGGGTGGTGGCAGGCTTCGCCGCCGCCCGGCTCGGCGCGTCGGCGCGCCTCGTCTTCGTGGGCGAAGGCCAGCAAGGGATTGCGGATGTGATCGCGCGCGAGGCGGCGGCCCGCGGTGTGGCGGGCCGGGTCGTGCTGACCGAAGGGCTGCCCCGCCGCCGCTACGAGGAGTGGCTGGCTGCTGCCGACATCGCGGTGCAGCTGCGCGCCCGCCACCAGGGAGAGAGCAGCGGCGCCGTCGCCGATGCCATGGCGGCGGGACTGCCCTGCATCGTCAATGCCTCAGGCAGCCTCGCCGAACTGCCACGCGGGGCGGTGGCCATGCTGCCGGCCGAGTTCAGCGACGCGGAGCTCGGGCAGCTTCTGGCCGAACTCGCCGCCGATCCGCTCCGCCGTGCCGAGCTCGGGGCGGCAGCGCGACGGCATGTGGCCGAGGCGCTGGCACCCGAGCGGGTGGCGCTGCTCTATCGCGACGTGATCGAGGCCGCCCACGCCGAATCCGGCCTGCTCAGGGTGCTGCGCGCCCTGGCTGCGCTGCCCGGCATGACGATGGCCGAGGCGGATGCGCTGGGCGATGCCTTGGCGGCGGAGGGGCTGGCGCCCCGCCAGCCTTGCCTCTTCGTCTCCGCCGCCGGGGGGTGGGAGAGGTCGGTCTTCGCCGATCTCCAGGATGGCCGGAGGCCGGAGCCGGTCCGGCTCGAAGGGGGGTGTTGGATGTCCGACCATGCGGGGCTGGCCCGCGCCTTGGGGCTGCCCGCGCCGGCCGCACCGGACCGGCGGGTGGCCTTCCGTCCCGGCGATGCCGCCCGGGTTGGACCGGCCGAGCGGGCCTGGCTGCCCGCCTATGTCCTGCCGGGCTGAGTCCATCCCGCCTTGTCCCGGGCTCGGTCGGTCATGCCTGGCCCCTCTCTTGTTCGACTGCGGCGTCGGCAGCGCCCTCCCCGGCCGGATGGCGCCTTCCGCTGCCGTGTGGCGCGGGGCGGCCGGGGCGAGGCGCGCTATCGTGGGCGGCGCTCGCTCCGGATGGACCGGGGCGGCGGTTCAGCCCTCCGAGGGGCCGAGGCTCTTGATCAGATCGAAGATGCGCTTGCGCACCGCGGGGTCGCTGATGCGGTAATAGGCGCGGACGAGCTCCAGCGTCTCGCGCCGGTGCATCGTATCGTCCTCGAAGGCGTCCTGGCTGTCGGCGAAGCCATAGCTGCGCCGGCCGAGGCTGGGATTGCTCTCTGCCCCCTCGGACATGTCGTCGAAGAAGAAGCTGATCGGCACATCGAGCACGCGGGCGAGATCGAACAGGCGCGATGCGCCGATTCGGTTCACACCGCGTTCATATTTTTGCACCTGTTGGAAGGTCACGCCCAGCGCCTCGGCGAGCTTCTCCTGGCTCATACCGAGCAGCGTACGGCGCAGCCGCACCCGCGCGCCCACATGCACATCGATGGGGCTCGGGCGGTGTTCGCGGTCTGGGCTGTCTGCGCGGTCGTCCATCCTCATCGCCTTGACTCTCGCCGTCCCGCGGAGGGGCGCTTCCGCGCTACCTGAAGCTGCCGCGCCGGCCATGCCGAGATTGCCCGCCCCCAGCGGCTTTTCCGACCGCCCGACCGGGCTGTGATTGACACCCTGTACCGTCGTTCAACCCTCCCCTTTTTCGGTCAGGGCTGTAGTTTACTTGCCGGAAACAATCGGTCAATACGCGGCACGAATCTCACGAAAAAGACAGAA
>JANWYF010000032.1 GCA_025057055.1 Rhodovarius sp. | reverse complement strand
CTTCCGCAATGCGACCGGCCTGCCCGATCCCGACCACCGCATGACCTGCCGGGATCTGGCACGGCTGGCGCGGCGGCTGATCCAGGATTTTCCGGAATACTACCGCCTGTATTCCGAACGCAGCTTCACCTGGAACAACATCACCCAGGCCAACCGCAACCCCCTGCTCGGCCGCTTCCCCGGGGCCGATGGCCTGAAGACCGGCAGCACCCAGGAAGCGGGCTTCGGCCTCACCGCCTCGGCCCAGCAGGGCGGGCGGCGGCTCATTCTCGTGCTGGCCGGCCTGCCCAGCATGGCCGCCCGCGCGGAGGAAGCGCTCCGCCTGATGGAGTGGGGCTTTGCGAGCTTCGAGAATGTCGTGCTCTTCCGCGCCGCTGATGCGCTGGAGCAGGTGCCGGTCCATCTCGGCACCCGGCCGAGCGTGCCGCTGGTCGGCGGACGCGACGTGGTGCTCACCCTGCCGCGGGCCTGGCGCGAGAGCCTCGAGGTCCGGCTGCGCTACGCAGCACCGGTGACGGCGCCGGTGATGCGCGGGCAGGAGCTCGGCGCGCTCGAGATTTCGGGGCGCCATATCCCCCCCGCGCGCTTTCCCCTCTATGCCGGGGCCGATGTCGAGCGCCTGGGCTTCCTGTCGCGCATTCCGGCGGTGCTCGCGCATCTCCTGGGCCGGGGGTGATGTTCATCACGCTGGAGGGCGGAGAGGGGGCGGGCAAATCCACCCAGGCGCGGCGGCTGGCCGCGGCGCTCACGGCGCGCGGGCAGCCCGTGCTGCTGACGCGCGAGCCGGGCGGGGCGGCGGGGGCGGAGGCGCTGCGCGGTCTTCTCCTGGCGCGCCCCTTCGATGCCCGGGCGGAGATGCTCCTGCATTTCGCCGCCCGGCGCGAACATCTGGTGCGCAGCATCCGCCCCGCCCTGGCTGCGGGGGCCACCGTCGTCTGCGACCGCTTCGCCGATTCGACCTTCGCCTACCAGGTCGGCGGGCAAGGGGGGGATCCGCAGCTCTGGGCTGCCCTGGTGACGCATACGCTCGAAGGGATCTGGCCCGACCTCACCTTCCTGCTCGATCTGCCGGTCGAGGTCGGGCTGGCCCGCGCCGCCGCCCGCGGCGAGGCCAACCGCTACGAGGCGGCCGACCCCGATTTCCACCACCGGGTGCGGCTCGCCTATCACGCCCTGGCAGCGCGGGAGCCCGAACGCTTCCGCCTGATCGATGCCACCCTGCCGGAAGATGAGGTGGCCGAAGCCATTCTGGCCTGCCTGCCGGCGCCATGACCGCCCCCTCTCCGCGGGAGGCCGAGGCCCTGTTCGGCCATCGCGCCGCCGCTGCGCAGCTCGAGCAGGCGGCGCGGTCGGGCCGGCTGCACCATGCCTGGCTGCTGACCGGCCCGCCGGGGGTGGGCAAGGCGACGCTCTGCTTCCGCTTCGCCCGCTGGCTGCTCGCGGGCATGCCCGAATCGGCCGAGGCACCGCTCGCCCTGCCGCCAAGCCATCCGGTCTTTCGCCGTGTTGCGGCGGGCAGCCACGCCGATCTGGCTGTGCTCGCCCCAGAGGGCGGGGAGGGGCGGCGGGCGATGATCCGGGTCGAGGAGGTGCGGCGCCTGCGCGGCTTCCTGTCGCTCACCCCGGCCGAGGGCGGCTGGCGCGTCGTCGTGATCGACCAGCCGGAGGCGATGGATGCGGCGGGGCAGAACGCGCTGCTCAAGACCCTCGAGGAACCGCCGCCCCGTGCCATCCTGCTGATGGCCTGCGCAGCGCCGGGGCGGCTCTTGCCCACCATCTTAAGCCGGGTGCGGCGGCTGCCCCTCTCCCCGCTCGAGGAGGGGGAGATGGCTGCCTTCCTCTCCGCCGCCCTGCCTGATCTTCCGGCCGAGCAACGGGCGGCGCTGATCGCGATCGCCGGCGGGTCGCCCGGCCAGGCGCTGTTGCTCGCCGAAGGGGCGGGGGTGGAGCTCGCCGCGCTGGCCGAGGAGGCGCTGGCCGGGGTGGCAGGGCGGCGGGCATGGGAGATCGCCGAGCGGGTGGCGGGGCGCGATGCCGGCCCGATGGCGCTGTTCTTCGTCCTGCTGCGGGCGCGCCTGGCCGCCGGGCTGACGGCGCAGACCCCGCCCGCCTGGCGCGCGCGCCGGACAGATGCGCAATGGGCCGAGCTGTGGTCGCGGCTCGGCGAACATGCCCGCGCCGCCGAACGTTTGAGCCTGGAGCGCAAGCAGGCGGTGCTGACCGCCCTCTCCTGGCTGCGCTGACAGCGCCGGGCGGTCAGGGCCGGGGGGGCGTGCGGTCCGCCTCCCCCTCCCCAATCGCGGGGGTGTGGGCGGCGGTGCCGGCCAGCACCTCGGCCACGTGATAGGCGCGCACGCCCCCGCCCTCGCGCCAGAGCCGCCCGGCGATGTTGAGCAGGCAGCCGAGATCGCCGGCAATCACCGTATCCGCCCCGCTGTCGCGGATGTCGCGCACCTTCTCGGCCACCATCCGGGTGCTGATCGCCGGGTATTTGACGCAGAAGGTGCCGCCGAAGCCGCAGCATTGCTCGGGATCGGCCAGCTGGCGCAGCACCAGGCCCTCAACGCGCGAGAGCAGCGCCCTGGGCTGGGTGCGGATGCCAAGCTCGCGCAGGCCCGAGCAGGCATCGTGATAGACCGCCACCGCCTCATGCCGCGCCGCCACGCGCGGTTCGCGCAGCACATCGTGGAGGAAGGCCGTGAGCTCCCGCGTCCGGGCGGCCAGCTCCAGCGCCCGCGCGTGCCATTCCGGATCGCTGCCGGCAAACAGCCCTGGGTAGTGGTGGACCAGCATCGCCGCACAGGAGCCCGAGGGCACGACGACATGGTCGAAGCCCGCGAAGGCGCCGATCACCTCCCGCGCCAGATCCTGGGCGGTGGTCCGGTCACCGCTGTTGTAGGCGGGCTGGCCGCAGCAGGTCTGCAGCAGCGGGACCTCGACCCGACAGCCATTCTGCTCGAGCAGCCGGATGGCCGCGAAGCCCACCGAGGGGCGGTAGAGGTCAACGAGGCAGGTGACAAAGAGGGCGACGCGGGGCCTGTCCATGTCTGCAGGATAGGGGCAAGGCGCGGCAGCGCCAGGGTGGGGGCCTCAGCGTTCCCGGAGCAGGCGGGCGAGCATGGCCTGCAGTTCGGCCAGCCTCTCCTGCTGGCGGCGCAGCGCGATGCCGAGGCCGCCGATTGCGATCAGCGCCAGGGCCGAGACCGCCCCTGCCCCG
The DNA here is from genome assembly GCA_025057055.1 of Rhodovarius sp. Classification (GTDB taxonomy): domain Bacteria; phylum Pseudomonadota; class Alphaproteobacteria; order Acetobacterales; family Acetobacteraceae; genus Rhodovarius. The sequence continues at coordinate 14,247 of JANWYF010000032.1, read as the reverse complement.
GCATAGAGCAGACGGGCGCGCGACCACCCCTCACCGCCCCAGGGCGTGGCCTGGACAGCCAGGATGAGGCAGGCGGCGAGCGCGAGAAGGCCGATTGCCTGCAGGGCGCGGTGCAGGATCATGCCGCCGCCCGCGCCAGGCCTCGGCGGGCCAGCGCGGCCTCCAGCGTGTTTTCGAGCAGGCAAGCGATGGTCATCGGCCCCACCCCGCCGGGGACCGGGGTGAGGAAGCCGGCACGGGCCGCTGCCTCGGGGAAGGCGACATCCCCCACCAGACGGCCATCGGGCAGGCGGTTGATGCCAACATCGATCACCACCGCCCCGGGTTTGATCCAATCGCCGCGCACCAGCTCGGGCCGGCCCACGGCGGCGATCAGGATATCGGCCTGCCGGCACAGCGCAGGCAGATCGCGGCTGCGCGAATGGGCGATGGTGACGGTGCAGTCGGCAGCGAGCAGCAGCTGGGCCATCGGCCGCCCGACGATGCGGCTGCGCCCCAGCACCACGGCGTGACGCCCGGCGGTCGGCACCGCGGCCTCGGCGAGCAGATGCATCACCCCGCGCGGCGTGCAGGGCACGAGACCGGGCAGCCCAGAGGCGAGCAGCCCGGCATTGAGGGGATGAAACCCGTCCACATCCTTGGCCGGATCGACGGCGGCGATCGCCACCTCGGGCCGCAGATGGGCAGGCAGCGGCAGCTGGACCAGGATGCCATCCACCGCCGGGTCGGCATTGAGCGCGGCGATCTGTTCGAGCAGCGCACCCTCAGCGGTGGTGGCAGGCAGATGCAGCGTGCGGGAGAGAAAGCCCACCTGCTGGGCTGCGCGATCCTTGTTGCGGACATAGATGGCAGAGGCCGGATCATCCCCGACCCGCACCACCGCGAGCCCCGGGCGGAAGGGCAGGGCGGCGACGCGTTCGGCCAGGCGGGCACGCAGCCGTGCTGCCAGCGCCTTCCCGTCGAGCAGGCGAGCGGTCATCAGAAATACAGCCCGCCGCGGATCAGATAGCCCTGGATCGCGCGGAGCAGGATCATCGCCGCCTGCAGCAGCAGCAGCACGACGAGCGGGGAGATATCGATGCCGCCGAGGTGGGGTAGGCGCGCCCGCACGGGGCGCAGCACCGGCTCGGTCAACCGGGCGAAGAAATCCGCCACCAGCCAGACGAAGCGGTTGCGCGTATCGAGCACCCGGAAGCCGATCAGGAGCGAGAGCACCGCGGCGATGATCACCGCCCAGAAGAACAGGTCCAGCGCGGCGAGGAGGAGGAAGAAGACGGCATCGAGCAGCATGCGGGACACTCCCGGCGGGGTGGCGGCGCGGCAGAGCTAGCACCTTCCCGCCGCGGCGCCGAGGGGCGAGGCGGGGCGCTCAATGGGCGAAGATGTCCGGATCGTCGTAGCCCAGCAGGTCGAGCGCAGCGCGTTCGGGAAGGAAGCGGAAACAGGCCTCGGCCAGCTCGAGCCGGCCCTCGCGGCGCAGCAGCGCCTCCAGCCGGGCCCAGAGGGCATGCAGGTGGAGCACATCCGAGGCGGCATAGGCCTGCTGTTCCGGGGTCAGTTCGGGCGCGCCCCAATCGCTGCTCTGCTGCTGTTTCGAGATCTCAACGCCCAGCAGGTCGCGGCAGAGGTCCTTAAGACCATGGCGGTCGGTGAAGGTGCGCGTCAGTCGGGCCGCGATCTTGGTGCAGAGGACGGGGGCGCAGCGCACGCCAAGGCCGGCGCGCAGGGCGGCCAGGTCGAAGCGCGCGAAGTGGAAGAGCTTGGTGACGGCCGGATCCTCGAGCAGGGCCTTGAGATGGGGCGCATCGGCCCCGCGCCCGCCCAGGCGTTCGGGAATGATCTGCACGAGATGCACCACGCCATCGCCGCCCGAGAGCTGAACCAGGCAGAGCCGGTCGCGGCGCGGGTCAAGCCCCATCGTCTCGGTATCGACGGCCACCAGCGGGCCCAGGGAGAGCCCGGGTGGCAGGTCATGGCGGTGCAGGTGGATGGTAGCGCCGGAGGTAAAGAGCGTGGTGGTCATGCGCCCCGATACCCCGGAACGGCGGGGGGCGGAATCGGGGCCGCGGCAGGGGGCCGGGCCGGATGCCGCCGGGGCAGGGTAGCCGCCCGCGCCCGGCCAGGGCATATGCGCCCCATGGCCCGCTACATCACCACGCCCATCTATTACGTGAACGACCGCCCACATATCGGGCACGCCTATACCTCGGTTGCGGCGGATGCGATGGCGCGCTGGTGGCGCCTGGCCGGAGAGGAGGTGTTCTTCCTCACCGGCACGGACGAGCACGGCCAGAAGGTGGAGCGGGCGGCGCGCGATGCGGGGGAGGAGCCACAGGCCTTCACCGACCGGATGAGCCGCGCCTTCCGCGACCTGACGGTGACCATGGGCCTGTCCAACTCGGCCTTCATCCGCACCACGGAACCGCGGCATCGGGCCGCCTGCCAGGCGCTGTGGAAGGCGCTGGCGGAGGCTGGGCATATCTACCTTGGCCATTACGAGGGCTGGTATGCGGTGCGCGACGAGGCCTTCTACAGCGAGGAGGAGCTGACCGAACGCGACGGGGTGAAATACGCCCCGACCGGCGCGCCGGTGGCCTGGGTGAAGGAGCCCTCCTACTTCTTCCGCCTCTCAGCTTTTCGCGACAAGCTCCTGGATTTCTACGAAAAACACCCGGACTTCATCCTGCCCGAGACGCGGCGGAACGAGGTGATCGCCTTCGTCAAGGGCGACCTGCGCGATCTGTCCATCTCCCGCACCTCCTTCGCCTGGGGGGTGCCGGTGCCGGGCGATCCGGGTCACGTCATGTATGTCTGGCTCGATGCGCTGACAAACTACATCAGCGCCTTGGGCTATCCCGATGATCCTCAAGGATTGTGGCGCTTCTGGCCTGCCGACCTGCACATGGTGGGCAAGGATATCCTGCGCTTTCACGCCATCTACTGGCCGGCCTTCCTGATGGGCGCCGGCCTCGCCCCGCCGCGGCGCATCTTCGCCCATGGCTGGTGGACCAATGAAGGGCAGAAGATCTCCAAATCCCTCGGCAACGTCATCGACCCCGTCGCCCTGGTCGAGGAGTTCGGCCTCGATCCGGTCCGCTATTTCCTGCTGCGCGAGGTCCCCTTCGGACAGGACGGCGATTTCAGCCGCAAGGCCCTGATCAACCGGCTGAATGGGGAGCTCGCCGACTCGCTCGGCAATCTCGCCAACCGCAGCCTGAGCCTGATCCAGCGCAACTGCGACGGCCGCCTGCCCGCCCCGGCCGAGCCGATCGAGGCCGGCTTCTGCGCCCAACTCGCCGCCCTGCCGGCCGAGGTCGCGCAGCTGATGGACCGGCAGGCCTTCGACCAGGCGCTCGCCGCGATCTTCGCCGCGATCCGGGAGGGCAACGGTTTCATCACCCGCCAGGCCCCCTGGGCCCTCAAGAAGACCGACCCCGCCCGCATGGCCGCGGTGCTGCGCCAGCTGCACGACGCGCTGCGGCTCTTCGCCACCCTGCTCTCGCCCTTCATGCCGGGCAGCATGGCGCGGCTGCTCGACCAGCTCGGCGTGCCGGAGGGGGAGCGGGACCTGGCCGCCCTCGCCCGCCCCCTGCCCGAAGGCCTGCCCCTGCCGCCGCCCGCGCCCCTCTTCCGCAAGATCGAGGCATGATCACCGACAGCCACTGCCATCTCGACCATTTCCGACCCGAGGAGCAGCCCGAGGTGGTGGCGCGCGCCATCGCCGCCGGGGTGACGCGCATGGTCACCATCGGCACGCGCCAGCCCCAGGCGGCGACCGTCAAGGCCATCGCCGAACGCTTCGCCCCCCATGTCTTCTGCACCGTGGGCGTGCACCCGCATCAGGCCGGAGAGCCGCCCATGCCCACAGTCGAGGAGCTGCTGGCGCTCGCCGACCACCCCCGGGTGATCGGCCTCGGCGAAAGCGGGCTCGACTACTTCTACGACAAATCCCCCCGCCCGCTGCAGCAGGAGGGTTTCCGTCGCCACATCCGCGCCGCCCAGCGCTCCGGCCTGCCGCTGTGCATCCATGCCCGCGACGCCGATGAGGACATCATCGCCATCCTGCGCGAGGAGCATGAGGCCGGCGGGGCCTTCCCCTTCCTGCTGCACTGCTTCTCCTCGGGCGCTGCGCTGGCGGCCGCGGCGCTTGAGCTCGGCGGCTACATCTCCTTCTCGGGCATCCTCACCTTCCCGAAATCCGAAGCGCTGCGTCAGATCGCGCGCGGCGTGCCCGAGGATCGTCTGCTGGTCGAGACCGACAGCCCCTATCTGGCCCCCGTGCCGCTGCGCGGCAAACGCTGCGAGCCGGCCTTCACCGTCCATACCCTGGCCGTGCTCGCCGGCCTCAAGGGCAGGGGGGTGCAGGAGATGGCCGAGATCACCACCGCCAATTTTCTGCGCCTCTATCCGCGCGCGGCATGATCCGGGTCCGGCTTCTCGGCACCGGACCATCGCAGGGCGTGCCAGGCCTGGGCGGCCCGGGGGAGGGCGGCGATTGGGGCGTCTGCGACCCCACCAATCCGCGCAACCGGCGCACCCGCACCTCCGCCCTCATCGAGGCCGCCGACGGCACCCGGCTGCTGATCGATGCCGGGCCCGATCTGCGCGCCCAGCTGCTCGCGGCGCGGGTCGGCCGCCTCGATGCGGTTCTGATCACCCACGCCCATGCCGATCACGTCATGGGTCTGGATGAGCTGCGCGCGGTCAATCGCTTGACCGGCAAGGCCCTGCCGCTCTTCGCCCTGCCCGAGACGCTCGAGGAGCTGCGTGCGCGCTTTGGCTACGCCTTCCTGCCCCCCACCCCCGGCTTCTACCGCCCGGCCCTCGTCGCGCAGGAGGTCGCACCGGGCGAGGAGCTGCGCCTCGGCGGCATCTCGGCCCGGCTGCTCGAACTCGACCACCGGGTGATGCGGGTGCTCGGGCTGCGCATCGGCCCCTTCGCCTATTGCACCGATGTCGTTGCCCTGCCGGAGGAGACGATGGCCGCCCTCGCCGGCATCTCCTGCTGGGTGGTGGGCTGCTTCGGCCTCTCGCCCCATCCGGTGCATGCGCATCTCGACCTGGTGCTGCAATGGGCACGGCAGATCGGGGCGCGGCGCACCATCCTCACCCACATGTCCAACGCCCTGGATGAGGCCGCTCTGCGCGCGCGCCTCCCGCCCGGGGTGGAGCCCGGGCATGACGGGATGGAAATCCGGCTGGGCTGAGGGATACTTGCCGCCCACTTGTCCGGCTTGTCCGGGCGGGCGGTGCAAGCTCTACTCCGGTCCGCATCCCGGCGAGGCTGGGCCGGTGAAGGAGGAGGCCAGGACACCGCCGCCATGTCGCCCATCCGCTTGCGCGACTGCTACCCGCCTACGGAACGGCCATGGCGATCCTGATCTACGCCGCCTCCGGCGGGCTGACCGCCGATCTCGAGGAGAGCTGCGCCCGCGCCGGCATCGCGGTTGCAGCCCTCATCCTCAATCGCGATCTGCCGCCGCGTGGCCTCGGCACCGCCCCGGTCTGGCCTGCCCATGCCTTTCCCGACGCGCTGCGGGACAGCCCCTTCCTCTGCCCCCTCTTCACCCCGGCCAACCGCCGCGCGGCGGTGGAGGAGGCCCTGGCGCTCGGTTTGCGCCCCGCCCCGCCGCTGCTCGACCCGACGGGTGATATCGCCCGCTCCTGCAGCTTCGGGGCGGGCTGCTACGTCAATGCCGGCTGCATCCTGGGCTCAGCCGGGCGGTATGGCCGCTTTGTGCTGGTCAATCGCGGCGCCAATCTCGGCCACCACGCCCTGGTCGAGGATTTCGCCTCTGTGGGGCCCGGGGTGACCATCACCGGCGATGTGCGGATCGGCGCGGCGGCCATGATCGGGGCGGGCGCCGTGCTGGGGCCGGGGATTGCGGTCGGCGCCAGGGCGGTGATCGCGCCGGGGGCGGTGGTGCTGCGTGATGTGCCGGCAGGGCAGCTTGCCATCGGCAATCCGGCGCGGATCCTGCCGCCCACTGCCCGGGAGGTGGCATGAGGGGGCGCTGGCAGAGTTTCCTGCCCGGCTGGCGGCCGGAGGTGCATCTCTACAGCATCGTCTGGAACGAAGCCGCGATGCTGGAGTTCTTCTTCCGCCACTATGACCCCTGGGTCAGCCGCTATGTCTTCTTCGACAACGGCTCCACCGACGCCACGCGCGAGATCATCGCCCGCCACCCCCGGGCGGAATGCCGCCCCTTTCCCTGGAAGGTGGCCGATTCCTTCGTCCTCTCCGCGCAGATCCTCCACAACGAGTGCTGGAAAGAAAGCCGCGGCAAGGCTGACTGGGTGGTGCTGACCGCGGTGGATGAGCATCTCCACCACCCTGACCTGCCAGGCTATCTCCGCCGCTGCACCCGGGCCGGCATCACCGCCATCCCGGCGGTCGGCTATCAGATGGTGGCGGAGGATTTCCCTCCCTCGGGCGTGCTGCTGGCGCGGGCGGTCACCCGCGGGGCGCCCTGGCACATGATGAACAAGCTGAGCCTGTTCCGGCCCGATGCCATCCGCGAGACCGGCTTTGGCCCGGGGCGGCATGTGGCAGACCCGGTCGGGAAGGTGGTCTACCCGCCGCGCGATGAACTGATGCTGCTGCACTACAAATATCTAGGCCGGGCCTATCTGCACGCACGCCATGCCTTCCTGCGCGGCGGGCTGCGCCTGGTCGACCGGGCCCGCCGCTTCGGCCATCAGTATTTCCTCTCGCCCGAGGAGCAGGATGCGAGCTTTGACGCCTTCGCCGCCCGGGCCGTCGATATCGCCGCACCCGGCTTCCGCCCCTCGCCGGATCCGGAGCGTCCGCCCTGGTGGCGCGCGGCATGAGCGGGGGCTGATGCCTCTCGCCTGCCCCGGCCGCTGCCTCGGCCAGCTGGCCCAGGGCGCGCTCCTTGGCCCGGCCGCGCGCCGGCCGGATGGCGCCTCCGCCCGAGGGGCTGGCAGCAGCCGCCCTTAGGCCCGCCGGCGTTCGGCGAAGAGGGTGTCGATCACCCGGATCGAGGGGATGTCCTTGAGCCGGCTCGGCCGCGGCGGCTGGCAGGCCGGGCTGCGCGGCGGCGGCGGGGGGGCGGATCCGGCCTGGCCGGGTTCCGGCAGCACCATGAAATTGGCGGCGGCCGAGGCGCGGCGGATCAGCGCCTGCAGTGCTGGATCCTCGTGCCCGTCCTCGCGCATCAGGGTCTCCATCGGGCAGAAGAACTCGTGCGGGGCGGGCATCTGGCTCAGCGCAAAGCCCTGGTAGTGCTCCTCCCGCAGGCCGTAGAGGACGCGCAGGTCCCGCACGGGCAGCACGGCCGGCGCGGTCGGCTCCTCGCGGAAGAGGGGGATCAGGCGCCAGCGCGGCGCCTCGGTCTCGGGCAGGAGGGGGGAGAGCAGCCAGGGCAGGGGGCAGAAGACCTGCAGGCTGCCGGTGGAGGGGGCGAAGCGGCTGCGCTTGTCGAGCAGGTTGCTCAGCGAACCGCAGGCCTCGACGCAGAGGATATCGACATAGGGGTCCTCCGGGTCGGGGCTGAAATGCAGCCAGAGCCCGTCGGGCAGGGTGCGCAGGTGCCGGCTGCCGGGCAGCTTGATGAAGGGCTGCAAGGCATCGGTCCAGTTGTCGGGGCGGGCGCGGAGCCAGGGGCCGGGCTGCTTGATGGTGCGCGGCATGCCCGGCGGCCGTTGCGGCCAGGCGGCGAGGGCGCGGCGCACCTTGGCGTCCAGCGATTCGGGCTTGTGCAGGCTGGAGAGGGGGCGATCACCCATCTTTGCGCGCATGCCTGTTTATCAACACAACCTAAACGTGCATGCCAAGCCGTCAAGTCGCTCTGCGAGCATGATGATCACGGCGGGTGGCGCCCGACCCGAATCGCGGATGAAAAAAACCCCGGCCGGAGGCGGCCGGGGCCAGGGTGGACGCTGTGGCGACGGCGCGGCCCGTTCAGCCGCGGGCTTCGATCGGCACGTAGTCGCGCCGCGGCGGCCCCGTATAGACCTGCCGCGGCCGGCCGATCCGCTGGGAGGGATCCTCGATCAGCTCCTTCCACTGGCTGATCCAGCCGATGGTGCGGGCCACCGCGAAGATCACGGTGAACATGCTGGTCGGGATCCCCATCGCCTTGAGGATGATGCCCGAATAGAAATCGACGTTGGGATAGAGCTTGCGGGAGATGAAATATTCGTCCGTCAGCGCGATCCGCTCGAGCTCCATGGCGAGCTCCAAGAGCGGCTCATGCGTGACGCCGAGCTCCTTCAGCACCGCGTGGCAGCTCTCCTTCATGATTTTGGCACGCGGGTCGAAGTTCTTGTAGACCCGATGCCCGAATCCCATCAGCTTGGTGTGGCTGTTCTTGTCCTTCACCTCGTTGATGAAGGCGGGGATGTTCTTGGGGTGCCCGATATCGGAGAGCATCTTGAGCACCGCCTCATTGGCCCCGCCATGGGCCGGGCCCCACAGCGCGGCGATCCCGGCGGCGATGCAGGCGAAGGGATTGGCACCGGTGGAACCGGCGAGGCGGACGGTGCTGGTGCTCGCGTTCTGCTCGTGGTCGGCATGCAGGATCAGGATCAGATCCATCGCCTTCTCGAGCGTCGGGCTCACCTTGTACTCCTCGGCCGGCACCGCATTCAGCATGTGCAGGAAATTGGCGGCGTAGGAGAGGTCGTTGCGCGGATAGATGAAGGGCTGGCCCAGGCTGTACTTGTAGGCCCAGGCGGCGATGGTCGGCACCTTCGCGATCAGGCGGTAGGCCGCGATCTCGCGCTGGCGCGGGTCATTGATGTCGAGATTGTCGTGGTAGAAGGCGGCAAGCGCCCCGACCACCCCGCACATCACCGCCATCGGATGGGCATCGCGGCGGAAGCCGTCGAAGAAGCGGCGCAGCTGCTCATGGACCATGGTGTGATAGGTCACGCCGCGCCGGAAATGGGCGAGCTGCTCCGCCGTCGGCAGCTCCCCATACATCAGCAGGTAGCAGACCTCGACGAAGTCGCTCTTCTCGGCCAGCTGTTCGATCGGATAGCCGCGGTAGAGCAGCACGCCCGCATCGCCGTCGATGTAGGTGATCTTGCTCTCACAGCTCGCGGTCTCGCCGTAGCCCGGATCGAAGGTGAAGACGCCGAGCTCTTGGTAGAGCTTGCGGATATCGACCGCGGGCGGGCCCAGGGTGCCGGCGAGCAGGGGCAGGGTGGCGCTGCGGTTCGTCCCTTCGATGGTGATCGTCACATCGCCCGCGCGCTTCAGGCTGCTCATCGCTGTGCTCCTGTCCTCAACCCGGTAGGGGGGATGGTCATGGCCAGGCGGGCCGGATCAGCGCCCGGCCTCGGCCCGCGTTGTGCGGCGCAGCTTAGGCTTCCTGGCGGCGATGTCCACCGGCGGGGCGGCGGATTTGTCCACGGCTTTTCCACAGGGCCAATTTTTCCATAATACATCTTATGCGGCATATGGGCCTGTGGATGAGGAAGCCCCCGCCCGGCGCCCCCACCGCCCGGCCGGCTTGCACCAGGCTTCGCCGCGGGGCAGATGGCCCCATGCCCGATCAGCCGCCCGATGCCCGCGCCGCGCTCGCCCGCCTGCTCGAGGTGATGGCCACACTCCGCCACCCAACCCGGGGCTGCCCCTGGGATCTGGTGCAGGACTTCGCCACCATCGCCCCCTACACCATCGAGGAGGCCTACGAAGTCGCCGATGCCATCGCGGCCGGGCCCGATCCGGACAGGCTGAAGGAAGAGCTCGGCGATCTGCTGCTGCAGGTGGTCTACCACGCCCGCCTGGCCGAAGAGCGCGGCTGGTTCTCCTTCCACGACGTGGCGGAGGCGATCGCCGCCAAGATGATCCGCCGCCACCCCCATGTCTTCGGCGATGCCGCGGCCCGCGACGCCGCCCGCCAGCTCGCCGCCTGGGAGGAGGCCAAGGCGGCCGAGCGCGCCGCCCGCGCCGAACTCGGTGTGCTGGCCGGGGTGGCGCGCAGCCTCCCCGCCCTGACCCGCGCCGTCAAACTCACGCGCCGCGCCGCCCGGGTAGGCTTCGACTGGCCCGATGCCGCCGCCGTGCTCGACAAGCTCGAGGAAGAGGCCGCCGAGCTCCGGCGCGAGCTGGCGGGCGCTGATACCGCGCGGCTTCAGGACGAGGTCGGCGATCTGCTCTTCGTGCTGGCCAACCTCGCCCGCAAGCTCGAGATCGACCCGGAGGCCGCGCTCGCCGCCGCCAATGCCAAATTCGCCCGCCGCTTCGCCGCGGTCGAGGCGCGGCTGGCCGAACAGGGCAAGGCCCCGGCAGATGCCACGCTGGCCGAGATGGAGGAGGCCTGGCAGCAGGCCAAACGCGCCGAGGCGGCCGCCACAGCGAACCCGGCCAGCCGGCCCCGCCCCGTCGCCGAGGAAGACGGGCCGGGCTGATCGACCTGCGGCCGCGGCCCAGGCGGCGGGGGCCTGGCGTCTCCGGCCGCAGGCTCTTGATTTCCCTGGCCCCGGCCGCGATCCTCCCGGTCTGCCCATGGCCCTGCAGCGTCCTCGCCGCCCGCAGTTCTTCTACACCACCGCCCCGCTGCCCTGCCCCTATCTGCCGGGGCGGACGGAGCGGAAGGTGGTGACTGAACTCGCCGGCCCGGGAGCGGAGGCACTGCATGACCGCCTCTCCCGCGCCGGGTTCCGGCGCAGCCACAATATCGCCTATGCCCCGGTCTGCCCGGGCTGTCGGGCCTGCGTGCCGATCCGCATCCTGGCTCAGGCCTTCCGGCCCAACCGCACCCAGCGCAAGCTTCTGCGCCGCCTGCCCGGCCTGACCATCGCCCGCACCGGGCCCCGGGCCACCGCCGAACAATTCGCCCTGTTCCAGCGCTACCAGCAAGCCCGGCATCCGGAGGGGGACATGGCGGCGATGGGCTTCTACGACTACCGCGCGATGGTCGAGGATACACCGATCTCGACCTCGGTCATCGAGTTCCGCAACCCGGCCGGGGCGCTGATCGGGGCCTGCCTGACCGACTGGCTGGGCGATGGCCTCTCGGCCGTCTATTCCTTCTACGCGCCCGAGGAGCCAGGGCTTGGCACCCTGGCCATTCTCTGGCTGGTCGAGGAGGCGCGGCGGATCGGCCTGCCCTATGTCTATCTGGGCTATTGGGTGGAGGGGTCGCGCAAGATGGGCTACAAATCCGTCTTCCGCCCGGCCGAGATCCTGCGCGACGGCCAGTGGCGACTGCTCGGCGCCCCCGCGGGGGAAGAGGCAGCCCTCACCCCGGCGGAATGACGGCTCCCCGGCGCATCAGGCGCGCTTGACCGGCGCGGGCGGGCATCCCATGTTCCGCGCGCCGGGCCGAAGGGTGCAGGATTCCGCACCTGGCCGGTCATTCCTCCGCAACGAAAGGATGATCATGCGAGCGATCCTACATGTCTAAAGAAGACATGATGGAATTCACCGGCGAGGTGATCGAGCTGCTGCCCAACGCCATGTTCCGGGTCAAGCTCGACAACAATCACATCGTCCTCGCCCATACCTCGGGCAAGATGCGCAAGAACCGCATCCGGGTCCTCGCCGGTGACCGCGTCAATGTCGAAATGACCCCCTATGACCTCACCAAGGGGCGGATCACCTTCCGCCACAAATAGGCGTCCGCACCCCGCGGCCGGCCCAAGCCGGTGAGTGGCCTCCCATCGGGGGGAGCGCGACCGGAGCTGATCCTCGCCTCCGCGAGCCCGCGTCGCCTCGAACTGCTGGCCCGCATCGGAGTGAGGCCGGATCGCGTGTCTCCGACCGAGGTGGACGAGACGCCCCGGCCCGGCGAACGCCCGCGGCTGCTCGCGCGCCGGCTCGCCCACGCCAAGGCGGATGCGGCCGCCACCCCTGGCGCGCTCGTCCTGGCGGCCGATACGGTGGTGGCCGTCGGCCGGCGCATCCTGGGCAAGCCGGCCGATGCCGATCAGGCCCGCGCCTTCCTCCGCCTGCTCTCGGGGCGGCGGCATCGCGTCATCACCGGCGTGGTGTTGGCGGGCCCCGGAGCGGAGCGGCGCGAAAGGCTGGTCACCACCCTGCTCTCCTTCCAGCGGCTGACCGAAGCGCAGATCGAGCACTACCTCGCCTCGGGCGAATGGCAGGGCAAGGCCGGGGGCTATGCCATCCAGGGCGCGGCAGAGGCGTGGTGCCGTTTCCTCTCCGGCTCCTACTCCAACGTGGTCGGCCTCCCGCTGCATGAGGTGGCGCAGCTGCTCCGCGGAGCGGGATGGCTCAGGCCCTGATCCTGCTCAGCCGCTCCCCGGGGGAGCGGCGGGTCGCGCTGCTGCTTGACGGCGTGCTGACCGAGGCCTGGGTGGAGCGCCCTGCCCGCCCCGACGGCGTGGGCGATGTCTGGGCCGGTCGGGTGGCGGCACTCGCCCCCGCCATGGCGGGGGCCTTCATCGCACTCCCCGACGGCAGCACGGGCTTCCTGCCCGAATCCGAAGCGAGCCGAGACCGCCGCCCGCTCAAGGACGCGTTGCAGGAGGGCCAGCTGGTGGTCGCGGTGGTCACCCGCGCCGCCCAGGGGGGCAAGGGGCCGCGGCTGTCTATCCGCCGCGCCCCGCCCCTCACCGCCTCTGCGCCCGGCCTGCTGGCCCGGGGGCCCGATGCCGCGCAGCGTTTGCGCGCCGCCCATCCCGGTGCGCGGATCCTGGCCGATGACCGGGCCGAGGCGCGGCGACTGGGCGCCGAATATGTGCCGCGGGCCTTCGATGCGGAGCTCGAGGCCGCCTTCGAGGCGCTGGCCGAGCCCAGGGTCGAGCTGCCCGGCGGCGGTCTGCTGTGGATCGAGGAGACCCGCGCCCTGACCGCCCTCGATCTGGATGCCGGGGCGCATGCCGGGGCCGGACGCGACGCGCAGCGCCGCTTCAACGAGAGCGCGCTCAGCGAGGTGGCGCGCCAGATCCGGCTGCGCCAGCTGGGCGGGCCGATCCTGCTCGATGTGGCCGGGCTCTCGCCGCGAGACCGGCAGCAGCTGCTCCCCGCCTTGAGCCGCGCCCTGGCAGCGGACAGCCTGGCCGAACTCCTGGGAATCGGGCCGCTCGGCCTGTTCGAGATCCGCCGGGCGCGGGTGCATCCCCCCCTCTCCGCGGTGCTGGCCGGACCGCTGACGCCCGCGCTGGCCCTGTTGCGCCAGGCGGCGCGGGAGGCAGCGGCGGCGCCGCACCGGAGGCTGGTGCTGCGGGCACCGGCGGCCTGGCTCGAGGCCTTGCGCAACCTGCCCGGAGCGCTCGAGGAATATGCAGCCGCCGCGGGCCATCCCCTTCTGCTGGAGGAGGCAGATGCACCGGCCATCATCGACCGATGAAAGACGGGCCGGGGCCCAGCATCGGCCCTGCCCCATCTGCGGTCGGCCGGCAGCCCCGCGCCCGCTTGCCCCCTTCTGTTCGGAGCGTTGCCGGCGGGTCGATCTGGCGCGCTGGCTGACCGAGGCCTACCGCCTCCCCGGGCGGGAAGAGGAACCGAGCTAGGCCCGGCTTCCCTGGCCCCTGCCGTGGCCGGGTGTTTCGCCATCCGGGCGGCGGAGGTCGGGTTCCCCGGGCGGGTCCGGGCGCCCGGGATCTGTTCCCGGCCCGGCCGCCCTGGCGGGAAAGGCCGAGGCGGCCAGCGCCTGCGCGATCGGCCCGCAGCCGGCACAGGACGGGGCCTGGCCAGCCGCCGCCCGCCGCCCCTCGCCGCCGCCTGCCCGCCCGCTCGGCGTGGCTCTGACGGCAGCTTGTCTGGCCTCTGCCCGGAAGCAGGATCACCCCCAGGCATCGCTTGCCGGCAGCGCGGCGCGCGGGCCGGGGCGGCAGGCGCAGGGGGGGGCCGGAAACTGGCCCGCCGCCCACCGCTTCGCCCCTTCACTGATCTTTCACCTGGCCCCGCGCAGCCTCTGACCCATGTCCGCCGATGCCCTGGCCGAGGAAGCGCGCGAGGCTCGCCTGCGCCTCGCCCGCCAGCTGCAGGAGCTGCATCGCCTGCATCTCGCCCTGCTCGCCGAAGCGCGGGCGGCCAAGCGCTTCACCGCCGCCGGCCGCCCCCTGATCGAGATCGAGCTGATCGCCGATGTGCTGGAGCAGTACCTCTCGGCGACCGACGCCTTCCTCATGAACATGCGCGGGCGGATGGAGGCGCGGCTGGCGCTGCTGCGGCGCGGGGAGCCGCAGCTCAACGGCCGGCCGGAGGATGCGCCGGGCCATGGCGGGTTCTGGCTGCTGTTCTCGCGGCTGTGCGCCGTGCTGCAGCGGATCGCGCGCAAGCTCGGTTGACCGGCCGCCCCGCCCGGCCCC
>JANWYF010000008.1 GCA_025057055.1 Rhodovarius sp. | reverse complement strand
CCCGGCCTTGTCGTCGTCGCGGGCGTTGAGGATGCCGGCCGCGATCTCCTCGCTTTCGTCGAGCACCGCGGTCTCCGCCGCGACCAGCGCCTCGCCGATGCGGCGGCGCGCCCCGCGCAGCAGGCGCGAGGGGCCGAGCATCAGCAGATAGGCATCGAGCAGCGGGGAGAGCTCCTCCTGCGCCTCCTCCGGCAGCACCGCCAGCCGGGCCTTGAGCTTGTTGATCTGCTTGCGGGCCAGGGCGGTGGCGGCATTCAGCCGGTCGCGTTCGGCCTCGACCTGTTCGGGCGCGATGCTGCGGCGCGGCGCATCCGCCGGCGGTTCGGTCGTGTCATAGACCGGGCCGATGGCCACCCCGGGGCTGACGCCGATGCCGCGGAAACGCGTCTCCTGGCCGCGGACCGGGCGCGGGCGCAGATCGGCCTTGTCGGTCTTCTCCGCCCGGTCGGTCTTGTCGGCCTTCATCGCGGTCAATCTTCGTGAAAGCCGGCTTCGACCAGCCCCGCCACCGCCTCCAGCGCCTCCTTGGCATCCCAGCCTTCGGCGGTGATCTCGATCTCGGTGCCGCGGCCGGCGCCGAGCATCATGAGCCCCATGATTGATACGGCCGGCACCGCCTGCCCGTCGCGGATCACCTCGATGCGGGAGGCGAATCGCTCCGCCACGCCGACCAGCTTGGCGGCGGCACGGGCGTGCAGGCCGCGGCTGTTGACGATGGTCACGCGGCGGCGCAGCACATGGCCGCCGCCGGTACCGCCCGCTCCCGTCTGCCCGGTCTCCGCCATGCGGCAGGGCCGCGGTTGCGGGCGTGGCATGCTCAAGCCCCCTTGCAGCCCTCTGGCTTGGTCACCCCGGTGATGTATTTGCGCCCGGCCTCGGCGGCCTGGTCGACCGCTTCGCTCAGCGGTTCGGTCCCGCGCAGCTTCGCGAGCTTGACCAGCATCGGCAGATTGGCCCCGGCAATCACCTTGACTTTGCCGTTGGCCAGGCTGCTCGCCAGATTGCAGGGGGTGCCGCCCACGATGTCGGTCACCACCACCACGCCGTCGCCCTGGTCAACGGCGCCGATGCTCTCGCGGATCTCGGCCCGGCGCTTGTCCATGTCATCCTCGGGGCCGATGCAGACGGTGGCGACCGCGGGTTGCGGCCCCACCACATGTTCCATGGCCAAGCGCAGCTCCTCGGCCAAGCGGCCATGGGTCACAAGCACCAGACCAATCATTGCGGGGGCGCCATACAGGCAGAAGCGAGGGTGTTCATTCGGCGGATGCCATCAGGGGGGGTCCGGGGGGGACCGACAGCCCGGCGGACAGAGTGGTAGCGGCACGCGCGGCCTCAGGCAATTCCCGGTGGGCCAGCGCCACCTGCCAACCATTCGCCTCTGCCATGCCGGCAAGCCATGCGTGCAGCCGGCAGGCCGCGGCGACCGACCGATGCCGCCCGCCGGTGCAGCCGAGCGCGATGGTCACATAGCTCCGCCCCTCCCGCGCATGGCCGGGCAGCGCCACGGACAAGAGGCCGGTCAGGTGCGACCAGAAGGGGGCGAAGGCGGGATCGGCTTCGACATGGGCCGCCACCCGGGGGTCGAGGCCGGTGAGCGGCCGCAGCTCCTCCACATAGTGGGGGTTGGAGAGGAAGCGCAGGTCGAAGACCATGTCGGCCTCCCGCGGGAGGCCCTTGGGAAAGGCGAAGGAGAGGATGGTGATGTTGAGCCCGGGCGCGCCGGCGGGGCGGAAGCGCGCCTCCAGCCGGCGCCGAAGCTCGGGCAGCGGCAGGTCCGTCGTGTCGATGATGAGGTCGGCCGCCTCGCGCAGGGGGGCCATCAGCTCGCGCTCGCGCGCGATCCCGTCCTGCACCCGAGTCCCGAGCGCCCCGCCGGGGGCGAGCGGGTGGCGCCGACGGGTCTCGGTATAGCGGCGCAGCAGCACATCCTCCTCGGCAGTGGCGAAGACCAGTGTGGGCTCGAGCGAGGGGTGAAGCCGCAGCCGCTCGCGCACGGTCAGCAGCACCTCCGGCGCAAAGCCGCGCGAGCGCGTATCCACCCCGACCGCGATCGGCCATTCCCCGTCGCCCAGCGCGCTCTCGAGCAGGGCGAGCGGCGGGTTGTCCACCGTCTCGAAGCCCATGTCCTCGAGGCAGCGGAGGATGGTCGCCCGCCCCGCACCGGAGAGGCCGGTGACGATCACCACCGGACGGCGCGCGGCGGCTGCGCTCATGGCGCGAGCGCTCCCGCAACCTGGCGCCTGCGCCCAGCCAGGGTGGCCATCGCCCAGGCTGCCTTTTCGGGCGCGGCGGGATCCTCGGCGCTCAGCGGAATCTCCGGCACGCTCTGGCCCAGGGCCTCGAAGCGGGCGGGGGCGGGCAGCCGCGGCATGGCCGAAAGCGGCAGCAGCCGGGCCGCCAGCGCCACCGGCGCCGGCCCATGCGGCAGCCCGGCATACAGGCCAAGCCCGCGCAGTTCGATCATCCCTGCCAGTTCCGCCGGTGCTGCGGCCAAGAGGGCGGGCGCGGCCTGCAACAGCACCTGATCATCGGCCACCAGCATCCAGCCACGCTCCATCAGCCGCAAAGCGAGACTCGACTTGCCGGCCCCAGCCGGGCCCAGCAGCAAGAGCCCCGCGCCATCCAGGGCGACGCAGCTGGCGTGCAGGCGCATGTTCCGGCGGCAGCCTCCCAAGGGCCGGTCATGGCCGGAATATGGCGCGCCGATGGCCGATCGCAAAGCGGGCGCGCGCCGCCCCCCCCCGCGCGGTTCCGGCCCGGGTCGGCGCCCCCGGCCGGATGGCATGGCGGCGGCGGGCAGGCCGGCGCCCAGCCGGCAGGCAGGATGCGCCCTCACCCCGCCCGGGCCTCCGGCGCATCTGCATCCCCTGGACGGGCCGTGCGGGCTGCCCGCAGGATGGTGCCAGAGAGAACAGGAGGAAACACCATGGCCACCCGCCGCACCGCGCTGGCCGCGCCGCTGCT
>JANWYF010000246.1 GCA_025057055.1 Rhodovarius sp. | reverse complement strand
GAGCTCGCCTTCGAACTGACGCCGGGATGAGCCTCTCTCCCATCACGCGGCGGCGGCTGGCCAATTTCCGCGCCAATCGGCGCGGCTGGTGGTCGCTGTGGATCTTCCTCACCCTCTTTGGCATCACCCTCTTCGCCGAGTTCGTGGCGAATGATCGGCCGATCCTGGCCCGGCTCGATGGGCGTTGGTTCTTCCCGGTGCTGGTCGACTACGCCGAAAGCGACCTCATCCCCGACGGGCTGCCCACCGATGCCGACTGGCACGATCCCGAGGTGACCCGCGCCCTGGCCGAGCGCGGCTTCGCGATCTGGCCGCCCATCCGCTATGCGTATGATACGGTGGTGCGCGATCTTGGCCGGCCGGCGCCCTCGCCCCCTTCGGCGCGCAACTGGCTCGGCACCGACGATCAGGCGCGGGATGTGGCGGCGCGGGTGATCTACGGCTTTCGCATCTCGGTCCTGTTCGGCTTCACCCTGACGATCCTGGCGAGCATCATCGGCATCATCGCGGGCGCGGTGCAGGGCTATTACGGCGGCACGACCGACCTGCTCTTCCAGCGCTTCATCGAGATCTGGCAGGGCATGCCCCAGCTCTACATGCTGATCATCCTGGCCAGCGTGATCACGCCCGGCTTCTGGACGCTGCTGATCTTCCTGCTGCTCTTCTCCTGGATGACCTTGACCGGCGTGGTGCGCGCCGAGTTCCTGCGCGGGCGCAACCTCGACTATGTGCGGGCGGCGCGGGCGCTCGGCGTCTCCGATGCCGCGATCATGTTCCGCCACATCCTGCCCAATGCGATGGTGGCCACCCTCACCTTTCTTCCCTTCATCCTCTCGGGGTCGGTCACGGTGCTGGCCAGCCTCGATTTCCTGGGCTTCGGCCTGCCGCCCGGGTCGCCCTCGCTGGGCGAGCTGCTCAATCAGGGCAAGAACAACCTGCGCGCGCCCTGGCTTGCCTTCACCGGCTTTGTGGTGCTGGGCGGCATGTTGACCCTGCTGATCTTCATCGGTGAGGCGGTGCGCGATGCCTTCGACCCCCGCAAGCTGCCCGGGGGTCTGCGGTGAGCATCCTCTCGGTCGAGAATCTCTCGGTCGCCTTCGGCGGCCGGCGGGTGGTGCGCGGCGTCTCCTTCACCGTCGACGCCGGAGAGACGGTGGCGATCGTGGGCGAATCGGGATCGGGGAAGTCGGTCACCGCGCTCTCCTGCCTGCGCCTTCTGCCCGAGACCGCCACCAATCCGGAGGGCCGGGTGGTCCTGGACGGGGTGGAGGTGCTCTCGGCCGATCCCGCGACGCTGCGGCGCCTGCGCGGGGGTGTGGCCGGGATGGTCTTCCAGGAGCCGATGACCAGCCTCAATCCGCTGCACAGCATTGGCCGGCAGGTGGCGGAGGCGATCACGCTGCACCGGCCGCTGTCCGGCAGCGCGCTGGAGCGCGAGGTGAAGGCCGCGCTGACCAGGGCAGGGCTTGCTTCGCTGACCGATCGGCTCGGCGCCTATCCGCACCAGCTCTCGGGCGGGCAACGACAGCGGGTGATGATCGCGGCCGCGCTCGCCAACAATCCCAAGCTGCTGATCGCGGATGAGCCGACCACCGCGCTCGATGTCACGATCCAGGCGCAGATCCTCGATCTGCTGGCCGCGCTGCGGCGCGATCTGGGCATGGGGCTGCTGCTCATCACCCATGACCTGTCGATCGTGCGCCGCCATGCCGACCGCGTGGTGGTGATGAAGGATGGCGAGGTGGTGGAGCAGGGGCCGGTGGCGACCGTCTTCTCCGCCCCCGCACATCCCTACACCCGGCTCTTGATCGAGACCGAACCGCGCGGGCGGCCGGCTCCCCCGCCGCTGGATGCCCGGCCGGTGATGGAGGCGCGCGACCTTCACGTCTCCTTCCCGATCCGGCGCGGCATCCTGCGCCGGACAGTGGGCCATGTGCATGCGGTGCGCGGCGTCTCCTTCTCGCTGCGGGAGGGGGAGACGCTCGGCGTCGTCGGCGAATCGGGTTCCGGCAAGACCACGCTCGGTTTGGCGCTGCTGCGGCTGGAACCGAGCCGGGGGGCGATCCTGCTCGAGGGGCGGGCGATTCACGGCCTGACTCGTTCCGCATTGCGGCCCCTGCGGGCGCGCATGCAGATCGTCTTCCAGGA
Organism: Rhodovarius sp.; assembly: GCA_025057055.1. GTDB lineage: Bacteria > Pseudomonadota > Alphaproteobacteria > Acetobacterales > Acetobacteraceae > Rhodovarius. The sequence goes on along the minus strand of JANWYF010000246.1, from coordinate 13,528 downwards.
TCCCTACGGCAGCCTCTCGCCGCGCATGAGCGCGGGGGAGATCGTGGGGGAGGGGCTGCGGGTGCATGAGCCGGGCATGACGGCGGCGGAACGGGCAAGGCGTGTTGCCACGGCGCTGGAGGAGGTCGGCCTCTCGCCCGAGATGGCGGGCCGCTATCCGCACGAGTTCAGCGGCGGCCAGCGCCAGCGTATCGCAATCGCCCGCGCCCTGGTGCTCAAGCCGCGCTTCCTGGTGCTCGATGAGCCGACCTCGGCGCTCGATGTCAGCGTGCAGGCCCAGGTCGTGGATCTGTTGCGCGGGCTGCAGCAGCGCCACCGCCTGGCCTATCTCTTCGTCTCGCATGATCTGCGGGTGGTGCGGGCGATGGCGCATCGCATCATGGTGATGAAGGAGGGGGTGGTGGTGGAGGAGGGCGATGCCGAGACGCTGACCAGCGCACCGCAGCATCCCTACACGGCGGCGCTGATGCGGGCCGCCTTTCTGCTGCCGTGACGGGGCGGGCCGGGCGGCGGCCCCCTTCCGCCGCCAGCCGCCTTGGGCCATGAGGCGGAGCCGGCCATGAGCACCAGCACCGACCGCCCGGAGGCCGAGGATCTGCCTCCCCACGCCGCCGCCCCCGAACTGGCGGAGCTGCGCGCGCTGCTCAATGCCGAGCGCGTCAAGCTCGGCGTGCATATCCGCAAGATGAACAGCCCGGGCAGCCCGGTCTATCGCACCTGGGAGAATGTCTGGCCCGCTGGCACCATCCTGGTGACGAGCTTCGGGGCCACCGCGCTCGTGCACTTCTATCTCGGTGCGTTGGTGCTGGCGGTGGGCTGCTACTGGTGGCTTGATCGGGTGTTGCCGCGCATCAAGGAGGGGGTGTTCCGCCGCACGGCCGAACTCGTGCTCAACGATGTGCGGCAGTTCGATCTGCTGTGGTCGCGCGGGGTGCTCAGCCTCTATGCCAAGCTGCCCGACGGGACCGAACGCGTGGCCACGCGCCGCGATGACTGGCGCGCCTTCGTGCGCAGCTTCCGCGAGGCGGAGGCGGCCGAGGCGGGAGAGGGAGGCTGAGATGGCGGTTCTGCTCTCCACCAAGCCGGCGGTGATGGAGGAATGGCGCGCGGCGCTGCTCGCGCTCGATCCGACGCTCGATATCCGCCTCTATCCCGAGGTCGGCGCGCCTCAGGATATCGAGGCCGCGATCTGCTGGACCAGCCATGACCTGGCCGATCTGCGCCGCTATCCGCGGCTGCGGCTGCTCATCTCGATGGGGGCTGGGGTGGATCATCTGCTCCGTCCGCCCGGCCCGCCGCCTGGCGTGGCGGTGGCGCGCCTCAAGGATGAGCTGCTGACCACGGCGATGGGCGAGTGGGTGCTGCTCAACGTGCTGCGCTTTCACCGCCAGGACCTGGAATACCGCGACCAGCAGCGGCAGAGGATCTGGCGCGAACTGCCGGCGCCGGAGACGGCGCGGCGCAGGGTGGGCTTTCTCGGCCTCGGCGAGCTCGGCGCGCATGCGGCCGGCTTGTGCCGCAGCCTGGGCTTTCCTGTGCTCGGCTGGACGCGCACGCCGCGCAGCCTGCCGGGGGTGGAGTGTTTCCACGGCCCGGAGGGGCTCGCGGCGATGCTCCCGCGCTGCGACATCCTGGTCTGCCTGCTGCCGCTGACGCCGCAGACAAGGGGCATCCTGAATGCCCGTACCTTGTCGCTGCTGCCGCGCGGTGCCTATGTGATCAACGGCGCGCGCGGCGGCCATGTGGTGGATGCCGATCTGCTGGCGGCGCTGGAGAGCGGGCAGGTGGCGGCAGCTGCCCTCGATGTGTTCGACCCCGAGCCGCTGCCGCCCGATCATCCCTATTGGACGCATCCGCGCGTGATCGTCACGCCGCATGCGGCCTCCATCACAATCCCGCGCAGCGTGGCGCCGCAGGTGGTCGAGAATCTGGTCCGGCTGCGCGAGGGCCGGCCGCTGATCCACCTGGTCGACCTCGCGCGCGGGTATTGAGTGGTCTGGACAGCGCCCCGGGGAAGTGGCGGGGCGATGCGGATCAGCCCGTGGCGCGCCGGCCTTCGTCCTGGAAGTCGGCCGTCATGCTGTCGACCGGCACCGCCACGCGGCCTTCCGCGGCGGCCATGATGGCGCGGATGTCGCGCAGCAGGGCTGCGCCTTTGAGCGTGCGTTGCACGAGCACGCTGCGCCGGTCCATCGGGTCGATCTTGCGGCGGGCGAGGTCGAGTTCGCCCAGCCGATCCAGTGCCCGGGTGATGGCGGGCTTCGAGACATTGAGCTCCGCGGCAAGGCCGCGCACGGTGTGCGGCCCCTCGGAGAGGTAGACGGTCAGAAACACGCCGAGCTGTCGTGCGGAGAGGTCGGGCCCGTCCCGCCGCACGAGCGAGACCACCGTGTCCCTGAGGATTCCGACCAGACGGTCGGCGTCATGCGGACTGGACATGTATTGCTTCCTTTCGCGTGGCCAGCGGCACCCCCCCGGCAGGGTGGGCCCGCGAGGGTAAAGGCGATGCTACGGATGCCCCGGCGGCGACCCGCGCACCGACCAAGATATGGTGTGGGGAAAGCGGGCTCACCATCTCCGTGCGCCTTTTTCTTACAGGCTAGTCATTTGCATCGGCCACGGAATAGTGTCAAGCATCCTTACCCTTCCGGAAGGTTGCGCTGCCGGCATGGCTGGCAGAACCGCGGCTAGCTTGCCCTGGTTTTGGTCAGCCACCGTTCGATTCCCGCAACCAGGGCACGCAGGCCGGTGGCTTCCCCGCCCTCCGGCCGACCGGGGCGGGCCGAATCGTTCCAGGCGTAGAGGTCGATATGCGCCCAGGGCAGACCGGGGGGGACGAAGCGGCGCAGGAACAGCGCCGCCACGATCGCCCCCGCCATCGGCTTGCCGGCCACATTGGACAGATCGGCGACCTTGCTCTCCAGCCAGGACTCGTAGCCCGCATGAAGCGGCAGGCGCCAGAGCGGCTCGCCGGCGGCCTCGGCCCCGGACAGCAGCGCCGCCGCCAGCCCCTCGTCATTGGCGAAGAGGGCCGGCAGATCGGGCCCGAGGGCGATGCGCGCCGCGCCGGTCAAGGTGGCTGCATCGATCAGCAGCGCCGGTTCGTGTTCGGCAGCGAAGGCGATCAGATCGGCCAGCACCAGCCGCCCTTCCGCGTCGGTGTTGCCGACTTCGACGGTGAGCCCCCGGCGCGTGCGGATCACGTCGAGTGGCCGGAAGGCCCGTCCCGAGATCGCGTTTTCGACCGCGCCCACCAGCAGCAGGATTCGGCAGGCGCTGCGGCGAGCCATCAGCACCTCCGCCACCCCGAGCAGCACCGCTGCCCCGCCCATGTCCTTCTTCATCCGCAGCATGGCCGAGGAGGGCTTGAGATCGAGCCCGCCCGTATCGAAGCAGACCCCCTTGCCGCAGAGGGCGATCAGCGGCGCCTCCGCGCTGCCCCATTCCAGCACCGCGACGCGCGGAGCGCGCGGGCTGCCGCCGCCTACCGCCTGCACGGCCGGAAATCCCTGGGCGAGTTCCGGCCCTTCGATGATGCGGCAGCGTGCGCCGTGCTCGGCGGCCAGCGCTGCCACCGCCTCGGCGAGTTCGGCCGGACCCAGCAGATTGGCCGGCGTGTTGATCAGGTCACGCACGCGATGGATCGCGCGGATCTCGGCCAGGACATCGCCGAGGCCTTCGGGGACGGCGAGCCGTGCCGGGCTGCGCTGCGGGCTCTTGAAGCGGATGTAGCGATAGGCACCGAGCCCCCAGCCCAGAAGGGCCGGGCGGATCAGCGTCTGGTCCACGAGGTGCCAGGCGCTGCCTTCGGGCAGGGCGTCGGGCAGGCTGGCGAAGCTCCACGGCTCGATCGGCCCCTCGCCCAGGCCGAGCACGGCCCCGGCCAAGCCCGAGCTTCCAGGCAGCAGCTGCAGCTGCCCCGCCCTGCCCGCGAATCCGGAGGCGCGCAGGAAGGGCAGCTGTTCGGCCGGAAGCGCGGCCAGCCCTTCCGGCCGGACGGCGAACAGCGGCAGGGTGGCCCCGCCGGTGGCGAGGAAATCGAGCATGGGCCAGCCCTAACCCACCCGGCCCGCTTGTGCCATACCGTTCCGCGCATTGCCGAAGAGTGCGAGGCGGGCCACATCCTGCGCATGAGCTATACGCATGATCCGATCGGCTGGCACGGCACCACCATCCTCTGCGTCCGCCGCGGCGGCCAGGTGGCGATGGCCGGCGATGGCCAGGTGTCGATGGGCCAGACGGTGGTCAAGAGCAATGCGCGCAAGGTGCGGCGCCTGGCCGGCGGGCGGGTGCTCGCGGGCTTCGCCGGCGCGACCGCCGATGCGCTGACGCTGCTCGAGCGGCTGGAGGCCAAGCTCGAGCGTTTCCCCGACCAGCTCGAGCGGGCCTGTGTCGAACTCGCCAAGGATTGGCGGACCGACCGTTATCTGCGCCGGCTGGAGGCGCTGATGGCGGTGGCCGATCGCGACCGTTCGCTGCTGCTGACCGGGAATGGCGATGTGCTGGAGCCGGAGGATGGGGTGATCGGCATCGGTTCGGGCGGGAACTACGCGTTAGCGGCGGCGCGCGCGCTGCTCACCGTGGAGGGGCTGAGCGCCGAGGAGACGGTGCGCCGCGCCATGGCGATCGCGGCGCAGATCTGCGTCTACACCAACGGCAACATCGTGCTGGAGACCCTCTGAGATGCAGGCGGTGAACCTCTCTCCCAGGGAGATCGTGAGCGAGCTCGACCGCTTCATCGTGGGCCAGCAGGAGGCCAAGCGCGCAGTGGCGATCGCGCTGCGCAACCGTTGGCGCCGCCAGCAGCTCCCCGAGGCGATGCGCAGCGAGGTGGTGCCGAAGAACATCCTGATGATCGGCCCGACCGGCTGCGGCAAGACCGAGATCGCCCGCCGCCTGGCCCGGCTGGCCCATGCGCCCTTCCTCAAGGTGGAGGCGACCAAGTTCACCGAGGTCGGCTATGTCGGCCGCGATGTCGATTCGATCATCCGCGACCTGCTGGAGGTGGGCATCCTGCAGCTACGCGAGTCTGCGCGCGCGGCCGTGCAGGCCAAGGCCGAGCTGGCGGCCGAGGAGCGGCTGCTGACCGCGCTGGTGGGCGAGGGTGCCTCGGGCGAGACGCGCATGAAGTTCCGCCGCATGCTGCGTGCGGGGGAGCTCGAGGGGCGGGAGGTGGAGGTGGCGGTGGCCGAGGGTGGGCCCACCCCCATCGGCATGATCGAGCTGCCCGGCATGCCGCCGCAGATGCAGACCCTGCAGGAGCAGCTCGGCCGCCTCTTCGGCCGCACCGCCAAGCCGCGCCGCATGACAGTGGCCGCGGCGCGGGAGGCGCTGCTGCGCGAGGAGGCCGACAAGCTGCTGGATGAGGAGCAGCTGGTGCGCGATGCCATCCGCCATGTCGAGAACAACGGCATCGTCTTCATCGACGAGATCGACAAGATCGCGCGCGGAGTCGGGCCGGAGGGTTTCCGGGGCGGCGATGTCTCGCGCGAGGGGGTGCAGCGCGACCTGCTGCCGCTGATCGAGGGCACGACGGTCAACACCCGCCATGGGCCGGTGAAGACCGACTTCATCCTGTTCATCGCCTCCGGTGCCTTTCACCTCGCCAAGCCGTCCGATCTGCTGCCGGAGCTGCAGGGCCGGCTGCCGATCCGGGTCGAGCTCAAGGCCCTCTCGCGCGAGGATTTCCGCCGCATCCTGACCGAGCCCGAGCACAGCCTGATCAAGCAGTATGTGGCGCTGATGGCGACCGAGGGCGTGACGCTCGAGTTCACCGAGGATGCGGTGGAGGCGATCGCAGACCTGGCCGCCGACATCAACGCCCGGGTCGAGAACATCGGGGCAAGACGGCTGGCCACCGTGCTCGAGCGGCTGCTGGAGGATATTTCCTTCACCGCCTCCGACCGGGCGGGCGAGACCGTGCGCGTCGATGGGGCGATGGTGCGCGAGAAGGTCGGGCCGCTGGCAGAGAGCGCGGATCTGTCGCGTTATATCCTCTAGCGGGGGGGGGCGCGGTCGGCCCGCCGTCTGTCGCCTCAGCGCAGCAGACCGGCCCGGCGGGCGGCGCGGTAGATCGGCCCGACCAGCAGGTTGCAGGCCAGGGTGCGGGTGAGGTGAAAGCCGAGCACCAGCGGCACGGCGAGGCCGAGCGTCTTGGCGGTGATGCCCATCTCCGGCATGCCCCCCGGGGCGAGGCCGAGCAGCACGGCAGCGACGGGCAGCCCCGAGAGCCAGGCAAGAGCCAGGGCCAGGGCGGCGCAGAGCAGGGAGAGCACGAGCGCGGAGGCGACCGCAGCCAGCGCCAGCCGCCGCGAGCGCAGCAGGAAATCCCGCGTCAGCCGCGAACCCAGGGTGGTGCCCATGCCGACCTGGGCGGCATCGAGCAACCAGCCGGGGATGCCGGAGGGCATCGCCTCGGCGACCATGAGCGCGAGGCCCAGGCCGAAACAGCCGAGCAGCCAGGGATTGGCGAGCCGCGTGCGGTGGAGCGCGAGGGAGAGGACAGCACCCGCCGCCAGCAGCAGGGCAAGGCCCCAGGGATCGACGGGCGGGCGGGTGGCGAGATAGGCTGCCTCCGCCCCCGGGGTGGCGAAGGCGGCAACGGCGAAGGGGAAGGTCAGCACCACCAGCACCACGCGCACGGACTGGGCGAGGGTGACCGGGGCGATCGCGACGCCCTCCCGCTGGGCGAGGACCACCATGACGATCACCCCGCCGGGGATGGAGGCGAAATAGCCGGTGCGAGGATCGAGGCCGGCCAGCCGGGTGAAGACCGGCAGGGCCGCGATGCCGGCCAGAATCGAGAGGAAGGCGCCGGCGATCAGGGCGGGCAGGGTGGATGCCACCGCAGCCAGCACCGCGGCGTCGAAAGTCTGCGCGAAGCCGAAGCCCAGCACCATCAGCGCGGCCGGGCGCAGCCAGGGGTGTGCGGCGACCGGCGCGAACCAGGCCAGGGCGGCGGTGGCGGTCATCGCGCCGATCATCCAGGCGAGCGGGATGCCGGCCGCGTGGCAGAGCGCCCCGCCGAGGGTGGCGATGGTCAGGGTGCGGAGGTGGATGGCAAGGCCGTGCATGACGGGCCGCACCATCCTGCCCGCACAGCGCGGCGTCAAACCAGGCGGCGCAGCGGAGCGAGGCCGGGCAGGCCGGCGGAGGCAGGATGGGCTTCGCTGCTGCGGGCGAGGAGGTAGCGTTCGGCAAGACGCGCCACCTCCTTGGGGTCCTGAAGGCGGGCGATGTCGAGCCGCGCGGTGACGGCGCGGGCCTGCGCCTCCACCGACTGGACCGCGATCTGCACCGGCAGGCCGAGGGCGGTGGTGACCACCCGGCGCAGCACGGGATCGCCCAGCACCTCATAGGCGCTGCGGGCGCGCGCGGCGCGTTCCCGGAAGAGGATGGCATCGCCCAGGCCGGGGGCTTCGGCCTCCAGCTCTTCGCGCCAGCGGGCGCGGCGCAGGCCATCGGCCAGCCGGGCCTGCACCTCGGGGTCGCGCAGGGCGGCGATGCCGCGGTCGTGGAGGTTGAGCGCCTCGGCCGCAGCGCGCCAGCGCCGGTCGGAGAGGCGGGCGAGCAGCGACTCGGGTGACTTGGGATCGGCGAGCAGGGCGCGGGCTGCCAGCCCGCCCTGGTCCAGCGCATCGGGCAGGCCGAGGGCGGTCAGCACCACCTCGCGCACGCGCGGGTCGCGCAGGGCGGCGGCCGCGTCGGGGGCGCGTTCGACGGCGCGGCGGAACTGCTCCATGGCGCGGGTGATCGAGGGCTCGCGCGCCAGGCGTTCGAGGGCGCGCGTCTCCTCCCCCTCTCGCGTGCTGCGGCGGAAGGCCTGCACCGCCCCCGCGGCGCTGACCGGGGCGGCAGGGGCTGCGGCCAGGCCGGGCAGCAGGGCGGGGGGTGTGATGCTCATGCGGCCCCGCTGGGCCGGTCCGGCCGCCGCGGCGGGGAGAGCGGCGGGATGCCGAGCACCTCCTCCTCATGGCGCATGACGCGGCGGGCGAGCTTGAGGGCGGCGTAGCCGTCATCGGCCTCGGCTGCGGCGAGGGCCCGCGTCAGCAGATCGCGCGCGGTTGGGCTGGTCGTCGCCTCCTGGAACTCGGCGATCAGTTGCCGGGCCAGGGCGAGGCCGGCGGCGCGTTCCGCTTCCGCGCCGATATAGGCGGTCTGCAGCGCGAAGTAGATCCGCCGCGCCGGCGTATTGGCCTGTTCCGGCGGCATGATCTGCTTGCCGAAGAGGAAGCGGGCGCGCGCGGCCAGTTCGATCCGGGTGCGATTGCGAAAGCGGATGGGCGCGCCGTTGACGACCATCAGGTCGCCCTGACGCAGTTCAAGAACCAAGGTGGACAAGGCCTCGCCTCCTTCGCGCCGGGGCCATCGCCGGCCCCTGCGGCCAGCATGGTGGCGGCCGCTTAACGGCGGCTGAAACCCGGGCCGCTTGCCGGCCGATCCTCATCGCAGGAAGCGCGTGAGCGTCAGCTCGGCCAGGGTCGCGGTGGCCCGGTAGCTCGCCTCCAATGCTTGGCGCGTCGCTTGCAGCCGTGTCAGCGTCTCGGCCAGGTCGACCTCCGTCAGCTGGGCTAGCTGCTTGGCCAGCGTGTCGGAGAGCAGGCGGTGCCGGTTGCGCTCTGCCTCGGCCTGGCGTTGGACGGCGCCGAGGGCGCCGCGCTCTTCGGCCAGCCCCTCCTCCGCCGCGGCGAGGCCGGCGCGGATGACCGTGGCGAGCTCCTCAAAGCCCTGGCGATAGGCGGCCTGGGCAGGGGTGAGGGCGGCTAGCGTCATCAACCCGCGCAGCAGATCGCGCACCCAGGCGCCGGTGGTCTCGCCCTCGCTGGTGGCCATGGCGTTGCGGTTGGCGTGGATGCCATAGGCCAGCCGCGCACCGTCGGCGGCGAGCAGGCTGCGCCGGGGTTCGCCCCCGCCGCGGGCCGGATCCTCGAGGAAGTCGGAGAAGGGGGAGATGCCGGGTGCCGTGCTCTGCGCGGCAGCCCGGGTCGCGGCCGCCACGGCGGCGGCGTTACTGTCATCGAGGCCAGCGACGGCCGCCGCGATCGCCGATGCCATGCCGCCATCGGGGAGCGATTCGGGATCGGGGATCGGCGGATTCGCGATATCGCTGCCGGCAAAGAGATATTCGCCGTCGAGGCGGGTGTTGAGCAGATGCCCGACCTCAATCAGCGCGGCGCGGGCGCGCGCGCGCACCGTCACCAGCGCATTCTCATCACGCGAGGTGAGCCGCATCGCCACTTCGGCGCGGAACTCGCGCGCGATCTCGGCCAGGCGGTTCAGGCTGGCTTGCATGACGCTCATCCGCCCTGCGGCCTGATCAAGGGCGCGGATATAGGTCTCGCGCCGGGCGATGTCGTTGCCGAGGCTGATCGCGCGCGGCGCATACGGCGCGAGCTCGCCTAAGGACTCGGCGCGGCGGCCGGAGGCGACCTGGCGGGAGAGCCCCTCCAGGCGCGTCCGAAGCTGCGCCGCTTCGGCACCGAGGCGATGGAGCACCTCCATGGCAAGCCCCTCCCTCTCACCTCACCGCGGCCAGCAGCGCATCCCACATCGCCTGCGCCGTGCTCATCACCCGGGCATTGGCGGCATAGGCGTTCTGCAGCCGCAGCAGCAGCGTCATCTCGGCATCCGGATCGACCCCGGACTGGGCGCGGATCCGGCCCTCGAGCCCGTCGCGCAGCCGGGCCGCGCTCTCGCGTTGCAGGGTGGCCTCGGCGCGGGCCTCTGCCTGTAGGCGCACGGCCTGGGTCGCGAACTCCTCGATGCTGCGCGCGCCCGCGATCGACGAGACCAGGCTGCCATCCGGGCCGAGGCCGGAGGTCGGAAAGGGTGCCCAGGGCTGTCCGGGCGCGGCCTCCTCTCCCAAGGCGTGGTCGAGGACGCGGTCGATCAGCGTCACGAAGCCCGCGGGACCGCCCGGCGGGTTGGGAGTGAAGGGAATGGGCAGGCCGGGCCCGCCGGCCGTGGCATGGGTGCCGTCGCGCAGCCAGCGCGCATCCGCGGGGGCGGCGGGATCGATCTGGATGACCAGCGAGAAGCCGGCATGCCCGCCGGCGAGATAGCTCAGGCTGCGATCGGGAACCGCGCCGGAGCCGTCGGTGAAGAGGCGGAGCCCGACCGCCTCCATCCGCCCGGCGAGCTCGACCGCCGCGACATCCAGCTCGGCCAGCATGCGCGGCAGCGTGGCATCGCGCAGGCCGATCAGCTCCCCGAGCCTGCCGCCCGCGATCTGGCGCGTGATGTCGATCGGACCGAGCATCACACCGGGCAGGCTGCCGCCTGGGCCATGATAGGCGGTGGGGCCTGTCTCGGCCGGGGCGGTGGACAGCACATCCTCGGCCCCGTCGGGCAGGGGCAGAACGAGACCATGGCGGGCCAGCAGCACGATGCCGCCATCGGCTTGGCGCAGCGGGCGCAGCGGCAGGCTCTCGGAGAGGCGGGCGAGCAGCCGGTCGCGGTCGTCCTCGAGGTCGGCGGCGGAACGGCCGGCTGCCCGTTCGGCGCGGATCGCGCGCGTCGTCTCGGCAACGCCGCGCAGCAGGTCATTGATCTGCGCGACCTCCTGCACGATCTCCGCTTGCGCCTGGCGCCGGGCCTCCTGGATGGCTCCTGCCGTCTCCCGGAAGCGCGCGGCCAGTCGGTCGGCCGCGCTGCGGGCGGCATCGAGCAGCCCCGCATCGGCCGGGGCAGCGCGCAGCGCGATGAAGGCCTGGCGCAAAGCCCCGACCAGGGCGGGCAGGGATTGCGCATCCTCCGGCCGGCCGTGCACGGCCTCGATCGGGGTCAGGAAACGTTCCCGCAGCGCCGCCGCGGCCGCCGCCGCCGCCCGTGCATCGCGTTCGGCCAGCAGGGCGAGGTCGACGTCGCGCAGGGCTTGCCCGGTGCGGATGCCGAGCGGATGGCCGCCGATCTCCTCCGCCGCCGCATCCAGCCGCTTGCGCGTGTAGCCGGCCGTGTCGGCATTGGCGATGTTGTGCGAGGCCTGCGCCAAGGCCTTCTGGCTGGCCAGAAGGCCGCTGCGGGCAATGTGCAGGGCAAGGTCGAGCGCCATGGCACAGCCGGTTGTCCTGCCATTCGGTTAACGCTTCGCTGACGCGGCCCTGTCGAAGGGGACCGCTCAGCGACGCATGTTGATCGTCTCCTGGAGCATCTCGTCGGAGGCGGTGACGACGCGGGTATTGGCGGTATAGGCGCGCTGGGCGACGATCAGCTTGGTGAACTCCGAGGCGATGTCGACGTTGGACCGCTCGATGCTGCCCACCACGAGCCGCCCCGCCCCGTCCTTGCCGACCTCGGTCACTCGTGCCTCACCGCTCTCGATCGTGCGCATGAAGGCCTGCCCATCCAGCCGCTGCAGGGCATCCGGATCGCTGAAGGTGACCAGCGGGATGCGCGCCACCACGCGGGATTGCCCGTTGTCGTAGTTGATCGAGATGTCCCCCGTCTCGCCGATCGACAGGCCGGCATAGGAGCCGGGCGGGACGCCGTTCTGCGCCAGGTTGCGCACGCTGAACTCGTTGCCGGCGAACTGGGTCAGGCCACGGGCGATGCCGATCTCGCCCAGGTTGAGGGTGATGGTCTGCGGCCCCTGGCCCAGATCCGTGGTCAGGGTGAGCTCGGCCGGATCGCCGAGGGCGGTCGGACCCGGCGTCAGATTGACCGGCGTCGTGAAGCCGCCGAGCGTGCCCGGGGTGACCGGCGGTGTGGCCGTGGTGCCGAACTGCAGCCTCACGGTGCGTGTCGTCGGCGTGGTCTCGGAGGGGATGTCGATCGCAAGATCCCATTGGCTGGTCGGCGTCACCGGCGGGCCGGGCAGGGTGACCGGGGTGAAGGTGAGATTGGCCACATGCGCGCGGCCCATCGCGTCATAGAGGCGCACCTGCGTGGCCACCGGCGCGATGCCGTCGGCCGGCAGATTGGCGGCCAGTTCGATGCGCGAGGTGGCGATCGGGTTGAACACCTGCTGGCTGATGCGCACCGGGCGCAGCACCGTGCGGTCGGGTTCGGTCGCACCATCCGCAACCGGCCAGGCCTGCAGGTAGTAGCCCGCGCCGTTCACCAGGAAGCCGTCGCGGTCCATCTGGAAATCGCCGGCGCGGGTGAAGAACTGGCGCTCGTCGAACTGCGGCAGGCCGCCCACCGTGCCCCGCCGCGCCGCGACCGAGAAGAACCCCTGCCCGCCGATCGCCAACGCCAGCGGGATGTCCGACTGCTCGATCGTGCCCTGCACGGCATTGGTGAAATCGGGCCGGGCCTGGACGGCGCCGGGAGAATGGGCGTTGCGACCCGATTGCGTCAGCAGCTCGGTGAACTGGGTGTCGATCCGCTTGTAGCCGATGGTCTGGCTGTTCGCGAGGTTGTTCGAGACATGCCCCAGCGCGCGCGACTGCGCGCCGAGGCCGCTGATGGCGGTGGTCATTGCGCCGAAGAGGGACATCGCATCCTCCTGCCTTGGGGCGGGCCGCAGGCGGCGCCGGCCGGGGAGGGCGGTGCACGCGCCATGCCAGATCGCTGCGCCCCGCAGGCGGCAGTTTCTTCCGCCCGGCCAGCATGGCCCGCCGGGTGGGAGGCGCTTCCTGCCGGTCCCGGCCGCAGCGGCGCTGGCACGGCCGATGCTGGGCGGGGAAGGGCCCGATGGCTCTCTGTTGCTGGATCGCTCCCATGCTGTCTCTCCCCGACCTTGTCGCCCCTGCGCCCGTGCCGATGCCGCTCCCCCCCCCGGCCGGGGAGGCAGCCGAGGGGGCGGCCTTCCCCTCCCTGCTCGCCGGGCTGGTCGCCGAAGATGCTGCCCCGGCCGCCGTGATGCCCGCTGGGTTGCGCCCCGGGCCGCGGATCTTGCCGGACGCGCCAAGCCCTCGCGGCTGCGGGCCCGCCCCCGCCGCCGCTCAGGCCCCGATCGCTTGTGCCCCGGCGGAAGCCGAAATCGCCAGCGGACCCGTTCCGCCCCCCGCGTCAGGCGAGGCTGCCCTGGTTGCCGACCTCGCCGGGCGCGGCGCCCCCTCTCACGGGCCGGAAGCGGAGGAAGCCGCGCGCATCCGCCCAGGGCCGGATGACGGCACGGAGCGCGCGGGCCCCGAGGGGCCGGCCCTTCCGGCCTCCGGGGGAGGCGAGCGGGGCGGTGTGACCATCCTCTCGCTCTTGCCGCTGTTCTTCCCGGGCTGGGAGGCGCCAGCAGCAGCGGCCGGGCCGGCGCCCATCGCGGCGGCGGGGCTGACGGGCCAGCCAGCAGCCGATCGCACAGGCCCGGCAGGGGGTGTGGAGCGATTGACAGGGCCCCTGCCTGGCCCGGGCGGAGCAGGCGCGGCCAGCCCCGGCAGCCCTTGCGGCAGCGGGGGATCCCAGCCTTCCCCGGCCGCGCCGGCCGGCAGCGCCAAGCCGGCTGCCCCGGCTGCGCGAGAAGGGGACCGGCCGCCGCTGCCTCTCCCGCCGGTCGGGGAGGGCATCCCATCGGGAGCCGCCGTCGGAGCCATGGGCGGCGAGGCGACAGCGGAGCAGCTCCACCCACAGCCTCCGGCAGCGCTTCGGCCAT
>JANWYF010000243.1 GCA_025057055.1 Rhodovarius sp. | reverse complement strand
AGCGTCTGTTCGCCGCGGCGCATCAGCACGATCGCGAGCACCACATCGTCGTCGTTCTCATGGCCCGCGATGCCGAGGCGCGGCAGATGCCCGACCTCGATCCGCGCGATGTCGGAGAGCAGGATCGGCACCCCGCCGGGCCCGACGCCGAGCACGATATGGGCGATATCCTCGAGGCTGCGGATCAGCCCGATGCCCTGCACCACCGCCGCCTGCGGCCCGATGTTGATGGTTCCCGCCCCGACCGTGACATTGCCCGCGCGCACCGCCTGGATGACCTCGGGCAGGGAGAGGCCGAAGGCGTTCATCCGAGGCAGGTCGATCACGACATTGTAGGCCTTGGACCGTCCGCCGAAGCTGGTGACGTCGATCACCCCGGGCACGCGCTTGAAGCGCCGCTCGAGCACCCATTCCTGCAGCGTCTTGAGATCATCGGACCCGAAGCCAGGCGGCCCGACCAGGCGGTAGCGCATGATCTCCCCGATCGGGGAGAGGGGCGAGATGGTGGGCGTGACGCCGGGCGGCAGGTCGGAGAGGGTGGCGAGGCGATTGAGCACCTGCTGCAACGCCTGTTCGTAGGTGTAGGCGAAGGTGAACTGCACCCTCACCTCCGCCATGCCGAAGAGGCTGGTCGAGCGGATGATGTTGAGGTTGGGCATCCCCGCCATCGCCACCTCGATCGGGATGGTGACGTAGCGCTCGATTTCCTCCGCACTCTGCCCCGGGGATTGGGCGATGATGACGACCTGCGGCGGGACGGGATCGGGGTAGGCCTCGATGTTCAGGCGCAGGAAGCCCGCCACCCCGACCGCGACGAAGACAGCAAACAGCAGCAGGACCAGCGGGCGGCGCTGCAGCGAGAAGGCAACGACCTGGCGCATCGGCGCAATCCCAGCCGCTCAGTCAACGCGGGCGGCGCGGTCGATGAACAGCGCCCCGCCGGTGACCACGCGCTCCCCGGCGGAGAGCCCGGAGCGGACCTCGTACATCTCGCCATCGCGCGCGCCGAGTTCGACCTGCCGCCTGGCGAAGCGGTTGCCATCCAGCGCCACCCACAGGCTTGCTTCCTGCCCGCGCCAGATCACCGCGCTCGCCGGCACGGCGGGGCTGAGGCGCGGCTCGCTGATCGCGATGCGGAAGGTGGCGAACATTTCGGGGCGCAGCAGGCCGTCGGGGTCCTGCACCTCGGCAAAGATGGCCAGCCGCCGCGTGGCGGGATCTATGCCCGCACCGGTGCGCACGATGCGGGCCGGAAAATCGCGCCCCGGCAGCGCCCCGACCTGGACGGTAAGCGGCATGCCGACGCGGATCAGGGGTGCGTCGGCCTCCCGCACCGCGGCCACCAGCCAGAGGGTGGAGAGGTCGCTCACCGTCATCACCGGCTCGCCCTGCCCCTCCCCGATCCAGGCGCCAAGGCTCGCGCGGCGCTGCGTCACCACGCCGGCGAAGGGGCTGGTGACCGTGATCGTGCCGCTCACCTGGCGCCGTTCCTCGATCGCGGCCACCTGTTCGGGGCTGCGGCCGAGCAGCAGCAGGCGCTGGCGCGCCGCGGCGAGCGTCGCCTCGGCGATCCGGTGTTCGGATTCAGCGGCGAGCAGGGCGGTGCGCGCCTCCTCCAGCTCGCGCTGGCTGGTCGCGCGCGCGGCGAAGAGGCTGCGCTGCCGCGCCTCCTCCCGCCGCGCCTGGGCCAGGGCGCTGGCGGCCTTGCCCAGGCCGTCGACGGCAGCGAGCAGCGCGGTTGCCGCCTCGGACAGCTGGGGCGAGTCGACGTCGAAGAGCGGCGCCCCCGCCTCCACCCGATCGCCGAGCTGGACATGGAGGCGGACGATGCGCCCAGCAAAGGGGGGCAGGATGGGAGTGCTGCGCTCCTCATTGACCGTGATGCGCCCCTCGGCCACGCGCTCGCTGCGGAAGCTGCGCTCAAGCACCGGTTCGATGCGCAGGGCGCGGATCTCGCTCTCGCTCAGGCGGAAATCGGCGATGCCGGCGGGGTTGACGGTCGCTGCCGGGGCCGGCGGGCGCGGGCGCAGTCGCGGCCCGGTTTCGGGATGGCGCAGCACCATGAAGCCGATCATGGCGACCGCCGCGCCAAGGCCCATGGCAGCCAGCAAAAGCCCGGTGCGCGGCCGCGGTGGCGGCGGGGCGACGGGCTGGACGGGGGGTGCCTCGCGGCTGGCCTCCGTGGGGGGCTTGTCGATCACCTGCATCGGATGCTCCCGGCGGACAGGGCCGCCGCGCGACCCAAGCTGAACCCAAGCTGAACGGTCCGGCCCTATACACCCCCCCAGCCGGCCGCGACAAGGGTTTCGTTCAGCTTGGGTTCAGATTTGCAGCTCGATCAGGAAGGGACCGTTCAGGGTCAGCGCCTGGCGCAGCAGATCGGCCAGCTGTTCGAGATCGGTCGCCACCGCCCCTTCGACGCCGAAGGCCTGCGCGAGCTGCGCCCAGCCGATGTCCGGGTGGCCGAGATCCATCATATCCATCGCCGTCCGCCCGGGATTGGCCCCGACATTCCGATATTCCCCGAGCAGGATCTGATACTTGCGGTTGGAGAGGATGATGGTGGTCACCGGCAGCCGCTCGCGCGCCTGGGTCCACAGCCCCTGGACGGTATAGAGCGCGCTGCCATCGGCCTCGAGGTTGATCACACGCCGCCCGCCGCCGCCGATCGCAGCCCCGATGGAGAGCGGGATGCCGCAGCCGATCGCCCCCCCCGTGATCTGCAGCCAGTCATGCGGGGGCGCGGCATAGGTGCCAGGGAAGAAGCCGCGGCCGAAGCTGACCGATTCGTCGACGATGATCGCCTCCTCCGGCATCAGGGCGGCCAGGGTTTGGGCCACCCCCTCCGGTGAGGGGGAGCCTCGCCCGACCTCGGGGCGCGGGCCGGGGTCGGGGAAGGGAACCGGCGGCGCGCCCAGCTCCTCGGCCAGGGCGGCCAGCGCCTGCACCGGATCCTGCTCCGGCCGGGTCAGCACATGCACGCCGGCGGTTTCCGGATAATGCTTGGACGGCTTGCCGGGATAGGCAAAGAAGCCGATCGGCGCCTTGGAGCCGACCAGGATCAGCTGCTCGACCCAGGCGAGGGCCGAGACCGCCGCATCGACCGGATAGGGCACACGCTCCAACGGCAGCCGCCCGCGGCCGCGGGCCATGCGCGGGGTGGAGGTTTCCGCCATCACCCGCGCCCCGGTCGCCGCCGCGATGCGCCAGGCTAGGGCCTGCGCCTGCTCGGTCTGGGCCATCGCCCCGCCGAGCAGGATCAGGCAGTGGCGCTTCTCCCGCAGCAGACGGGCCGCGGTGCGGATCGCCTGCGGATCGGCCTGCGGCACGGCCGGCACCGGCAGCGGCTCGGCCACCACCCCGCCCTCGTTCCAGCAGGTGTCGGAGGGCAGCACCAAGGTCGCGATCTGCCCCGGCGAACTGCGCGCCACCTGCACCGCCAGGGCGCCGAGGGGCCCGACCTGCTCCGCCCGCGTCGCCGTCTGCACCCAGGCCGAGACGCCGCGGGCGAAGCCCTCGGTATCGCCGGTCAGCGGCGCATCATAGGGGCGGTGGTAGGTCGCCTGATCACCGACGCAATTGACGATGCCGCTGCGCGCCCGCCGCGCATTGTGCAGGTTGGAGAGGCCGTTCGCCAGGCCGGGGGCACAATGCAGCAGCGTCACCGCGGGCTTGCGCGCCATCCGCCAATAGCCATCGGCCGCGCCGGTGACCACATTCTCCTCGAGCCCGAGCACGCAACGCATGCCCGGAATCCGGTCCAGGGCAGCGACGAAATGCATCTCGCTGGTGCCGGGATTGGCGAAGCAGACCTCCACCCCGGATGCCAGCAGGCTGTGCACCAGCGATTCCGCCCCGTTCATCGCGCCTCTTCTCCGATCCGTGCCGGCGCGAGCCTGCCCCCCGCCGGCCGCGGCCGCAAGCCCGGGGGCGCGCCGATCTCGGCTGCCCGCGGCGCGCCGCGCGGCGGCAGGGCCCAGGCTCCCTGCCCTGTCCTGATCACCCCCGCTCCGCCAAATGCCGGGCGAGGGTGGCGAACTCCTCGACCGAGAGCGTCTCTCCCCGGCGGTCGCCCGCGATGCCGGCGGCGGCGAGCAGCGCCTCCGCCGCGCCGAGCGGGCGCAGGCTCGCCCTCAGCATCTTGCGGCGCTGGCCGAAGGCGGCCGCGGTCAGCCGCTCCATCGCCGCAAGCAGGGGAGCCGAGGGCTGCTCCGGCCGCGGCTCCAGCCCGACCACCGCCGAATGCACCGCAGGCGGGGGGAAGAAGGCGCCGGGGGGCAGATGCATGAGCACCCGGCAGCGGCAGAGCCACTGGCAGAGCACCGACAGCCGGCCATATGCCGCCGTGCCAGGGGCGGCGGTGATGCGCTCGGCCACTTCCTGCTGGAACATGAGCGTCAGCCGTTCCCAGGCGCCGGCCTGGCGCAGCCAGCCGAGCAGCAGCGGCGTGCCGATGTTGTAGGGCAGATTGGCCACCACCTGCCGCGGCGCCGGCAGCGCCTTCGCCCCGTCGAAGCCCAGCGCATCCCGCTGCAGCACGGTGAGCCTGGGATCGGCAATCTCGCCGAGCGCCGCCACCGCGCGGGGATCGAGCTCGATCGCGGTGAGGCTCGCCAGCGGGGTGGCGAGCAGGGCGCGGGTCAGCCCGCCCGGGCCGGGCCCGACCTCCAGCACATGCCGGCCTGAGAGATCCCCCGCGCAAGCGGCGATGCGGGCGCAGATCGCGGGATCGAGCAGGAAATGCTGGCCGAGCGCCTTGCGCGGGCGAAGCCCGTGGCGCGCCAGCACCTCGCGCAGCGGCTGGCTGCCTGGCGGTCGGGGCCCGCTCACGCCCGGGTGTCGATCACCGCGCGGCGGCGCAGCTCGCGCTGCAGCTGGCGCGAGATGTTCTCGATCCGCTCGCGCAGCAGGATCTCGCGCACCTGCTCGGCCGACAGCCCCTCGGGTTCGCGCCGTTCGCGGGCGCAGACCATGAACAGCGCCACCCCATCCGGGGCGATCAGCGGTTCCGAGGCGCGCCCGACCGGCAGCCGCGCCAGCAGCGCGCGCAGGGCCGGGGGCTGTAGCGTCTCCAGCACCACGGGGCCGGGATCCAGCGGCCGGTCCGACGCCACGCCGCGCGCCGCCTGCTCGATCGCCTCGCAGCCGCGGGCGGTCTGCGAGAGGCGCTGGGCGCGTTCGACCACGGCGCGCTGCGCCTCGGTCGGGTTGGCCGGATCGAGCCGCCCGGGGAAGGGCAAGAAGAGCTGCCGGACCGAGAGCACCGTGGCCGCCGCCCCCTGCCCGCCCCCGCCCGCATCCCGCCGTGCGCGCAGCGTGATGATCTGATAGCCGCCGGGAACCCGGATGGGGTTGGAGATCGCCCCGGGCGGCATGCGCTGGACCAGGCCGGCCACCACCGGATCCAGCCGATCTGCCGTCTGCCAGCCGAGATCCCCGCCCTGCAGCGCGGTCTGCGACTGGCTGAACTGCGTGGCGGCGATGGTAAAGGGCAGGCCGCGGCGCAGCTGCTCCGTCACCTCCTCGACGAAGCGGCGGACCTCGGCCTCGGTCGCCGGATCCTCGACGGGGATGAAGATCTCGCCGAGCAGATACTCGACCTGCCCCTGCCGGGCGCGCTGAGCGGCGAGGTAGTCCGCCACCTCAGCCTCGCTGATCTGAGCCTGCTGGCCGAGTACGCTGCGCAGCAGCCGGCTCCAGCCGATCTGGGCGCGGATCTGGTCGAACAGGGCGCGCGGCTGCACGCCTGCGCTGCGCAGCTGCGCGACCAGCGCCCCGCGCGGGAGGTTGTTGCGCCGTTCGATCTCGGCCAGCGCCTCGGCCACGTCGTTGTCGGTGACCGGAATGCGGCGGCGCTGCACCTCCTGGATGCGCAGCTTCTCATCGATCAGGAGGCGGATGATCTGCGGCTCCAGCCGCCGCATCGCCTCCGGCGAGGGCGGCAGCCCCGCCGAGAGGGCGAAGAGGCGAGCGCGGCTTTCCACCTCGGCCAGGGTGACGACATCGCCATTGACCACGGCTAGGATGCGGTTGGCACCCGGCAGGCCCTGCCCCTGCGGCGGCGCGGCGGGGGCAGGCTGCGCCGGAGCGGGGCCGGCGAGCAGCGCAAGCGCGAGGAGGGCGGCGCGGAACATCGCGGTTTACTAGCCGCCCCGGCGGCGAGTGGGAACCGCCATGGCTAGGGCGCCACCAGCAGCCAGACCAGCCCCGCCGCGGCGAGCCCGGCAAGCAGCGCGGGGAGCACCCGCTCGCGCCCCCAGAGCAGCACCGCGATGGCCACCCCCGCCCCCGTCCAGCGCGCGGGGGCCGGGATCTCGGCCATGGTGCCCGAGGGGGCGGCGATGGCGAGCAGGATGAAGGCAGCGAGCGTCGCCACCGCGACCGAGGCGGCCCAGCGGATGACCGGGTGGTCAGGCCGCAGCGGGCCGGCCAGCAACAGCCCCGCGGCGCGCATCGCCTGGCAGGCCAGGATCAGCCAGAGGAGCGCGAGGAAAGGCTCGCTCACGCCCGCCGCCCGACCAGGAAGGCGGCCGTGCCACCGACAAGCCCCGCCGCGAGCAGCCCCCAGGCCGGGGGCAGCAGCAGCGCCGCCGGCGCGGCCAGCACGCCTGCAACCACCGCCCGGCGGGTGGCCGGGCTGCGTCGGTCCAGCGCGAGCATCAGCGCGAAATAGAGCGGATTGCTGAAGACGAGCAGCGCGAGCAGCCAGGAGGGCAGAACGGGGGCGAGGGCGAGGCCGGCCAGGGTGGCCATTCCCGCCACCGCCCAGCAGCCGAGCGCAAAGCCCAGGAACCAGGACAGGCGCTGTTCCGCCGGCAGGCCGGGCAGGCTGCGCATGCCGCCGACCCAGGGCGTGACCGCGATGAAGGGCAGCGCAAGCCAGCGCCCCCGCCCGCCGCCCAGCCAAGGGCAGAGGGCGACCGCCATCGGCAGGAACCGCGCATTGGCCGCGGCCGCGCCCAGCACCGCCGCCCCCACCCCGCCGCCTTGGACCAGGGCCGACAGCAGGATGAGCTGCCCCGGCATGCCATAGACCAGGAGTGCAGCCAGCACGCCCCAGGCCGGGGGCAGGCCGGCGGCCGCCACCGCCGCGCCGAAGCCCAGGAAAGTGGCCGCCATCGCCACCGCGGGCGCCCCCGCAGCCTCGGCGAGGCCGGCGCGGAAGGCCATCGCCCTCAGCGCCCGGTCAAGATGCGCTCGACCAGCTGCTTCACCGTCGGGATGAAGCCGTTCGAGTAGAAGGGGTCGGTCTTGAAGCGGAAGGCGTTGTGCCCGGCGAACATCAGGTTGCGCTCGATGCTGCCGTTATGGGCGATGTCCTGCAGCGTCTTCTGGATGCAGAAGCTGCGCGGATCGGCCTTCTTGCCGGTGGTGTAGTGCGGCCCCTGCTGCGACCAGTTGGAGAAGCGGCAGGCGGAGAGGCAGCCCATGCAGGCGACCTGGTCGGCCCGGATCTCGCGCGCCTTCTCGGGCGTGACGAAGATCAGGGTGCTGTCCGGGGTGCGCATCGGCTCGCTGAAGCCCTGCGCCACCCAGGCCTCGGCGCGCGCGTGATCGCCGGGCGTGAGCCAGACCGTGCGCCCCCGCGGACCGACCGAGAAGGCGACGGTGTGCTCGCCCACCGGCTCGAGCGTATAGGCGACCTGGCGTTCGTTGCGCTCCTCGAGCTCGCGCAGGAACTCGTTGCGCACCGCCGAGCTGTAGAAGCCGGTGGGGGAGAAGTTCTGCAGCAGCACATCCCCGGGCTCGAGCTCGGTCAGCCGCTTCTTCCAGGCATCCGAGATCGGGCTCTCCTTGGTAAGCAGCGGACGTGTGCCGAACTGGAAGGCGATCGGGCCAAGTTCGGGATTGTCGATCCAATCCTCCCATTCCTCGAGCCACCAGACGCCCCCGGCCATGATGATCGGCGTCGCGCCCAGGCCGAACTCGCGCATCTGCTGGCGCAGCTTGAGCACCCGTTCATAGGGCGGTTCGGGCTTCTTCGGATCCTCGCTGTTGGAGAGGCCGTTATGCCCGCCGGCAAGCCAGGGATCCTCGTAGACGACGCCGCCCAGCCACTCCTTGGCGCGGTGGTAGCTGCGCCGCCACAGCGCATTGAAGGCGCGGGCCGAGGAGACGATCGGATAGTAGTAGACGCCGAAGTCGCGCGCGATCTCGGCCAGGCGATAGGGCATGCCGGCGCCGCAAGTGATGCCGTTGATCAGCCCCTTTGCACCCTCGAGCACGCCGCGGATCACCCGCTCGGCACCGCCCATCTCCCAGAGGATATTGGCGTGGATCCGCGCCTTGGGTCCGGCGATGTCGCGCGCCACGCGGGCCTGGGCGATGCCGCCCGCTATCCCGTAGGCGATCAGTTCCTCATGCCGTTCGCTGCGCGTCCGGCCGCGATAGATCTGCGGGATGGTGCGGCCTTCGGCGTCGTAGCTGTCGGCATTGACCGCGCTGAAGGTGCCCACCCCTCCCGCCGCGGCCCAGGCGCCCGCGGTCTGGCCGTTGGACACCGCCACCCCCTTGCCCCCTTCCACGAGCGGGAGCACTTCCACGCCGCCCATGCGGATCGGGTTGATGGTCTTCACGATCTGCCACCCTTGCCGGAGAGCCCGAGAGGATAAAGGAGAGGCCGCGCCCGCCCAAGGGCCCAGCGGCCCCCCCGCCCCGGCGAGGCCGATGCGGCCGCGCAAGGAGCGCGCCGCACCCGCTATTCCCGCTCGCGCCCGGCGCGGCGCTCCCGCCGGGCGCGACCGTCCTCTTCGGCGCCCTGGGCCTCGCGCGGGCGCTTCTCCCCCACCTGTTCGGTGATGTCCGCCCCCGTCACCTGGTCGACGACGCGCATCGACAGCTTGACCTTGCCGCGCTCGTCGAAGCCGATCACCTTGACCTTCACCTCGTCGCCTTCCTTGACCACGTCGGTGGTGCGCGCCACCCGGCCGTTGGTCAGTTCCGAGATGTGCACCAGCCCATCCTTGCCGGGCAGGAAGTTGACGAAGGCCCCGAACTCGGCGGTCTTGACCACCTTGCCCGAGTAGATCACGCCCACCTCGGGTTCGGCCACGATGGCGCGGATGCGCGCGATCGCGGCATCGGTCGCCTCCTGGCTGGTGGCCGCGATGCGCACCGTGCCGTCGTCCTCGATGTCGATCTTGGCTCCGGTCTGGTCCACGATCTCGCGGATCACCTTGCCGCCGGTGCCGATCACCTCGCGGATCTTCTCGCGCGGGATGGTGATCACGGTGATGCGCGGGGCGGTCGCCGCCACCTCCTTGCGTGCGCCGGAGATGCCCTTGGCCATCTCGCGCAGGATGTGCATCCGCCCCTCGCGGGCCTGGGCGAGCGCGACCTCCATGATCTCGAAGGTGATGGAGGTGATCTTGAGATCCATCTGCAGGCTGGTGATGCCAAGTTCGGTGCCCGCGACCTTGAAGTCCATGTCGCCGAGATGGTCCTCATCGCCCAGGATGTCGGAGAGCACGGCATAGCCCCGGTCCTCCTTGATGAGGCCCATGGCAATCCCGGCCACCGGCCGCACCAGCGGGCAGCCGGCATCCATCAGCGCAAGCGTGGTGCCGCAGACCGTCGCCATGGAGGAGGAGCCGTTGCTCTCCGTGATCTCGCTCACCACCCGGATCGTGTAGGGGAACTTCTCCTTCTCCGGCAGCATCGGATGAATGGCACGCCAGGCGAGCTTGCCGTGCCCGATCTCGCGCCGGCCGGGGCTGCCCAGACGCCCGGTCTCGTTCACGCTGAAGGGCGGGAAATTGTAGTGGAGCAGGAAGTCCTCGCGATACTCCCCGGTCAGCGCGTCGATGATCTGCTCATCCTGCCCGGTGCCGAGCGTCGCCACGCACAGCGCCTGGGTCTCGCCGCGGGTGAACAGGGCGGAGCCATGCGCGCGCGGCAGCACCCCCACCTCGCAGACGATCGGGCGCACCGTCTTGGTATCGCGCCCGTCGATGCGGATGCCGGTATCGAGGATGGCGTTGCGCACCACCTCGGCCTCGAGCTCCTTCATCAGGCCCTTGGCCGCGGCGACATCCGCCCCCTCCGCCTCGAGCGCGGCGAGGATCGACTGCTTGACCTCCTCGACCGCCTGGTGGCGAGCGAGTTTTTCGCGGATCCGATAGGCCTCGGCCATCCGCTCGCGGCCCAGTTCGGCGATGCGCGCCTTGAGGGCGGCGAGCGAGGGATCCTCGGGCGGCAGCTCCCAGGGATCCTTGGCCGCCACCTCGGCCAGCTCGATGATGGCCTGGATCACCGGCTGATAGGCCTCATGGCCGAACTTGACCGCCCCGAGCATCTCGGCCTCGGTCAGCTCGGCCGCCTCGCTCTCGACCATCAGCACGCCTTCGCTGGTGCCGGCCACCACCAGATCGAGCCGCGAGAGCTTGCGCTGCGCCGCCGTCGGATTGAGCACATAGGCACCGTCGATGAAGCCCACGCGGGCTGCCCCGATCGGCCCAAGGAAGGGAATGCCGGAGAGGGTGAGCGCGGCCGAACAGCCCACCATCGCGACGATGTCGGGGTCATTCTCCAGGTCATGCGACAGGACGGTCGCGATGACCTGGACCTCATTGCGGAAACCCGGCGGGAAGAGCGGCCGGATCGGCCGGTCGATCAGGCGCGAGACAAGCGTCTCATTCTCCGAAGGGCGCCCTTCGCGCTTGAAGAAGCCGCCCGGGATCTTGCCGGCGGCGAAGGCCTTCTCCTGGTAGTTGACGGTCAGCGGGAAGAAGTCCTGCCCGGGCTTGACGCTGCGGGCACCGACCGCGGTGCAGAGCACGATGGTATCCCCAAGCCGGGCCATCACGGCCCCGTCGGCCTGGCGCGCGATCTTGCCGGTCTCCAGCGTCAGGAGCTGGCCGCCCCAGGAGATCTCCTTGCGGTAGTACTTGTCGAACATGCGTTGTCCTTCGCGCGGGCCCCTGCCCGCCCTCTGTTGCGGAAGGCGCGCCAGCCCCGCGGCCCATGCGCATCGGCACGGGCACTTCGGGGCATGCGGTGCGGAGAGGCCCGGCGCCGGGGGGCCGGAATGGCCTTGGCGCTTGGGGTCGAGGCCGCCCACATGGCCGGAAATGCCATGCCGGGCCGGAGTGTTCCGGGTTGCGCAGGGGCCCGGCAGCGGGCGCACCGGCGCGGGCCCACCCCAGCGGGGCCGGCCTGCGCCCCCCCTTATGCCCCAAGCGCGCGGGCTTGGCCAGCGCCAACAGGTCGCGCCGGGTCAGGCGGTGCGGCCGCCTCAGTCGAAGCGTTCGCTGTGGATCCGCCCGGGCGGCACGCCCAGCGCGCGCAAGCCTCGCCGCGCCTCATCCAGCATCGCCCCCGGCCCGCAGAGCACGAAGGCATGGCCCGCCGCCGCCTCTGCCGCAACCAGCCGCCGGATCCGCTCCGAGTCGAGCACGCCGACCTCTCCCTGCCAGCCGGGCGGCGGCTCGCTCAGCACATGGATGATGCGCAGGCCCGGCACCGCCGCGAGCTCCTCCTCGGCGAAGATCTGGGAGGGGCGGCGGTTGCCCCAGACCAGAAGCTTGGGGCGCCCATCCCCCTCCGCCGCCGCCTGGCGCAACATGGCCAGAGCGGGTGCGATGCCGATGCCGCCACAGAGGAAGACGAGGCCGGCCGCCCCCTCGAGCCCCTGGCCGAGCGCCCCGTGCGGCCCATCCACATAGGCCCGCGCGCCGACCGGCAGCCGCCCGATGCTGCGGGTGAAATCGCCGACCTCCTTGACCACGAATCGCAGCCTGGACCCTTCGGCCGGGGCGGAAGCGATGGTGAAGGGGTGTTCCCGCCGCGACAGCGGGCCGGTTGCCAGCCGCAGCCAGGCGAACTGCCCGGGCCGGTAGGAGAGGCCGGGATGGCCCAGGGGCTCGAGCACCAGTTCCCAGCTCCGCTCGGCCAGGGGCGTCAGCGCCGCAATGCGCCAGGGCCGGCGCGCGAGCAGCAGCGGGCGCAGCAGCCAGACGTAAAGCAGGCTGAGCCCACCGAGGCCGAGGAAGGCGACCAACACCGCCGCGACCACGGGATCGCGGGCGTAGCGACCGACATGCAGGGCGTGGTGCACGGCAAGCCCCGCCATGACCAGGCCGCTCCAGCCATGCCAGGCGCGCCACGCCTCATAGGACCAGGGCAGATCGGCCCGGCGCAGCGCGGTGACCAGCAGCAGCGCGAGCAGCAGCCAGGCCAGCATGCCGGTCAGGATCCCCTCCCCACCCAGGCCGAGGGCTTGGGCATGGGTCGGATCGTCCGGGCGCTGCATCGCCGCCCCATCGGGCGTGCTGTAGAGGAAGGGGTGCAGCAGCAGGAGCGCAAGCCCGGCCAGCAGGGCCAGATTGCGGTGCAGCCGCAGCACCCGATCCATCGGCATGGGCGGATAGAGCGGGAAGCGGCCGGAGAGGACGAAGCCCAGCAGCAGCAGGCTGAGCCCGGCAAGGCCAGCCGCGGCCGCCAGCTCGTCGGTCCAGGGGCGGGCGGGGCCGACCAGCAGCCAGCCCAGCAGCACCGGCAGCAGGGAGAGGGCGAGAAGCAGCAGCAGAAGGGGTGGCAGGGTCATGCCCCAAGGCTTGCCCTGCCCGCGCCCGCCCGGCCTTGATGCGGCGCAAGCCGCCGGCAGGGGCGGTCAGAACCGCCCGCGCACCACGAACTCCGACTGCGGCTTGCGCACGCGCGGTGCTACCTCGCGCGCGGCATAGGTCTCATTGAGGACAGAGACATCGCCGAGATGGCCGATCGCGATCGCCACCATCGGCTCCACCCCGGCGGGCACGCGGAGTTCGCTGCGCGCCCGCGCAATGTCGAAGCCGCGCATCTGATGGGTGATGAGGCCCATCGCCACCGCCTGCAGCGCCAGCTGCGCCACCGCCTGGCCGAGGTCATAGCCCGCCATGGCATTCGCGTTGCCGTTGGCCGCGAAAGTCTGCCGCGCAAGCCCGATGACGAGCGCCCCGCAACGCCAGGCCCAACTCTGGTTGTTCTCGGAGAGGAGGGAGAGCAGACGGGCGAAATCCTCGGGCTCGTCGTGGCGGCGGGCGGTGACGAACATCCAGGGCTGCTCGTTGAAGCAGGAGGCAGCCCAGCGCGCCGCCTCGAGCAGCGTGGCAAGCTGCTCGGCCGAGATCGCGCGGGTCTCGTCGAAGGCGCGCGGGCTCCAGCGCGCCGCGATCAGCGGGTGGATCGGGTGGTCGGCAGGGGCGGTGCGATCGGTCATCCGGGCCTTTCCATGTTGGTGCGTTCGATCACCTCCGCCCAGCGCGCGATCTCGGCATGGACGGCCGCGCGGGTGCTGGCGGGGGTGCCCGGCTCGCGCGGGGCGAGGCCGAGGGCGGTCAGCCGCCCGCGCAGCTCGGCATCGGCGGCGATGCGCTCCATCGCGGCGGCTATGGCGGCGAGCATGGCCGGCGGCGGATGGGCGGGGGCGGCGATGGCAAACCAGGTCTCGATCTCGAAGGGCTGGCCGAGCAGCTCGGCCACCGTCGGCACATCGGGCAGCAGGGCCGACCGCGTGGCCGAGGTGATCGCAAGCGCCCGCACCTCTCCGGCGCGGATCTGGCCGATCACGGCCGAGGCGGTCTCGCTCACCACCTGCACTTCGCCGTTGCGCAGCGCGATCAGGGCCGCCGGGGTGCCGCGATAGGGCACATGGGTCAGGCGGAAACCGCCCGCGGCCTGGATCGCCTCGGCCACGAAATGCTGGGTCGAGCCCACGCCCACCGTGGCGAGGTTGAGCACCCCCGGCGCGGCACGGGCGCGGGCGATCAGTTCGGGCAGGCTGCGCGGCGCCTCGGGCGTGTTGGCGACCAGCAGCACGAGCCCGATCGAGGCCACCATGTGCAGCGGGGCGATGTCGGCCCGCGGGTCGAAGGGCAGGCGCCGGTAGAGCGCGGCCGAGACGGCAAAGCCGTTGTTGATCAGCATGATGGTATGCCCGTCGGTGGAACGGGCCAGCGCCTCGGCGGCCAGCATGGAGCCGGCGCCGGGCCGGTTCTCGACCACCACCGGCTGGCCGAAGCTCGCCTGCAGGATGGGGGCGATCAGCCGCGCGACGATGTCGGTCGTCCCACCGGGGGCAAAACCCTGCAGGAAGCGCACCTGCCGTTCCGGCCAGCGCGGCTGGGCCGCAGCAGCCGCCGGCAGGCCAAGGGCAGCGATCAATCCGGCACGGCGCGTGATCGTCATGGCTGAAGCCCCGTTGTCCTGGACGCCCGCCCGGATTACGCGATGCCAACGAAACCGCAAGGGGGTGGGACCGCCATGGCCGATGCCGACATCCTGCGCCGACTGGCCGTGATGGAGCTGGTGCAGAACTGGGCGATCTGGCGCGATGCCGGGGATTGGGACCGCTTCGCCACCTGCTGGCACGAGGAGGGGCGGATGATGGCCACCTGGTGCCAGGCCCCGGCGGCAGAGTTCATCGCGGCGAGCAAGGCCGGCTTCGCCCGCGGCGTCTCGATCCTGCATTTCCTGGGCGGCATCAGCGTCGAACTGGCCGGCGCACGGGCCATCGCCCAGACCAAGATGACGATCAGCCAGCGCGCGCGCGTCGATGGCGTGCTGGTCGATGTGGTCTGTACCGGCCGCTTCTACGACTTCATCGAGGAGCGAGACGGGCGCTGGGGCATCGTGCTGCGCCAGCCGATCTACGAGAAGGACCGGATGGACCCGGTGGAGCCGGGGGTGCACCTGCGGCTGGACCCCGAGCTCCTGGCCCGCTTCCCCGAAGGCTATCGCCACCTCGCCTATCTGCAGACCCGCATCGGCTACCAGGTCAAGCCGGATATGCCGGGGCTGACCGGCCCGAAGGTCGAGGCGCTCTACGCCGCCGGGCGCCGCTGGCTGGCCGGGGAGCCGCATGGCTGGGAGGGATGAGCGGATGATCCGCTGCACCCACACCGGCAGCCTGCCCCGCCCACCCGAACTGACGCGC
>JANWYF010000233.1 GCA_025057055.1 Rhodovarius sp. | reverse complement strand
GGTCGGCCCATGCGGGAAGATCCAGGAGTAGAAATCCG
The DNA here is from genome assembly GCA_025057055.1 of Rhodovarius sp. Classification (GTDB taxonomy): domain Bacteria; phylum Pseudomonadota; class Alphaproteobacteria; order Acetobacterales; family Acetobacteraceae; genus Rhodovarius. Next base: position 6,877 of record JANWYF010000233.1, on the reverse strand, counting down.
GTGAATGCCGGCCCTGGTAGATGACGTCGCAGCGGCGCGGATCCCACTCCCCGCCCTGCGGGCTTTCCACGATCTCGTGATAGGCAAAGACGCAGCGCGGCGGCCTGAGGTCCGGCAGGGCCTGCTGTGCGACCCGGCTCAGCGCGCCGTCGGCACCGATGACGCAGCGCGCCCTTACCGAGACCAGGCCACCTCCCTCCTTCGGCAGGTAGTCGATGATCGCGGTGCCGTCGGCATCGCGGCGCAGCGCTTCGAAGTTGCCGCGCCGCCACTCCGCCCCATGGGCCGCGGCGCGCCGGCGCAGCCATTCGTCGAAATGCTCGCGATCGACCATGCCGACGAAGCCGTTGCCGACCGGCATGTCCACCATCCGCCCCTTGGGCGAGACGATGCGGGCAGAGGTGATGCGCGCCACCAGCAGGCTGTCCGGGATCTCGAAGTCGCGGATCGCGCGCGGTGGGATGGCCCCGCCGCAGGGCTTGATCCGCCCGGCCCTATCCAGCAGCAGCACATGATGCCCGGCGCGGGCCAGATCATCGGCCGCGGTCGCGCCCGCCGGGCCGCCCCCCACCACCACGACGTCGAAGGTCTCCATCACGCGTGTGCTCCCTCCGGCAGGGCGCGGCGCGCGGGGGCGCCGACGCGATAGGCAAGGATGGCGGAGACGAGGAAGAGCAGGGCCTCCGTCGCAAAGACCAGGGCATAGGCGAGCGCGGCCTGGCCGGTGGCCAGCCGGCCGAGATCGACCAGAACCGTGCCCATCAGGCCGCCCAGGCCGAAGGCGATGGCCTGCGCCGCGCCCCACAGACCCATGCGCATGCCGGCGCGCTCCTCCCCCTCGCGCCCGGCAAGCTGCATCATCGTCGCAATCGCCGCCGCGGCGAAGGCGCCGTTGCCCACACCGAGCAGGAAGAAGCCGAGGGCGAGCGGAAAGCCCGGGCGGGCACCGGCCAGCGCCGCCAGCACCAGGGCCGAGAAGATGCAGCCGCCCACCCGCCAGGCGCGCAGCGAGCCGAACCGCCCGCGCCCAAGCGAGCCGGCCAGTGCGACGAGCACCATGCCAACCGCCACACCCGCATGCTGCTGCCCGGCGAGCGCGGTGGACTGCCCGATGGTCAGGCCGAACACTTCCCCCGCGAAGGGTTCGAGCACGAGATCGGCGGTCGCATAGGCGAACATCGAGACGAAGACGAAGATCGTGAACTGGCGCGCCGAGGCCTCGGCCCAGACATGCAAGAGCGCGGTGCGGAATGGGACCTCGCGCCGGGCCGGCGGCCGCGCCCCGCTCTCCACCCCCCACACCGCCACCACGGCCAGCAGGAAGGCGGCGAAGCTGATCCCGGAACAGACCGCGAGCAGCCGCTGCGGGGAGAAGGGGTCAAGCAGCCGGCCGGCCAGGGTGGCGGTGAGGGCAAATCCCGCGATCATCATCAGCCACACGATGGTGCCGGCGGCGGCGCGGCGCTGCGGTGCGACCTCGGCTGCCAGCAGCGTCAGCAGGGCGGTGCCGGCCGCCCCCACCCCGGCCCCCACCAGCAGGAAGGCGATCACCGCCGCGATCCCGCCCGCCAGCAGGCCGATGGCGAAGAGGTTGGTGGCCAAGGCCGCCCCCGCCCCGCCGAGGGCGAGCACCGCCATGCCCCCGATGATCCAGGGCGTGCGCCGCCCGCCGGTATCGGCCCCATGGCCCATGCGCGGGCGCAGCAGCTGCATGGCGTAGTGAATGCCCACCAGCACGCCGGGCAGAGTGGCGGGCAGCGCCATCTCCACCACCATCGCGCGGTTGATGGTGCTCGTGGTCAGCACCACGATCGCGCCCAGGGCCGTCTGCACCAGGCCAAGCCGCAGGATGCCGAGCCAGGACAGGCCCGGGGAGGCGGCCCGCGCCAAGGCGGCGGCGCTCACGGTCGCCCCCCGACGGCCGCCGCCGCGACCATCATCCCGACCACCGAGAGCAGCACGCCCACCGCGTTGAACCAGGGCGCGCGGGCGCGCGGATCCTCGAGCAGCCGCAGCATGGCGAGGACCTGCGCGGCGAGAAGACCGGCGATGGCCAGCCCATGCCAGGGCTTGGCCCAGTGGATGAGAAGCAGGATCACCACGACCTGCGGCAGCGCCATGACCCAGCAGGCAAGCCGCGCCGCGCGCTCCGGCCCGAGCTGCACCGGCAGGGAGCGCACGCCCATGCGGCGATCCCCCTCGATCGCCTTGAAGTCGTTGAGCGTCATGATCCCATGCGCCCCGATCGAGTAGAGCAGGGCGAGGAGGAGGATCTCGACCGGCGGCAGGGCCCCGCCCAGCATCACCGCCGCGCCGGTGACCCAAGCGAGCCCCTCATAGGAGAGCCCGCAGGCGGCATTGCCCCACCACCCGTCGAGCTTCAGCCGCAGCGGCGGGGCGGAATAGGCCCAGGCGAAGAACAGCCCGATCAGCGTCGCGCCCACCACGACGGGGCCGAGCAGCGCCGCCACCAGCAGCGACAGCCCCGCCCAGCCCCAGGCGATGAAGAGGCCCCAGCGGCCGGGAATCCGGCCCGAGGGGATCGGCCGATGGGGTTCGTTGATCGCATCCACCTCGCGATCGTACCAGTCATTGAGCGCTTGGCTTGCGCCGCACACCATGGGGCCGCAGAGCAGCAGGCCGAGCGCGATCTCTCCTGCATGGCCGGAGAGCGGCACGCCGGCCGAGACCACACCGCAGAGGAAGGCCCAGCACGGCGGAAACCAGGTGACCGGCTTGAGCAGTTCGAGCACCGCCGAGGGTGCAGGCAGGGCGATGGCGTGACCCAGCATCAGGCCTCCTCCTGCTCTTCCGGGGGATCGCCGGCGTCGCGCCCGCTGTCGCCGATTCCGAAGCGGCGCAGTTTGACGTAGAGGGATTGGCGCGAGAGGCCGAGCATCTCGGCAGCCAGCGCGCGATTGTCGCCGGCGAGCTCGAGCGCAGCCTCGATCGCCAGCTTCTCGATCACGTCGGTCGCCTCGCGCACCAGCTCGCGCAGCGGGACATGGCCGACCAGCTCGGCAAGCTGGCCGGGCGCGAAGCCGACCGCGCCCTGCCCCACGCCCTGCGGCGCGGCCGGACGGGCGCCGATGTCGCGGATCGCAAAGCCGTAGACAGGCTGATCGAGGCCGGGGACGGCGGCGGCGGCGAGTTCGACGCGGGTCTCTCCGCCCAGCGCCCCGCGCAGCACGGTCTGGAGCAGGCGCACCGGACCGCGCAGGCGCAGATTGGCGAGCAGCACCTCGAACTCCACCTCCTGCCGGCCGAGGAAGCGGCCGAGCGTCTCGCCCTCGAGCTGCGAGAGGGAGGCGAGTTCGGCGAGCGAGAGGAAGGAGGGATTGGCCCCGAGCACCTTGCCCTCGCCGCTTGCCAGAACGATGGCATCGGGGGAGACCTCGACGAAGGCGGCCATGCGGGCCTGTTCGGGCGGCAGCTGCTGGGGCCTGGCCTCGCCGGTGGCGATTCGCAGCAGGAAGAGCAGCTGCGAGTCCTGCCGGACCAGAGAGGCCGAGACGAGCCCGTCGCGATCCCGCCCGCGCAGGCGCAGCGGCACCTCCTCGGCTCGGCCGGCGCTGCGCGCCTCGGCCAGAAGTTCGGACAGGCGCGGGCCCGAGGCAGGTTCGAAAAGCCCCGGCAGATCGCGCACGGCCGCGGGGAGGGAGGAGATCAGCCGCTCCGCCGCCAGGTTGGTCTCGACGATCTGCAAGGTGGCCGCATCGGCCAGCAGCACCGGCTCGCCCGACATTTGAAACAGCAGGCGATAGCGCGTCTCGGTCTGCTTGAGCCGGGCATAGTCGCGCTCCACCGCCTGCAGCGCCTCGACCAGCTGCTGCTGCAGGCTGGTCAGCGGGCGCAGATCGCGGCCGCAGACGACGAGATGCCCGGCCCCGGCGGGGGCGGCGGCGCACATCATGGCGAGGCTCTGCCCCCGCGCGGGGGAGATGTTGATGTGGCGCGGCCGCGCACGGCCCAACCGCGCCTCCTCGAGCAGGGCGGCCGCCTTGCTGCGGCTGTCGGGCAGGACACAGTCCACAAAGCGGCTGCCAGCCAGCGCGCGCAGGGCGGACAGCCCTGTCTCCTGCTCGCCGAAGCCGAAGCGGACGCTCTGGATCATGCCGGATCCATCCAGCACGAAGACGGCGTCAGCAGCGGCCGAGACGAGGCGCGCCGTGGCGTCCGGATCGAGGTTCCGGAACGCCTCCTCCTGTGCCTGTGCTTCGGACACAGCGCTCCATTCTCACCGGGAGAGGGTTGCGGGACGCGAGGGGGAGCAGGCCCTCCGCCGCCCGGAGGGCGCTGCGCGCGCAGCAGGCCGCGGCATCGGCTCCGCAGCGGCGGGCCAGATCGGGATCGCGTGCGATGGCAGGGCCGCCCAACATGACCGGCGGCGCATCGGGCAGGCTCTGCCGGATCAGCCGCAGCAGGAGGGCCACTTCGCCCTCCGCCTCGACGCTGGCCAGGGCCAGGCCGACCACCGCCGGGCGCAGGGCGCGGATGTCATCGACCAGCGCCTTCTGATGGCACGGCCGGCTGTGCAGCACGATCCAGCCCGCGCGCAGCAGGAACTCGGCCACCATGGCCAGACCGAAATCATGCTGCTCCCCGGGCAGGGGGGCGAGCAGGATGGAACGCGCGGGGTTGGGTGCGCAGATCGGCGCGGGCAGCAGCTCGGCGGCACGGGCGAGGAGCCGGCGCAGGCGCCAGAGCCCGAGGGTGACGGCGGCGGAGGAACAGCGATCCTCCTGCCACATCTCGCCGAGGCGGACCGCAGCGGGGGCGAGGAGGCAAAGCGCCAGCGCCTCGAAGGACCAGCCGGCGCGCAGGAAGCGATCGATGAGAGCCTCACCGCTGCCCCCGGCGAGGAGTTCTTCGACCAGGGCCTCGCTCTCGGCGCGCGGCCGGGGGGGTGGCGGGTGGCGCTCGCGCAGGGCCGGGATCACCTGATGCTGAAGGGCCTCGACGAGGGTCTGGCGGTGGCCGGCTGCGGCGCAGGCCGGGGCGGGGGCGCGCGGTGCGGTGCCGGCGCTGCCGAAGGGGAAGGGGAGGGCCTGGCTGGGGCCGGGAGAAAGATCTGGCATGGCGGATCGTTCCGCTGGCAGTATGGGTGCGCGGCGGAAACGATGTCAACGTTACTTTACGTCAATCTCGCTTGACACTGGGGTCCGGGGGCTCCTAGGCTGATCGTTACCAAGCCGGTATCAATCCGACCGGTGCGATCAGAGAACATCTGGGAAACAGCTCAGCATCTCTGGGATGGTTCTTTCATCGCATCGATCGGGGCCGGCGGCGAGAGGGATGATCCGCCCATGCTCTCGAGCGCGCTCGACCGCGTCATCGCCCAGATCGACAACAGCCCCTTCGGCTACGCCTCCGGACGCTGCACGCGCCGCCACGCCGCCCGCCGGCGCCCGGTCTACACGCCCGAGGAACGCGCCCGCCGCGACGCGAGCCCCTGGACCATGGTCCAAGGCATCCTCGCGCCGCTGCAGTTCCTGGTCTTTGCCGTCTCCCTCGGCCTGCTCGCGCGCTGGCTGCTGACCGGAGAGGGGCTGTTCGCCGCCGAACTCTCGGTCGTCATCAAGACGCTCGTGCTCTATGCCATCATGGTCACGGGCGCGATCTGGGAGAAGGCGGTCTTCGGCCGCTACCTCTTCGCCGCATCCTTCTTCTGGGAGGATGTGTTCTCGATCCTGGTGCTCGCGCTGCACACCGCCTATGTCGGCGCCTTCCTCTTCGGCCTCGGCGATGCCCACTTCCGCGTCTGGCTCGCGCTGGCCGCCTATGCCGCCTACCTGATCAATGCGGCGCAGTTCGTCATGAAGCTGCGCCAGGCCCGGATCGAGGCGCGGGCCTGATGTCGGCGGCGGTGCTCGAGCGGGGTTGCAGCGACCGGCCGGTGCTCCTGGAGCGCGGCCAGCGCGAGGTGTTCTGCGGCCTGACCGGCATCGTCTGGCTGCACCGCAAGATCCAGGACGCCTTCTTCCTGGTCATCGGCAGCCGCACCTGTGCCCATCTGCTGCAATCGGCCGCCGGCGTGATGATCTTCGCCGAACCGCGCTTTGCCACCGCCATCCTGCAGGAGCGCGATCTTGCGGGCCTTGCCGACGCGAATGAGGAGCTGGATCGCACCGTCGCCCGCCTGATCGACCGCCGCCCCGATATCCGCCTGCTCTTCCTGGTCGGCTCCTGCCCGTCGGAGGTGATCAAGCTCGACCTCGCGCGCGCGGCCCAGCGCCTGGATGCCCTCTTCCGCCCCCGCGGCGTGCGCGTGCTCTCCTACTCGGGCAGCGGCATCGAGACCACCTTCACCCAGGGCGAGGATGCCTGCCTCGCTGCCCTGGTGCCGCAGATGCCCGCGGATGACGCGCCGCAGCTGCTGATCGCGGGCGCCCTGGCCGAGGTGGTGGAGGATCAACTCGCCCGCCTCTTCGCGGCGATGGGGATGCCGCGCTGTGCCTTCCTGCCGCCGCGCCGGGCCCAGGACCTCCCCGCAGTCGGGCGCGGCACCCGCTTCCTGCTCGCCCAGCCCTTCCTCGCCGAGACGGCGCGGCAGCTGGAGCTGCGCGGGGCGCGGCATATCCCGGCCCTCTTCCCCCTCGGGGCAGAGGGCACCAGCGCTTGGCTTGCCGCCGCTGCTGAGGCCATGGGCATCGCCCCCGCCCGCCTGCGCGAGGCCACTTCCCTGCCCGAACGCCGCGCCCGCGAGGCACTCTCGCGCCTGCGGCCGCAGCTGGCCGGCAAATCCATCTTCTTCATGCCCGACAGTCAGCTCGAGGTGCCGCTCGCCCGCTTTCTCTCGCGCGAGCTCGGCATGCGGCCGGTCGAAGTCGGCACGCCCTATCTGCACCGCGCCCACCTCGCGCCGGAGCTCGCTCTG
>JANWYF010000029.1 GCA_025057055.1 Rhodovarius sp. | reverse complement strand
GTCGAAGGGGCCCTGCCACATCCCCGGGCCCTGACGCCGTGCCTCCTCCTCCTCCGGCCGGTAGCGGTCGGAGTAGCGGCTGTAGGCAAGCGCCCAGCCCTCGCGCACCAGCCAGGCCTGGATGTCCTCGCCGTCCGCCTCTCAACGGCCGACCAGCCGGGCGAAGCGGTCGCTGCCCTGAAGCGTGCAGACCACCGGGCGTTCCCGCAAGAAGGCCGTGAGGGCCTCTGCCGCCGCCTCCCCGCAGGCCCAGGGCGAGCCATCGGCCCGCCGGCAAGGCTGGCGGCGTTCCGGTGCATCGATCGCCTCGAGCCGCACCAGACGGCCCGCCAGCAGGATGGTGTCGGCATCCACCACCTCCGCCGGCCCGGCCAGCCGAGCAGGGGGCTCGCCGCTGCCCTCGCGCGCCACTTCCTCCGGCATGGCCGGACCGGGCTCCGGCCAGACGCCGCCCCGCTCCACGGCCAGCCGCAAACCAGCCGCGCCCAGAAGGAGGAGCAGCGCCGCCGCGAAGAGCAGCCGCGGCAGGGCGGGCCGCCGGGCGCGCGGGTTCAGCCGGCCGGGACGGCGGGGCGGGGGCATGGGGCACCGGTCTGGCTCAGGGTGAGGCCGGCGCCAGGAGCCGCGCCTGGGCAGGGGTGTGCGCGCCATCAGCCCGGGCTCCGCGCGGCCCCGCGCGCGCCACGGCCCCTCCCGCCCCGCCCCGCGCGGGGTCCGGCGCCGCCCCGTGATTTCCTCCGGCCGGAAGCTGCTCTAGGCAGCGGGAGTGAAGGAGCCTGCCCCATGACCATCTCCCATGCCTCCGACTGGGACCGCGATGCGGCACTGACCACGGCGCGCATCCTGCTCGAAATCCAGGCCATCAATTTCCGGCCGGAGGAGCCCTACACCTTCACCGCCGGCTGGAAGAGCCCCGTCTACATCGACTGCCGCCGGATCATCTATTTCCCCCGCGCAAGGGCCAAGATCTGCGATCTGGGCGCCGAGAAGATCCAGCGCCATGTCGGCTTCGAGAGCATCGAATGCGTGGCCGGCGGGGAGACGGCGGGCATTCCCTTCGCCGCCTGGATGGCCGATCGGATGATGGCGCCGATGGCCTATGTGCGCAAACAGCCCAAGGGCTTCGGCCGCAATGCCCGAATCGAGGGCGATGTGCCGGTGGGCAAGCGCACCCTGCTGGTGGAGGACCTGACCACCGACGGCGGCAGCAAGATCCAGTTCGCAACCGCCCTGCGCGAGGCCGGGGCGATCTGCGACCACACCTTCGTCGTCTTCTTCTACGGCGTCTTCCCCGGCAGTTTCGACGAGCTCCGGGCCATGGGCCTGTCGCTGCATCACCTCTGCACCTGGTGGGATGTGCTCGAGGTCTGCAAGGAGCGCCCCTATTTCAGCGAAGCCGCACTGGCCGAGGTGCGCCGCTTCCTTGAAAACCCCCTGGCCTGGAGCGCCGCCCATGGCGGCGTCGGGAGCCTCGAGGAGGCGCGGGCCTACAAGGCGGCGCGGGGCTGAGTGGGCAGCGCTGGGCTCCTCAGCCCCCTGCCTTTTCGCCCGCGCCCTGTTCGATGACGCCGAGCGCATCGGCCAGCCTGACCGTGGCGCTGCCGGGACGGGCGGGGCGGCTTTGGCTCTCATGCGGGGCCCAGCCGGTCAACATCAGCAGCGGCAGGTCGAGGGCAATCGGGCTGCCCTTGCCCTCGAGTTCCGCAAAGGCCAGGGCGAAGAGGGCGCGCGGCGGGATGCGCCGGTTCCGCGCGCACAGCGCGTTCTGCTCCCCGGCCGCGCGCAGATCCGCCACCAGCGCCTGCGCGCTGCGATAGGCGAGCGGCAGCACCGCCAGATCGGCCACCGGCAGGGCAAAGCCCGCCCGCTGCAGCAGGGCGGCCATATCCGCCAGATCGGGGAAGGGGAAGACGCGGGGAGAGGCACCACCCGTCAGCGCAAGCTCGGCGGTGAGCAGCGCCTCGCGCAGCGGCTGGAGCGTCCCGAGCCCGGGCAGCGAAGCCAGAAAGAGCCCATCGGGCCGCAGCGCCCGGCGGATCTGCAGCAGCGCCCCCGGCAGGTCGTTGACCGTATGCAGCGACAGGCTGGCCACGATCAGGTCGAAGCTTTCAGGGGCGAAGGGCAGCCACTCCTCCTCCCCGGCCACGGCCAGGCCGCCGTTGCGGGCGGCCATGGCGGGGGAGAGGTCCATGCTCACCACCTCGGCGATGCCGCGGGCGCGCAGCCGCGGCGCCACCACCCCCCGTCCGCCG
>JANWYF010000189.1 GCA_025057055.1 Rhodovarius sp. | reverse complement strand
TTCGCGCGCCCCCTGCGCCGCGCTGGCCTCATTGAGGTGTGAAGGCCATGGAGCTCGCCTTCTGGACCTATGAGGGACCGCCGCATGTGGGGGCGATGCGCGTCGCCGCCGGGATGCGCGGCCTGCATTACGTGCTGCATGCGCCGCAGGGCGATACCTACGCCGATCTGCTCTTCACCATGATCGAGCGCGCCGATCGGCGTCCGCCCGTCACCTACACCACCTTCCAGGCGCGCGACCTGGGCGCCGATACCGCAGAGCTGTTCAAGACCGCCGCCGCCCAGGCCTGCGAACGCTTCCGCCCCGAGGCGCTGCTGGTGGGCGCAAGCTGCACCGCCGAGCTGATCCAGGATGATCCCGGCGGCCTGGCGCGCGGGCTTGGGCTGCCGGTGCCGGTGGTGGCGGTCGAGCTGCCGGCCTACTCCAAGAAGGAGAACTGGGGCAGCGCCGAGACCTTCTATCGCCTCTGCCGCGCCTTCGTGCGCCCAGCCGCCGCCCCTGCCCCGCGTGCGAGCTGCAACATCCTGGGGCCGACGGCCCTTGGCTTCCGCCACCGCGACGATGTCCGCGAAATCCGCCGCCTGCTCGAGGCGCTCGGCATCCGGGTCCAGGTGGTGGCGCCGGCCGGCGCCTCGCCCTCCGATCTGGCGCGGCTGACGGAGGCTCACTTCAACGTGGTGCTCTACCCCGAGACAGCCGGGCCGGCCGCCGATTGGCTCGCGCGCGCACACAAGATGCCGCGCACGCGCACCATCCCGATCGGCGTTGGCGCCACGCGGGAGTTCATCCGAGAAGTGGCGGAGCTGGCGGGGGTCGAGCCGCGCGATCTCGAGGATCAGTCGCGGCTGCCCTGGTATGCGCGCAGCGTCGATTCCACCTACCTCACCGGCAAGCGCGTCTTCATCTTCGGCGATGCCACGCACGCCATCGCAGCCGCCCGCGTGGCGGCGCGGGAGATCGGCTTCAGCATCTGCGGCCTTGGCACCTATTCGCGGGAGTTCGCGCGCGAACTGCGCGAGGCGGCCGCCCTCTACGGCGTGGAGCCGCTGATCACCGATGATTACCTGGAGGTGGAACGCGCGATCGAGGCCGCGCAGCCCGAGCTTGTCCTGGGCACCCAGATGGAGCGGCACATCGCCAAGCGGCTCGGCCTGCCCTGCGCCGTGATCTCGGCGCCGGTGCATGTGCAGGACTTTCCCGCCCGCTACTCGCCGGTGATGGGCTTCGAAGGGGCCAATGTGCTCTTCGACAGCTGGGTCCATCCGCTGATGATGGGGCTCGAGGAGCATCTCCTCGCGATGTTCCGCGAGGATCGCGAGTTCCACGACGGCGCCCTGCCTTCCCACCTCGGGGCGGGGCGGATCGCGGCGCCCTCGCCGGCCCTGACGGCAGCCGCTGCCTCCGCCCCCGCTGCCGGCGGCCCCGATGCATCCCCGCTCGCCGCAGCCGCCGCCCCCGGCTGGACCGCCGAGGCCGAGCGCGAGCTGCGGAAGATCCCCTTCTTCGTGCGCGGCAAGGCCCGCCGCAACACCGAACGCTTCGCTGCCGAGCGGGGCATTCGCACCATCACGGTCGAGACCCTCTATGACGCCAAGGCGCACTTCGCCCGCTGAGGAGGTGGTGCCGCTGCGCATCACCATCGTCACCATGGACAGCCACCTCGGCGCCGCTGCGCGGGAGGCGGCGGCGGCGCTGCGGCGGGACCATGCGGGGATCGAGCTCGCCATCCACTCGGCCGATGACTGGGCCGCCTGCCCCCAGGCGCTGGAGCGCTGCCATGCCGATATCGCGCGCGCGGATATCCTCATCGCCGCCATGCTCTTCCTCGAGGAGCATGTCAGGCTCGTGCTGCCCGCGCTCACTGCGCGCCGCGAACAGTGCGATGCGCTCATCGGCCTGCTCTCGGCGCCCGAGGTGATGCGGCTGACGCGGCTTGGCCGTTTCTCCATGGCGGGCGAGGCGAAGGGGCTGATCGGGCTGCTCAAGCGGCTGCGCGGTGCGCGCAAGGGGCCGCATGCCTCCGGCGCCGGGCAGATGAAGCTGCTGCGCGAGCTGCCGAAAATCCTGCGCTTCATCCCCGGCCCCGCGCAGGATCTGCGCGCCTATTTCCTCTGCCTGCAATACTGGCTGGCAGGCAGTGCCGAGAACATCGCCAACATGCTGCGGCTGCTGATCAGCCGCTATGCGGCCGGGCCGCGCGCCTCTCTCGCCGGCCGCCTGCAGGCTGATCCGCCGCGGCATTACCCGGAGGTCGGGCTTTTCCATCCCGCGCTGCCGGGCCGCATCACTGAGCGGCTGCGCGATCTGCCGCGGCGCGGCAGCCGGGGCAGGGTCGGGGTGCTGCTGCTGCGCTCCTATGTCCTGGCCGGCAATGCGGGCCACTATGAGGGGGCGATCGCCGCGCTCGAGGCCGAGGGGCTCTCGGTCGTGCCGGCCTTCGCCGCAGGGCTCGACGCACGCCCGGCGATCGAGGCCTTCTTCATGGAGGATGGCCGGCCAAGCGTGGATGCGGTGGTCTCGCTCACCGGCTTTTCCCTGGTCGGCGGGCCGGCCTACAACGACGCCCGCGCGGCCGAGGCGATGCTGGCCCGGCTCGATGTGCCCTACATCGTTGCCCATCCGCTCGAGTTCCAGCGCATTGCCGATTGGCGCCGGTCCGACCGCGGGCTGCTGCCGGTCGAGGCGACGATGATGGTCGCGATCCCGGAGCTCGACGGGGCGATCGGGCCGATCACCTTCGGCGGGCGGTGCGGCGCGGCCCCGGGCGGGACGCCCTGCCCGGGCTGCGATGGCATCCGCTGCGCCGAGAACATGGTGGCCGAGCCGGAGCGGGCGGCCATGCTCGCGCGTCGGGTGGCACGGCTGGTCGACCTCAGGCGCAAGCCCCGCGCCGAGAGGAAGGTGGCGGTGGTGCTGTTCAGCTTCCCGCCCAATGCCGGCAATATCGGCAGTGCGGCCTATCTTGCCGTGTTCGAATCCCTCTGGAACCTGCTGCGGGCGATGCGGGAGGCCGGCTACCGCGTCGACCTGCCCGACAGCCTCGAGGCGCTGAAGGCGGCGATCCTCGAGGGCAATGCCGGACGCTACGGCGCGATCGCCAATGTCCATGCCCGGATCGGCACCGATGAGCATGTGCGCCGCCAGCCCTGGCTGGCCGAGATCGAGCGCGTCTGGGGTCCGGCACCGGGGCGCCAGCAGAGCGACGGATCGGCGATCCAGGTGCTGGGTGCGCGCTTCGGCCATGTCTTCGTCGGCATCCAGCCCGCCTTCGGCTACGAGGGCGACCCGATGCGCCTCCTGTTCGAGCGCGGCTTCGCCCCCACCCACGCCTTCTCGGCCTTTTATCGCTGGATTCGCGAGGATTTCGCCGCGCATGCGGTGCTGCATTTCGGCACGCA
>JANWYF010000179.1 GCA_025057055.1 Rhodovarius sp. | reverse complement strand
TGGCCCGCCGGTCGATCGGAGGCGGCGCCGCGCCGGCCTGCCCGCCGCCCCCCGCGGTTGCGCCCGCCCCGCCCCGCCCGCATGGTGCAGCCCTGAGCCAGAGGGGGGCAGCATGGACGAGGACTTCCGCCGCGCCGCGCTCGACTACCACCGCCTGCCGCGGCCCGGGAAACTGGCGGTCGAGCCGACCAAGCGCATGGCCACCCAGCGCGACCTTGCCCTTGCCTATTCGCCCGGGGTGGCCGCCGCTGCCGAAGCGATCGCCGCCGATCCCGATACCGCCTTCGACTACACGGCGCGCGGCAATCTGGTCGCGGTCATCACCAACGGCACCGCCGTGCTCGGCCTGGGCGCGATCGGGGCGCTCGCCGCCAAGCCGGTGATGGAGGGCAAGGCGGTGCTGTTCAAGAAGTTCGCCGGCATCGATTCCATCGACATCGAGATCACGGAGCGCGACCCGGCGCGCTTTGTCGAGATCGTGGCGGCGCTCGAGCCCTCCTTCGGGGCCATCAACCTCGAGGACATCAAGGCCCCCGAGTGCTTCGCCATCGAGCGCGAGCTCCGCGCGCGGATGAACATCCCGGTCTTCCACGACGATCAGCACGGCACCGCGATCATCGTCGCCGCCGCCATCCGCAATGGCCTGCTGCTGCAGGGCAAGCGGCTGCAGGATGTGAAGCTGGTCAACACCGGCGGTGGGGCGGCCGCGCTCGCCTGCCTCGATTTGCTGGTCGCCATGGGTCTGCCGCGGCGCAACATCTGGGTCTGCGACATCGAGGGCGTGATCTGGCAGGGCCGGCCGGGGACGGACCCCTACAAGGCGGCCTATGCGCAGGACACCCCGGCCCGTCGGCTCGAGGAGGTGCTGGACGGGGCGGACATCTTCCTAGGCCTCTCTGCCCCGAGGGTCCTGAAGCCCGAATGGCTGACCAAGCTGGCGCCCAAGCCGCTCGTGCTGGCGCTGGCCAACCCCGAGCCCGAGATCCTGCCGGAAGCGGTGCGCGCGATGCGGCCGGATGCGATCGTGGCCACCGGGCGCAGCGATTATCCGAACCAGGTCAACAACGTCCTCTGCTTCCCCTTCATCTTCCGCGGCGCGCTCGATGTCGGGGCGACCACGATCAACGAGGCGATGAAGCTCGCCGCCGTGGAGGCGATCGCGGCGCTGGCGCGGATGGAGGCCTCCGAGGTGGTGGCCGCGGCCTATGGCGGCCATGCTCCGGTCTTCGGGCCCGACTACATCATCCCCAAACCCTTCGACCCCCGGCTGATCCTGGAGGTCGCCCCCGCCGTGGCGCGGGCGGCGATGGAGAGCGGGGTGGCGCGCCGGCCGATCCGCGATTGGGCGGCCTATCGCGCCGAGCTCGAGCGCTTCGTCTACCGCTCGGGCAATCTGATGCGCCCGCTCTTCGAGGTGGCGCGCCGCCGCCCGGGCCGCGTCGTCTACGGGGAGGGGGAGGACGAGCGCACCCTGCGCGCGGTGCAGACCGTGCTCGATGAGGGCATCGCCGAGCCGATCCTGATCGGCCGGCGGGAGGTGATCGCGGAGCGCATCGCGGCGCTCGGCCTGCGCATGCGGATCGGGCAGTCGGTCCGCGTGCTCGACCCGATGACCGATGAGGCGGTCTTCGCCCCGCTCGTGGAGCTCTACATCCGCAAGGTGGGCCGGCGCGGCATCCCGCCCGATGCGGCGGGGCGGCGGGTGCGGACCCGGCCCACCGTCGCCGCCGCCCTGCTGCTCGAGGCGGGGCAGGCCGATGCGGCGCTGGTCGGCGGCTCGGGCGACTGGATGCGCCACTGGCACCATGCGCTCGACGTGATCGGCAAGTCCCCGGCCGTCTCCCGCGTCTATGCGCTGACCGCGGTGATCGTGCCGGCGGGTGCCCTCTTCTTCGTCGACACCCATCTGCTGATCGAGCCGACCGCCGAGCAGATCGCGGAGATGACGCGGCTGGCCGCCGAGAAGATCCGCGCCTTCGGCATCACCCCGCGGGCGGCGCTGCTCTCGCACTCCTCCTTCGGCGCCTCGCAGGCACCCTCGGCGCGGCGGATGCGCGCCGCCCTACGGCTGATCAGGGAGGCCGACCCGACGCTCGAGGTGGATGGGGAGATGCACGCCGATGCCGCACTCGTGCCCGCCATCCTGCAGCGCGCGGTGCCCGATCCGAAGCTGACGGGGCCGGCCAATCTGCTGGTCATGCCCAATCTCGATGCCGCCAACATTGCCTTCAACCTCATCAAGGCGGCGGCGGAGGGGCTGCAGGTCGGGCCGCTGCTGCTCGGCATGAACCGGCCGATCGAGGTGCTGGTCCCGAGCGTGACCGCGCGCGGCATCGTCAATGTGACGGCGGCGGCGGTGGCGCAGGCGGCTGCGTGAGCTCAGCCACCGCGCCCGGCACCAAGGGCGGCCGCCAGGCGGCGCCCGCCGATGTGGAAAGCCGCGCCGCTTGCCGCTATGCCCGCCGGGAACAGCGAGGACTGCGCGATGCCCAAACCCGTGATGCTGGTGGTGCTGGATGGCTGGGGCTGGCGGGAGGAGAAGGCGGACAACGCCATCGCCCTGGCGCGCACGCCCCATTTCGACGCGCTCTGGGCCGAGGGGCCGCGCGGCTTCCTGGCGACCAGCGGACGCGATGTCGGCCTGCCGGAGGGCCAGATGGGCAACAGCGAGGTCGGGCACCTCAACATCGGTGCCGGGCGCATCGTGATGCAGGATCTGGTGCGCATCGATACCGCGATCGAGGACGGCAGCCTGGCCCGCCTGCCCGCCCTGACCGAGGCGATCGCCGCGCTTCGCCGCAGCGGCGGGCGGATGCACCTGATGGGGCTGCTCTCCCCCGGCGGGGTGCATTCCCATCAGGACCATGCGGTGGCGCTCGCCCGGACGGTGGCCGAGGCCGGGGTGCCGGTGCTGCTGCATGCCTGGACCGACGGCCGCGACACGCCGCCCAGCTCGGCGCCCGAATACCTGCGCGAGATCGAGGCCAGGCTGCCGGCCGGGACGCGGATCGCGACGCTCTGCGGCCGCTACTACGCGATGGACCGCGACAAGCGCTGGGACCGCGTGCGCCTGGCCTATGAGGCGATGGTGGAGGCCAAGGGCGAACGCCACGCCACCGCCGCCGAGGCGCTGGCCGCCGCGCATGCCGCCGGCCAGACGGACGAGTTCATCACGCCCCGCATCATCGGCGATTATCGCGGCGCGAGGGATGGGGATGGGCTGATCTGCTTCAACTTCCGCGCCGACCGCGTGCGCGAGATCCTCTCCGCCCTGGTCGATCCGAACTTCGACGCTTTCCCGCGCCGGCGGGTGGCCTTCGCCGCGGCGGTCGGCATGACCCAGTATTCCGAGGCGCTGGACCGCCACCTCGCCACCCTCTTTCCGCCGCAGTCGATGGAGGATCTGCTGGGCGAGGTCGTCTCCCGCGCCGGGCTGCGGCAGCTGCGCATGGCCGAGACCGAGAAATACCCGCACGTGACCTATTTCCTGAACGGCGGACGGGAAGCCGTGCTGCCGGGCGAGGAGCGGATCATGGTGCCCTCGCCCAAGGTCGCAACCTATGACCTCCAGCCGGAGATGTCGGCGCGGGAGCTGACCGACCGGGCGGTGGAGGCGATCCGCTCCGGCCATTTCGACCTGATCGTGCTCAACTACGCCAATCCGGACATGGTCGGCCATTCCGGAGATCTCGACGCCACCATCCGGGCGGTGGAGGCGGTCGATGAAGGCATCGGGCGCATCGTGCAGGCGGTGCGCGAACAGGGGGGCGCCGTGCTGATCACCGCCGATCACGGCAATGCCGAACAGATGCGCGACCCGGAGACCGGCGGCGCGCATACCGCCCATACGCTCAACCGGGTGCCGATGGTGCTGGTCGGCGGCCCGCCGGGGGCGAAGCTCAGGGATGGGCGCCTGGCCGATGTCGCGCCCACGCTGCTTGCGCTGCTCGGCCTGCCCAAGCCCGCCGCGATGACCGGCCAGAGCCTCCTGGTCTGAGCGGATGCGGGCCTGCGGCCTGCTCCTCCTCTTGCTGCTGGGGGCGGCTGCCGCGGCACAGACCGCAGGCGAGCTGCGCGAGGCAGGGCAGGAGGCAGCCCGCGCCCGCAGCGCCGCGGAAGGGGCCGCCGCCGCGGCCGCCGCTGCCGAAGCCGAACAGCGCCGCCTGGCCGAGGCGCGGGTTGCCGCCGCCCGCCGTCTGCGCGAGGCGGAACTGCGCCTGATCACCGCACAGGAGGCGGCGGAGGCCGCGCGCGCAGCGGCCGAGGCGGCGGAGGCGGACCGGCGTGCCCGCGCCGCCGCGCTCGCATCGCTCCTCCCGCTCCTCTACCGGCTGGAACGCTGGCCGGCGGAGACGCTGCTGGCCAGCCCCGCGCCCCCCGAGGAGGCGCTGCGCGGGCTGCTCGCCCTGCAGGCGCTCGCCCGGCATGCAGCGGCGGAGGCCGCGCGCTATCGCGAGGCTGCCGGCCGCGCCGCGGAGGCGGCGGCAGCGGCGGCGCGGGAGGCAGAGGCGCTGGCCCAGGCCCTCTCTGCCGCGCGGGAGGCGGAGGCGCGCCTGGAAGCCGCCCGGGCCGCGGCCGAGCGGCGGCGCGCCGCTGCCGGCAGCGCCGCCCGGGAAGCCGCCCGCCGCGCCGAAGCCGCCCTGGCCCGCGCGCGCGACATGTCCGAGGCGCTGGCCCGTCTGGAGCGCGAGCGCGCACGGCAAGAGGCGCCGGCCCGCCCCGCCACCCGTCCCGGCCCGGCCCCGGCGGCCGCCGCCCCGCCGCCCAGCACTGCCGTGCTGCCGGTCGCCGGGCGCGTGGCGCGGGATTTCGGCAGCCCTGGCGAGGATGGTCCGGCCCGGGGCATCACCTTCCAGACCGCACCGGGGGCACGGGTGCTCGCCCCCTGTACGGGGCAGGTCGCCTTCGCCGGGCCCTTCCGCAGCTACGGCCAGGTGGTCATCCTCGACTGCGGAGCGGGCCTGCATGTGGTGCTGACGCGCCTCGCCCGTCTGTCCACCGCGACCGGGGCGCGCGTCCTCGCCGGGGAGCCGGTGGGCGTGATGCCGGCGCAGGATGCCCTGCTCTATCTCGAACTCCGCCGCCACGGGCAGGCGGTGGACCCGCGCCCCTTCCTCGCC
>JANWYF010000110.1 GCA_025057055.1 Rhodovarius sp. | reverse complement strand
GCGGCTTTCCTCGGCCTGTGCAGGGCGCGCGCGCCGCGCGCCACCGACAATCCGCGGGCGGAGGGCGGCGTCGTCTTCACCTTCGTGGCGCAGGATGTGGACGGCTGGTACCGCTTCCTGAGGGAGAAGGGGGTGGCGATCCCTCACCCGCCGCAGTTCTCGGCCGAATACCGGGTCTATCACTTCTTCTTCCGCGATCCGGCCGGCAACACGCTGGAGATCCAGCGCTTCGAGCGGTCCGATTGGCCGGCGCCCGGCGGCTGAGCCGGCCCTCCGGGGAGCGCGGGGTGGACGGCCTCAGCGGCCCAGCAGCAGCTCGGGCAGCCCCGTCACCAGCGTCTCCGGAAAGAGGGTGATCAGCACCACCGTCAGCACCAGCATGCAGAAGAAGGGCAGTGCGGCGAGCGCGATCTCGGTCTGCTCTTTGCCCGTCATGTTCTGCATCACGAACAGGTTGAAGCCGAGCGGCGGCGTGACTTCCGCCAGCTCCACCAGCAGCACGATGAAGATGCCAAACCAGACAAGGTCGAAGCCCGCAAGCTGCACGATCGGCACCACCACCGAGGTGGTGAGCACGATCATGGACACGCCATCCAGCGCCGTGCCGAGGATGAGATAGACCAGGGTCAGGATGGCGATGATGGCATAGGGGCCGAGCCCGGCCTCCGCCACCATCCGCGCCAGGGCGGCCGGGATGCCGGTCAGCGCCATGGCCTTGGTGAGGAAGGCAGCGCCGGCCAGGATGAAGAGGATCATGCAGGACAGCCGGGTGGCCGCGCCCAGGCTCTCGAAGAAGGAACGCCAGCTCAGCTGACGGGTGGCCGCCGAGAGGATCAGGCTGCCGAGCACGCCGAAGGCCGCTGCCTCGGTCGCGGTGGCCCAGCCCAGCACCATGCTGCCCATCACGCCCAGGATGAGCAGCAGGCACGGGATCAGCTGGCGCGACTGCCTGAGCTTGTCGGCCAGGCCGAGGCTGGGTTCGGGCGGAGGCTGGCGCGAGGGATTGAGCAGCGCCCAGACCGCGATGTAGAGGCTGAAGAGGGCGATGACGATCAGCCCCGGGATGACGCCCGCGATGAAGACGCGGATGATCGAGACCTCGGCCGCCACCGCATAGACCACCATGATGATCGAGGGCGGGATCATGATGCCGAGCGTGCCCGCCGTGGCCAGGCTGCCGATCGCTAGGCGTTCCGAGTAGCCGCGGCGACGCAGCTCGGGCAGCGCGATCTTGGAGACGGTGGCGCAGGTCGCCGCCGAGGATCCGGAGACCGCGCCGAAGACGCCGCAGGCGAAGATGTTCACATGCAGCAGCCGTCCCGGCAGGCGGTTGACCCAGGGGGCGATGCCGTTGAACAGCTCCTCGGACAGGCGGGTGCGGAACAGGATCTCGCCCATCCAGATGAACATCGGCAGCGCGGCCAGGGTCCAGGAACCGGTGCTCTCCCAGAAGGCGCTGGCCAGGAAGAGGCCGGGCGAGGGATGGACGAAGCTCATCGCGAGCCAGCCGGTGCCGGTGAGCGCCAGCGCGATCCACAGGCCCGCACCCAGGAAGAGGCAGAGCACGAAGAGCAGCACGAGCGCGAGGGTCGCAAGGTCCATGGGGCGCTACACCTCGCCCGAGAAATCGCCGCGCGCTGCGCGTTCCTCGGCGGCCTGGACATAGGCAGGTTTTTGCCCGCGCAGCACCGCCGCCAACTCGTCGAGGACAGCAATCAGCAGCACCCCCGCCCCGAGCGGCATGGCGAGCTTGGGCACCCAGAGGAGGAAAGGCACGCTGCCCTGGGCGCGGTCCTCGATCTCGTAGCTGAAGATCACGTCATGCGCGGTCCAGAACAGGATATAGGCCACCAGCCCGGCCGCGACCGTCAGCACGAGTGCCTCCATCACGCGGCGCGGCCCCGCCTTGAGCCGATCCAGAAGCAGGCCGACGCGGATCAGCTCCCCGCGGCGGAAGGTGTAGCCGAGGGCGAAAAAGGCTGCGCCCACGCACAGGAAGGCGGTCAGGTCATCGGCCCCCGGGAAGGGGATGCCGAACTGGCGCAGCACGACCTGGGCCATCATGACCAGGAAGATCCCGAACAGGCAGAGGGCCGCAAAGGCCGCGCTGGCCCAGTACAGCGCATCCAGCGCCCGGCGCAGCAGCATGCCTCAGCTGCGGGCGCGATAGGCGTTGATGATGCGCTGCCCCTCCTCCCCGGCGCGGGCGAGCCATTCGTTGACCATGATCTCGCTGATGCGGTCCATCCCGGCCAGCAGGGCGGCGCTGGGCTGCGCGATGGTCATGCCGCGCTGCGCCAGGGTGGCCTGGGCGGCGGTCATCGCCTCCTCGCTCATGCGCCAGCCGCGCTCCTCGGCGTTGCGGGCGGCGGTGCGGATCGCCTCCTGGTCGGCGGCGGAGAGAGCCTGGAAGGCACGGCGGTTCACCATCACTGCGTTCTTGGTGAAGGTGAAGCCCACCGGCGTGAAGATCCGGCTGAAATCCCAGGCGCTGCTGTCCACGCCGGTGGCGGCACTGGTCACCATCGCGTTCACCACGCCGGTGGCGAAGGCCTGCGGCACCTCGGCCGCCTGGACCAAGGTCGGCGTCGCGCCGATCAGCGTGGCGAAACGGTTGGTCATCGCATTGAAGGTGCGGAACCGCGTGCCGCGCAGGCTCTCCAGGCTCTCGACCGGGAAGTTGGTGTAGAAGCCCGAAGGGGGCCAGGGCACCATGTAGAGCAGCGAGAGGCCCTGGCGGTTGAAGCGCTCCTCGATGAAGGCGCGAGTCAGGTTCATCAGCCGGCGCGCATCGTCATAGGTGCGGCAGAGCTGGGGGATGCTGTCCAGTTCGAAGAAGGGATCCTCGTTGCCGTAGGCGGAGAGCAGGATCTCGCCCAGCTGCACCTGCCCTTGCTGCACGCCGCGCTTGATCTGGGCCATGGGCAGCAGGCTGGCGTTGGTGTGCAGCTGGATCGCGACCCGCCCGCCGGTCGCGCGCTCCACCTCGGCCACGAACTCGCGGATATTGCGAGTGTGGATGTTGCCGTCGGGATTGGGGGTGGCGAACTGCCAGGGGGTCTGGGCGGGGGGGGGGCCGGGCAGTCCGGCCAGGGGCAGGACAGCAGCGCCGGCCAGCGCCGCGCGACGGGTCATGGTCATGGCAATCTCCCGAACT
>JANWYF010000044.1 GCA_025057055.1 Rhodovarius sp. | reverse complement strand
CATGTCTATCCGGACGAGGTGGCGGTGGCCGCCATCGCGCGCATCATGGGCCGGCCCATCAAGTTCGTCGCCGACCGCTTCGAGAGCTTCCAGAGCGACATCCACGCCCGCGACCATCGCATCAAGGCGCGCATCGCGGTGGACGCGGAAGGGAAGATCCTCGGCTTCGACGTGGACGACCTGACGGGCATCGGCCCCTATTCGGTCTACCCGCGCACCTCGGCGATCGAGGGCAACCAGGTCGTCAACCTCTGCGGCGGGCCGTATGATTTCGAGCACTACCGTTGCACCACCCGGGTCGTGCTGCAGAACAAGACGCCCACCTGCCAGTATCGCGCCGTGGGCCATCCGATTGCGACCGCCGTCACCGAGGGGCTGGTGGACATGGCGGCCGAGGCGCTCGGCATGGACCCCATCGCCTTCCGCCGACGCAACCTGATCCGTGACGATGCCTATCCGCGCACCTCGCCCTCCGGCATGCGCTTCGAGGGGCTGTCGCACCATGCGGCGCTCGACAAGCTGCTCTCCATGGTGCCGGTGGAGGAGATCCGGGCCGAACAGACGGCGCTGCGCAAGCAGGGTCGCTACCGGGGCCTCGGCTTCGCCTGCTTCATCGAGCTCACCAACCCATCGCCCTTCATGTACGGAATCGGCGGTGCGCGCATCTCCGCCCAGGACGGTGCGACGGTGCGGATGGACCCGGACGGCAGCGTCGTCGTCGCCTCCGGCGTGACCGAACAGGGCCAGGGCACCGAGGCCATCCTGGCCCAGATCGTCGCCCATGGCGTGGGGGTGCCGCTGGAGCGCGTGAAGGTGGTGACCGGCGATACCCAGGTCACGCCCTATGGCGGCGGCACCTGGGCCTGCCGCGGCGCGGGCATCGGCGGGGAGGCAGCGCTGCAGTCGGCGCTCGCCCTGCGCGCGCAGATCCTGGAGGTGGCGGGGGCGATGCTGCAGGCCAAGCCCGAGACCCTCGACATCGTGATGGGCGAGGTGGTCGACCGCGCATCCGGCACGCCGCGCCTGTCGTTGGCCGAGCTTGGGCGCATCGTCTATTTCCGCGGCGATACGCTGCCCAAGGACCTGCCGCGGGAGCTTGTGCAGACCCGCCACTTCATCACCAAGGAATACCCCTTCGCCTTCACCAACGGGATCCAGGCCTGCTGGGTCGAGGTCGATGTCGAGACCGGCATCGTCAAGCTGCTCAAGCACTGGTGCGTCGAGGATTGCGGGCGGGTGATCAACCCGCTTCTGGTCGAGGAGCAGGTGCGCGGTGGCATCGTGCAGGGGCTGGGCGGCGCGCTCTACGAGCACTGCATCTACGACGAGGAAGGAAATCTGCTGACCACCACCATGGCCGACTATCTGGTGCCGATGGCGGCCGAGATGCCCGATATCGAAGTCGGCCATGTCGAGACGCCGACGGGTGAGAGCCTGCTCGGCGCCAAGGGTGCGGGCGAGGCGGGCACGGCCGGCGCGCCGGCGGCGCTGATGAATGCGATCAATGATGCGCTGCGCCCCTTCGGTGTGCGCGTCACCGAACAGCCCTTCACGCCCGCGCGCATCCTCAAGGCCCTGGGCAAGATCTGAAGGAAGACATCACCCGACAGGCAGGGAGGAACCGATCATGCTGACCCACCGTCGCAGGCTTCTGGCCGGCACCGCCGCGCTTTCGGTGGCATCCTACCACGCCCGCGCGCAATCCGCGCTCAACGTCACCATCGGTTCCCCGCACCCGGTGACCAATTTCTGGGTCATCGTGATGAGAAACGTGTTCCAGGCGGAGGTGGACAAGTTCCTGCGCGACAACGGCAACACCCACCGCGTCAACTGGCGGGAGGCCTATGGCGGCACGCTCTATCGCTTCCAGGACACGATGGAGGCGGTGCGCGACAACATCACCGACATCGGCTTCGTCGGCACGCTCTGGGAAGGCAGCACCATGCCGCTCCAGAACGTCACCTACTTCACCCCCTTCACCACGGGGGATCACGCCGTCATCGCCCATGCCTTCGACCGGATGAACGAGACCATTCCGGCGCTGCGGCAGAACTGGAACGGGCTCAATATGATCCCGCTCTCCTCCTTCGTGACGGACACCTACCACATCTGGTCGACCTTCCCGGTGCGCACGCTGGATGATCTGCGCAACCGCAAGATCTCGGCCCCCGGCACCAGCGCGAACTGGCTGCAGGGGACCGGTGCGACGCCGGTGGACGGGGCGCTGACCACCTACTACACCGACATCCAGACCGGGGTGAGCGAGGGCGCGCTCTCCTTCTTCGTCGGCATCCTGCCCACCCGCGTGCATGAGGTGGCGCGCTTCATCTGCAAATGCGACGTGGGGGCGATGTATGTCGGCGGCATCGCAGCCAATCTGCAGCGCTTCCAGCGCTGGCCGGAAGTGATGCGCCGCGCCTGCATCCATGCCGGCAAGGCCGCGACCGCCGCGCATATCGCCGACCTCTCGGCGCGGATGGCCCATGCCGAGGCCGAGATGGCCCGCCAGGGGGCGATCATCACCACCATGGCGCCCGCTGAACGCGAACGCTGGATCCGCGGCCTGCCCAACCTCGCCCGCACCTGGGCCGAGAGTTCTGGCCCCGCGGCGCGCGAGGTGCTCACCGCCTATTTCTCCGCGATCCGCGCCGCCGGCATCACCCCCGGCCGCGATTGGGACCGCGAGGTGGGCGCCTGACCCCGCCCGAGGAGCGCCGCCATGGCGGAGGAGATGGACATGGCGGCGCTCGAGGCCGCCCCTGCCGCAGCGGGGGGATCCGACCCGGTGCGGTGGCTGCTCGATGCGCTGGCCGCGATCGGCACCATCTGGACCTTCGGGCTGATGCTGCTGATCTGCGCCGACGTGATCGGCCGGTCCTTCCTCAATGCGCCCATCACCGGCGTGGCCGAGATCGCGGCCCATTCGGTGGTGGGCATCGTCTTCCTGCAGATCGGCGCGACCATCTACTGCGAGCGCATGACGCGCGCCGATTTCCTGATCGAGCGGCTCCGCCGCGCCCTGCCGCGGCTCGGCCTCTCGCTGGAGGCGCTGTTCCTGCTGGTTGGCGGGCTGGTCATGGCCTTTATCGCACAGGCCGCCTGGCCTGGGCTGTGGAATGCGGTCGACCGGCGCGAGTTCTTTGGCGTGCAGGGCCTGTTCACCGTGCCCACCTGGCCCTTCCGGGCGCTGATCGTGCTGGGCGGGGCGGCCGGCGCGCTGGCCTACGCCACGCTGCTCCTGCGCACGCTGTGGCGGCTGCTGCGTCCGCTGCGGGGCTGAAGCGATGGATGACATCACCCTGGGTTTCGCCCTGATCGGGGCGATGGTGGCACTGATCCTGATCGGGCTGCCGATCGGTATCACGCTGATTGCCACCGGCGCGGTGGGCGTCTGGCTGATCCGCGACAACCCGGACCTCGCCTTCCGCTTCGCGGCGATGGCGACCTATTCCGGCATCCAGGACTACCTGTTCGCGACCATCCCGCTCTTCGTGCTGATGGGGCTGCTGGTCAGCGTCTCCGATGTCGGCCGCGATACCTTCGAGGTCGCCCAGGCGCTGCTGCGGCGGGTGCGCGGCGGGCTCGGCATGGCCACCGTGGGGGCGAATGCGGTCTTCGCCGCGGTCACCGGCGTCTCCATCGCCTCGGCGGCGGTCTTCACCAAGGTGGCCGTGCCCGAGATGGTCCGCCACGGCTATGCCATGCGCTTCGCGGCCGGCACGGTGGCGGGCAGCAGCATCCTCGGCATGCTCATCCCGCCCTCGCTGCTCATGATCGTCTACGGCGTGCTGGCCGAGGTCTCGATCGGTGCGATGTTCGTGGCCGGCATCATCCCGGGCCTGATCATCGCTCTCGGCTTCGCGCTGATGATCTGGCTGCGCGCCGCCTTCTTCCCAGCCGGCGTGATCACGGCCCCCGCCCCCGCGGTCACCGATCGCGCCATGCCCGCGCGCGAGATGCTGGCGAAATCCCTGCCCATCCTCTCCCTCGTCGTGCTGATCCTGGGCGGGCTCTATTCGGGCTTCTTCACGCCGACCGAGGCGGGGGCGGTGGGCGCGGCGGGGGCGCTCGTCATCGCCCTGCTGCGGAGGCGGCTGGACGGCCCCAAGTTCTGGCGCGTGCTGCGCGAGACGGGGCTCGTCTCGGCCGCCATCCTGTTTCTGCTGATCGCCGCCGGCCTCTATTCGCGCATGCTCGCCATGGCCGGCGTGCCGCAGGCGATCGGGGAGATGGTGGAGCATCTCGGGCTCGGGCCCTATGGCTTCCTCGCGGCCTTCATCGCGATCGTGCTGCTGTTGGGGATGATCCTCGACAGCACCTCCATCCTGCTCATCATGGTGCCGATCGGGGCGCCCATCGCGCAGGCCATGGGCTTCGACCTGATCCATTTCGGCATCCTGGTCATCATCGCGGTGGAGATGGGCCTGCTGACGCCGCCCTTCGGCATCTCGGTCTTCACGGTGAAGACGACGCTCAACGACCCACGGGTCGGGATCGAGACCGTCTTCGCCGGGGCGCTGCCCTATCTCGGCGTGATGGGAGCGGCGCTGGTGCTGATCGCGGCTCTGCCCGACCTTGCCATCGCCCTGCTGCGCTGAGGGGGGGCTGCCCGTCGGAGGCAAGCGGCGGGCGGATCGGCCCGGCCGGCTGCGGCAATCAGCGCGCCGGCCGCGCCTCGAGCCGCCACAGCGCAACCCCGCAGCCGATCAGGATCGCGATCCCGGCGGCATCCAGCGGGTCCGGCGCCTCCGCCCAGATCAGCAGGCCAAGCGCCCCGGTCCAGAGGATGCCGGAATATTCGAAGGGCGCGATCAGCGCCGTCTCCGCGCTGCGATAGGCCTCGGTCATCAGCAGCTGCGCCGCCCCGGAGAGCAGCCCCGCCCCGACCAGCAGCGCCCATTGCCGCGGATCGGGCCAGATCCAGACCGGCAGGGCGAAGACGGCCGCGACCACGGAGCCGCCGATGGCAAACCACAGCACGATGGTGGTGGCCGGCTCCCCGGCCTCGCCCAGGCGGCGGATGGTCATCATGGCGAGCGCCCAGGCGAGCGCGCCGCCGAGGACGATCGCGTAATCCAGCCCATGCCCCGCCGCGCCCAGTCCAGGGCGCAGGATCAGCAGCACGCCGATGAAGCCGGCAAGCGCCGCCGCGGCCCGCGCGGGCGACACCGGCTCGCCGAGCACGGGCCGCGAGAGGAGGACGAGAAAGAGCGGCATGGTGAAGCCCAGCGCGGTCACGGTTGCGATCGGCAGCGTGGCCAGCCCGTGGAAGGTCGCTGCCATGCCGATCAGGCCGAAGCCGATGCGCAGAGCATGCCCGCCTGGGCGCCGGGTGGCGAGCCCGGCAAGTCCCGAACGCAGCAGCAGCGGCAGGACCACCGGCAGGGCGAAGAGGCTGCGGAACAGCACCACCATCGCCAAGGGGAGCGCCCCGCCCAGCGCCTTCACGCAGGCGGCGGCGCAGGCATAGAGCAGCGCGGCCCCGAGCACGAAAAGGATGGCGCGGCGGCGGCTTGGGCTCATGGACGCCTCCCGGCGGGGAGGCTAGGGTCCGATCGCGATGGAGACCAGACCGCCCAAGGCGCCACCCGTGCCGCCCTGGCCCGGGCTCGAGGTGCGCGAGGACCGCATCGCCTGGGCCGGGCGCTTCCCGTTGCAGGTGGTGCGCTTCACCTACCGCCGCAGCGACGGCCGGCAAAGCCGCGAACTGACCTGGGAGCTCTGGCGCCGCGGCGCGGCGGTGGCGGTGCTGCCCTACGACCCCTGGTCCGACCGGGTGGCGCTGATCGAGCAGTTCCGCCTGCCCGCCCTGGCCGCCGGCCTGCCGCCGGTGATGACCGAATGCGTCGCCGGCCTGCTCGAGGCTGGAGAGGCGCCGGAAGTCGCGGCACGGCGCGAATGCGAGGAGGAGGCCGGCCTGCGCCCCGACCTGCTCGAGAGCATGGGGCGATACATGCTGATGCAGGGCGGGTCGGATGAGACGGTGGACATCTTCTGCGCCCGCGCGCGCATCCCGCCCGAGTCGGGCGGCCGCTTCGGCCTGGCCGAGGAGGAGGAGGATATCCGCCTGTTGTCCCTGCCCGCCGAGGACGCCCTGGCCATGCTCGACAGCGGGGCGATCCGCAACGCGGTGGCAGCGATCGCCCTCTCCTGGCTCGGCCGGCATCGCCCGCGTCTGATCGAGGCTTGGAGGAGATGACGCATCCGATCTTCCGCGAGGATCCCTACGCTTCGGTGGCCGAGGCGCGCGTGATCGCCGCCGATCCGGCCGGTGTGGTGCTGGAGGCCACGCCCTTCTATCCCCAGGCGGGCGGCCAGCCCGGCGATACCGGGGTGCTGGAATGGCCGGGCGGCAGCATGCCGGTGGCCGATACGCGCAAGGCGCCGGAGGGGCCAGGGATCCTGCACATCCCACCCCCCGGTGCGGCGCTGCCGCCGGTCGGCGCCCTGGTCACCGCGCGGCTCGACTGGGCCAGGCGGTATCGGCACATGCGCATGCACACCGCGCTGCATCTGCTCTGCAGCCTGATCCGCGGTGCCGGTGTGACCGGCGGCCAGATCGGGGAGCTGCGCTCGCGCCTGGACTTCGACCTCGCCCAGCCGCCGCCGCGGGAGGCGCTGGAGGAGGAGCTGAATGCCCTGGTGGCGGCCGATCTGCCGGTGGGCGAGAACTGGATCACGCCGGAGGAGCTGGATGCCAACCCGGGCCTCGTGCGCACGCTCTCGGTCCAGCCGCCGCGCGGGGCCGGGATGATCCGGCTGGTCCGGATCGGCCCGCCCGAGGCGCCGGTCGATCTGCAGCCCTGCGGCGGGACCCATGTGCGCCGCACCGGAGAGATCGGGCGGCTTGCGGTGGGCAAGATCGAGAACAAGGGCCGCCAGAACCGCCGCGTGCATCTGCTGCTGGCCGAGGAGGGATGATGCGCGATCTGGTCGATACCGCCTGGCTGGCGGCGGAGCTCGGCGCGCCTGATCTGCTCGTCTTCGACGCCACGAAATACCTGCCCAACGAACCCTTCGACGGCCATGCGCGCTTTCTCGAGGCGCATATCCCTTCCGCGCGCTACTTCGACATCGACGAGGTGGCCGACCCCGACGCCAGCCTGCCGCATATGGCGCCCAGCCCGGCCCGCTTCGAGAAGCTGATGGCGGCGATGGGCGTCTCTAATGACAGCCGCATCGTCTTCTACGACCAGAAGGGGGTGCAATCGGCGGCGCGGGGCTGGTGGTTGATGCGCCTCTTCGGCCATCGGCAGGTGGCGGTGCTCGATGGGGGGCTGCCGGCCTGGCGTGCGGAGGGGCGGCCGCTGGCCACGGGCGAACCCCCTCCGCCTGTCCCCGCACGCTATGCCGCCGCCTTCACGGCGGCACGGATCGCCGGCCTCGGCGATGTCCAGCGCGTGCTTGCCGACGGTTCAGCGGTGGTGCTGGATGCGCGCGCTGCCGGGCGTTTCCGGGGCGAGGCGCCGGAACCGCGCCCCGGCCTGCCTTCGGGGCATATGCCGGGCGCGATCAACCTCCCTTTTCAGGACCTGCTCGGCCCCGACGGCCGGCTGCTGCCGCCCGAGGAACTGCGCCAGCGCTTCGCCGCCGCCGGGGTCGACGGCAGCCGGCCCGTGATTGCCTCCTGCGGCAGCGGCGTGACCGCCTGCGTGCTCGCGCTCGGCGCGGTGCTGGCCGGGCTGCCGGAGCCTGCCGTCTATGACGGGTCCTGGACCGAATGGGCCTCCCGCCCCGACACCGAGAAGATCACCAGCGCATGAGCCATCGCTACGAAACCCGCCTCTCCCACATGGGTCGGCCCGGCAGCCGGGTGCACGGCTTCGTCAACCCGCCGGTGCATCGCGGCAGCACGGTGCTCTTTCCCGACTGCGCCGCCCGTCGCGCCGCAGCCGCCCGCCGCTTCGACCAGTACATGACCTACGGCACCCAGGGCGGGCCGACGCATTACGCGCTCGAAGATGCGATCGCCGAGATCGAAGGTGGCAGCCGGACCGTCATCCTGGGCACCGGTCTTGCCGCGGTGGCGGTGGCGCTCCTCGCCTATCTCAAGGCGGGGGATCATTGCCTGATGCCGGATTCGGTCTACGGGCCGGCCCGTAACCTGGCCAATACGCTGCTCGCCGGCTGGGGGGTGGAGACCACCTTCTACGATCCCTGCGTCGACGAGGCGGGGATGGCCGCCCTGATCCGGCCGAACACGCGCGTCGTCTACACCGAAAGCCCCGGCTCCCACACCTTCGAGGTGCAGGACATTCCGGCCATTGCGCGCGCAGCCCATGCGCGCGGTGCCAAGGTGCTGATGGACAACACCTGGGGCATCCACCATTTCCAGCCCTTCCGGCATGGCGTGGACGTCTCGATCCAGGCGCTGACGAAGTATGTCGGCGGCCATTCCGATATCTTGCTCGGCAGCATCACGGTGCGCGAGGAGGAGGATTGGCGGGCGGTGCGCGGTGCTGCCACGCTGCTTGGCCAATATGCCTCCCCGGATGATGTCTGGCTGGCGCTGCGCGGGCTGCGCACCATGGCGGTGCGGATGAAGCATCAGGAGGCAGCGGGCATGGCCATCGCGGAATGGCTGCTGGCCCAGCCGCAGGTCAAGCTGGTGCTGCATCCTGCGCTGCCCTGCCATCCCCAGCATGCGCTCTGGAAGCGCGACTTCACCGGGGCCTGCAGCCTCTTCGGCGTGGTCTTCCAGCCGCGCTATAGCATCGAGGATGTCCAGCGCGGCATCGATGCCATGACCCTCTTCGGCATCGGCGCCTCCTGGGGCGGTTTCGAATCCCTCATCCTGCCCACCACGGGCCATATCACGCGCACCGCCGGCACCGGCGACTATGGCGGGCCGATGGCGCGCCTGCATATCGGCCTCGAGGATGTCGAGGACCTCAAGGCCGATCTGGCACGGGGCCTCGCGGCGATGGGCTGAGGCGGGGCGGGGCGCCGCCGCCCCCGCTCATGCTGCCGGGGTGGCGAGCAGGGCGTTGGTGTAGAACAGCGGCGAAGGTTCGTAGCGCACCCGGCTGCGCAGCCCCGCCCAGTTGTTGCGCAGGTAGTGCACCGGGATCACGCCCAGATCCTCGGTCGCGGCGCGCAGCGCCTGGCGGGTCAGCGCGGTGCGTCGGGCCTCGTCCATGGTCTGCAGCGCCTCGCGCAGCGGTTCGTCGACCGCGGGGTTCGAGTAATGCTGGCGGTTGAAGGGGCCGACCCCGGTCGCCGGATCGCGCGTCATCAGCACCTGGCGCAGCATGTTGGCCGCGGTGCTGGTGGTGAAGGTGGCGAAGAAGATCGCGAACTCCCGCGCCGTGGCGCGGCTGAAGAAGGTGGCGGGCGGCAGCACCTCGACCCGCGTCTCGATCCCGATGCGGGTCCAGCCCTGCGCCACCGCCTGCAGCAGTTCGGCATCGCCCGGGATCCAGCCATTCGGGCCGTGCACGGTCAGGCGGAAGCCATCCCCCCAGCCGGCTTCGCGCAGCAGCGCGCGGGCGCGGTCGAGGTCGTAGGGGATCTCGGGCAGGTCGGGGATGCGATCGGGCAAGGAGGGGGCGGCGAACTGGTTGGCCGGCCGGCCCTGGCCCTGGAACAGCCGCTCCACGATCGCCTGGCGCGGGATGGAGAGGCTCATCGCCTGGCGGACGCGCAGGTCGCGCATCGGGTTGCGCGCCAGCGGCTGGCCCGAACGGTCGAACAGGTGCGGGGCGGGTTCGCGCACCGTATCGGGCATCAGGTAGCTCGTGGTGATGGAATCCCCGCTGAAGAGGGCGATGCGCGGATCGCTGCGCAGGCGCGGGATGTCCTGGAAGGGCACGGCATCGATGAGGTCGACGTCGCCGGCCAGCAGCGCTGCGGTCCGCGCCCCGGGATTGGTGATGAAGCGGAAGACGGCGCGTTGCCAGGGCGCGGGTTCGCCCCAGAAGTCGGGGTTGCGCTCGATCTCCAGCCTTTCGCCCTGGCTGTAGGAGACGAAGCGGTAGGCCCCGGTGCCGATCATGGCACGGCCCGAGTTGAAGTCGGCCAGCGTGGCGTTGGCGTGGATGCGGCGGGAGAGCATCATCACCGCCACGATGTCGCGGTCGAAGAAGGGGGTGGGGGCGACGTGGTGGAAGCGCACCGTGGTGCGGTCCACGATCTCCACCCGCCGCACGCTGCGCACCATCGGGGTGAAGGGCCCCGGGGAGTTCGGCACCTGCGGCACCCGCTCGAAGCTGAAGGCGATGTCCTCGGGTTCGAAGGGGGTGCCGTCGTGGAAGCGGATGTTGGGGCGCAGCTTGAACTCCCAGGTCAGGTCGTCGACCACGCGCCAGGATTCGGCCAGGCGCGGCTGGATGTTGCCCTGGGTGTCGAGCACCACGAGCGGATCGAAGATCTGCAGCAGCAGGGCATTGTTGTTGTTGCTGCTGTGAAAATGCGGGTCCATGCCGGTCGGGATGCCGGCCATGCCCACGGTCAGCGGGCGGCTGGCCTGGGCGCGGCCCGTGCTCGGCAGGGCGAAGAGGGCCGGGGCGGCAAGCAGGGCGCGGCGATGCATGGCGCAGATGGCTCCGTGTGGCGGGAAAGATGACGTCCAGTTCATCCCAATGAGGGGCGGCCGCCCTGTCAAGCGTCCAGACACGGCGCTTCCGCGCGGAGCCGGGCCGGCTGCGGCGGCGGGCGGCCGGCTCTGCCCCGCCCCCTTCAGCCCGGCCAAGCCAGCGGTCAGGCCCCGCAGCCCAGGGCCTCGGAATGGGGAGGGGGAGGCCTGCCGCGAACAGCCGGCGGCAAGCGGCGGGCTTCGGCACGGCCGGCCGGGCGCTGCCCGCACCCTCCCGGCCCGCCGGGGTGCTACTGCACCGGCCGGGCCAGGGTGGCGGTGGTGTGATTGACCGGGCTCGGGTCGTAGACCACGCGATCCGCCCGCCCGGCCCAGACATTGCGCAGGAAGATGATCGGGATCACCGGCATATCCTCGAGCACCTCTCGCGCCGCCTGCTGGGTCAGTTCGCGCCGCCGCTCCTCATCCATCGTGGTCAGCGCGGCCGCCGCGAGCTCATCGATGCGCGGGTTGGAGTAGCGCTGCCGGTTGAAGGGGCCGTAGCCCAGGTCGGGGTTGCGGGTCATGATCACCTGACGGATCGGGTTGATCGTCAGGAAGCTGCTGAAATAGGTCATGAACATCGAGAACTCGCGGTTGGTGGCGCGGGCGAAGAGGTTGGCCGGGGGCAGCGCCTGCACCTGGGTCTCGATGCCGATGCGGGTGAAGGCCTGGGCCAGGGCCTGCAGCAGATTGTCATCGGAGGGGAAGAAGCCGTTCGGCCCGTGGATGGTCAGCCGGAAGCCCTCCGGATAGCCGGCCTCGGCCAGCAGGGCGCGGGCGCGGGCCGGATCATGCGGCAGGGGCGGCAGGCCTTCCAGCCGATGTTCGGCCACCGGTGCGGCGAACTGGTCGGCCGGCGTGGCCAGGCCTTGATAGAGGCGGTTGGCGATCGCCTCCCGCGGGATGGCGAGCGAGAGCGCATGCCGCACCCGCCGGTCGGCCAGCGGGTTGGCGGGCAGCGGGCGGCCCTGACGGTCGGCGACGAAGGGGGAAGTCTCCCGCATCGAGTCGGGGAAGAGGTAGACGAAGGTGACGCTGTCGACCTCGAAGAGGCGGAAGCGACGGTCGCGGCGCAGCCGGTCCACATCCTGCACCGGCACATAGTCGATCAGGTCCACCTCATTGGCGAGCAGCGCCGCCACGCGCGAGGCCGGCTGCGGGATGAAGCGGATCGTCACCCGCTCCCAGGGCTCGGGCGGGCCCCAATAGTCGGGGTTGCGGGTGATCACGAGCCGCTCATTGTGCGAATAGGACTCGAAGCGATAGGGCCCGGTGCCGATGGCAAGGCGCCCGGTGTTGAAGTCCGCCGTTGCCGGGGAGGGCCCGTGGATCTGGCGGGAGAGGATGAAGGGTGCGGTCATGTCGAGCCGCATGAGCGGATTGGGCTCGCGCGTGTGCAGGCGGATCGTCTCCTCGTCCACGATCTCCACCCGGCTGATGGTGCGCACGGCAGGGGTGAAGAGGGCCGGGCTGTTCGGCACCGTCGGGATGCGCGCGAAGGTGAAGGCGACATCGTCCGGCACGAAGGGCGTGCCGTCGTGGAAGCGCACGCCGCGGCGCAGCTTCACCTCCCAGGTCAGGTCATCGAGCGGGCGCATCGAGACCGCGAGCCTGGGCTGAGGTTGGGCGCGGTTGTCGAGCTCGAACAGCGGCTCGAAGATCTGGCGCGCCATCATGCTGTTGTTGGTGGTGTTGTGGAAATGCGGGTCGAGCGCGCTGGGTGCCGTCTGCGCCGCGATGGTCAGATGCCGGTTCTGCTGTGCGACGGCCGGGGCGAGGCCGAGCGCCAGACCGGCTGCGGCGTGAAGCAGAAGATGCCTGATCTTCATGGCGGTGATCCTCGTCTCCTCCCGGCGGGGTGGGCTCCCCGCGTCCTTGTCGGCAGGGTGGCAAGCCTGCCCAGGCAGGGTCAAGGCGCGGATTCGCGAGGTCGACATCGATCCTGTCTGCCTGCCGGCCGGCCCGACCGCAGAGGCCTGGGCCGCCGCGCCCTCCTCGCGCCCCGCAGCAGCGCGCCTTCTAGCCAAGCGTGCTGCGGACAGAGGCCCCGCTAGCCTCGGGCGCCGAGGCCGGCCGCAGCCGCCCGGGGGCGCTTGCCAGCCCCGCGCCCCCGGTGGAATGTCGCGGCCTTCGCTGAAGGGGGAGTGGGTCAGGCGATGGATCTCGGGCTCAAGGGACGGCGGGCGCTGGTGATGGGGGCATCGAAGGGGCTCGGGCGCAGCGTGGCCGAGGCGCTGGCCGCGGAAGGTGTGCATCTCGTCATCTCCGGCCGCAGCCAGCCAAGCCTTGAGGAGGTCGCTGCCGCCCTGCGCGCCCTGGGCGCGGCGAGCGCGACCGGGGTGGCGGCGGATGTCGCCGAACTGGCCGACATGGATCGGCTGGCGGCGGCCGCGTTCTCGGCCATGGGCGGGGTCGATATCCTGGTGCTCAACCATGGCGGCCCGCCGCCCGGCACCGCGCTCGAGCTGGACGAGGGGCTGCTCGCCCCCTGGTTCCGGCGCATCGTGGAAAGCCCCATCCGCATGGTCAAGGCGCTGCTGCCCGGCATGCGCGCGCAGCGCTTCGGGCGGATCATCTCCATCGCCTCGACCGGGCTGCAGCAGCCCATCCCCAATCTCGTGCTGTCGAACACCCTGCGCGCGGCGCTGATGGGCTACCTCAAGACCCTAAGCGCCGAGGTGGCGGCCGAAGGCGTGACGGTCAACATGGTCGCGCCGGGTGCGATCCGCACCGACCGCAGCCTGGAGACGGCGGCCAGCCTCGCCGCCAAGACCGGCAAGAGCGTGGAGGAGGTGATCGCCGAACGTGCCCGCAGCATCCCCGCCGGCCGCTACGGCGAACCCGCCGAGTTCGGACCGATGGTGGCCTTTCTCTGCGGCGCGCATGCCTCCTACATCACGGGCGAGATCATCCGCATCGACGGCGGCATCGTGCGCGGCTTCTGATGGCTGAGAACCTTCCGCCCGACCTCGATCTGGCCGACCGGCTCTTCGCCCGCCTGGCAGAGATCGGCTTCGACGGCGTGGGCATCACGCGCGAGGCCTACGGCCCCGGCGAGCGCCTGGCCCATGCCCTGATCGCCGAGGAGGCGCGCGCCCTCGGCCTGGAGATCCGCCAGGATCCGGTCGGCAACCAGTATGTCACGCTGCCTGGCGCCGACCGCACGCGGCCCGCCATCCTGCTCGGCAGCCACCTCGACAGCGTGGTGCAGGGCGGCAACTACGACGGTGCGGCCGGGGTGGTGGCCGGGATGGCGGCGGTCTCGGCCATGGCGCGGGCCGGCTACCGTCCGGCCCAGGATGTGACGGTGATGTGCATCCGCGCCGAGGAATCCGGCTCCTGGTTCCCGACCAGCTATCCCGGCAGCCGTGCCGCGCTCGGCCTGCTGCCGGCGGCGGATCTGGCCCTGGCCCGGCGCGATGACGGCCGCAGCCTGGCCGAGCACATGCGCGCGGAAGGCTTCGACCCGGGCTTCGTCGAGCGGGGAGAGCGCTTTCTCTCCCCGGCCAATGTCGCCGCCTTCCTCGAGCTGCACATCGAACAGGGGCCGGTGCTCGAGGGGGCGGGCGTGCCGGTCGGCATCGTGACCGGCATCCCTGGCAGCCGGCGCTTCCGCAGCGCGCGGGTGATCGGGGAATACAACCACTCCGGCGCCACGCCGCGGCGCTTTCGCCGCGATGCCGCGGTTGCGCTGGCCGAGCTCGTCTACCGCCTCGACGATCACTGGGCCGAGCTCGAGGCCTCGGGCTGCCGGCTGGTCTGCACCTTCTGCGAGATGGCGACGACGGAGGAGGCCGGCTTCACCCGCATCGCCGGGGAGGCCCGCTTCAGCCTCGATGTCCGCAGCCTGGAGATGGCCCATTGCGACGCCGTGATCGCCCGCCTCCATGCCCTGATCGCCGAGATCGAGGCACGGCGCGGCGTGCGCTTCGAACTGGGCCCCGAAAGCGGCAGCCGCCCTGCGCCGATGGATGCCGCGCTGCGGGCTGGCCTCTCCCGTGCGGCAGAGGCGGCCGGCGTGCCCGCCATCCCGATCGCCTCCGGCGCCGGGCATGACGCGGCAGCCTTCGTCCAGGCGGGCATCCCGGCCGCCATGCTGTTCGTGCGCAGCCAGAACGGCAGCCACAACCCCGCCGAGTCCATGCGGAGGGAGGATTTCGCGGCCGCCTGCCGGGTGATCATGGCCTGGCTGGCGGAGGTGACGCGATGACCGGCGCCAGCACCGCGCCGGCAAGGCTGGCAGCCGATATCGGCGGCACCTTCACCGACATCGCCCTGGAACGCGGCGGCGAGCGTTGGACGACCAAGGTGCTGACCACCCCCGCGGCACCCGAGGAGGGCGTACTGGCCGGCGTGCGCGAGGTGCTGGCGGCCGCGGGCATGGCGCCGGCCGAGGTGGCGCTGGTGATCCATGGCACCACGCTGGCCACCAACGCGATCATCGAGCGCAAGGGCGCGCCGACCGGCTTCATCACGACCGAGGGTTTCCGCGATGTGCTCGCCCTCGGCAACGAGAGCCGATACGACCAGTACGACCTCGACATCGAACTGCCGGAGCCGCTGGTGCGCCGGCGCCATCGCGTGCCGGTGCGCGAGAGGCTGGACCGCGCCGGCCGCGTGCTGCGCCCGCTGGATGAGGACCAGGTGGCCGAGGCCGCGCGCTTCCTGCGGGCGGAGGGGGTGCGCTCGGTCGCCATCGGCTTCCTGCACGGCTTCGTCAACCCGATCCACGAACGTCGCGCGGCCGAGATCGTCCGCGAGGTCTGGCCAGAGGTGCCGATCAGCCTCGCCTCCGAGGTCTCGCCCGAGATGCGCGAGTGGGAGCGCTTCTCGACCACCGTCGCCAATGCCTATGTGCAGCCGCTGATCGCGGGCTATCTCGCGCGGCTGCGCGAGGGGCTGTCTGCCCTGGGGATGGGGGCGCCGATCTTCCTGATGCTCTCGGGCGGCGGGCTGACCACCATCGAGACGGCAGCGCGTTTTCCCATCCGGCTGGTCGAAAGCGGGCCGGCCGGCGGGGCCATCTTCTCGGCCCATGTCGCGCGGCAGCGCGGCTGGCGGAAGGTGCTGTCCTTCGACATGGGCGGCACCACCGCCAAGGTCTGTCTGATCGACGATTTCGCCCCGCAGACGGCGCGCCATTTCGAGGTGGCACGTATCGGCCGCTTCCGCCGTGGCTCCGGCCTGCCGCTGCGCATTCCCGTCATCGAGATGGTCGAGATCGGCGCGGGCGGCGGCAGCCTGGCCCGGGTCGATGCCCTGGGGCGGATCCAGGTCGGCCCGGAAAGCGCAGGGGCGGAACCCGGGCCGGCCTGCTACGGGCGCGGCGGGGATCGGCCGGCCGTGACGGATGCCAATCTGCTGGTCGGCCGCTATGACCCCGCGCGTTTCGCAGGCGGGCGGCTGCGGCTCGACCCCGCCCGGGCTGAGGCGGCGATGGCCGCCCATGTCGGCCGTCCGCTCGGTCTCTCCCCGGTCATGGCCGCCCTCGGCGTCATCGAGGTGGTCGACGAGAACATGGCCAATGCGGCGCGGGTGCACGCCATCGAATCGGGCAAGAGCTTCGAGGGGCGCGCGATCATCGCCTTCGGCGGCGGTGGTCCGGTGCATGCCTGCCGGCTGGCGGAGAAGATCGGGGTGGATCGGATCCTGATCCCCTCCGGCGCCGGGGTGGGCAGCGCCATCGGCTTCCTGCGCGCCCCCATCGCCTATGAGGTGGTCAAGAGCCTCTACCAGCGGCTGGCGCGCTTCGACCTCGCCGCCGTCAATGCGCTGCTTGCGGCGATGAGTGCCGAGGCGCAGGCGATCGTGGCCGAGGGCAGCCTGGGCGCGCCGGTGGAGGAGAGGCGGCTCGCCTATATGCGCTATGTCGGCCAGGGGCATGAGATCGCGGTGCCGCTGCCGCCACGCCGCCTCGCCGCGGAGGATCTGCCCGGCCTGCGCGCCGCCTATGAGGAAGCCTACCGCCGCTTCTACGACCGGCCGGTGCCGGGCAGCGACATCGAGGTGATGTCCTTCGCCGTCACCGTCTCCACCCTGGTCGAGCCGGTCGAGCCGGTGGCCGAACCCGACCCGGCCCCGGCCCCCCGGCCGCAGCGGATGCAGCAGGTGCTGGATACCGCAACCGGGGCCTGGCGCGACTGGCCGGTGCATGAGCGTTCGGCGCTGCCGGTCGGGGCGGTGCTGCGCGGGCCCTGCATCATCGCCGAGGCCGAGACCAGCACCCTGGTCGGGCAGGGCTGGAGCTGCCGCGTGGACGGGCTCGGCTACCTCGAACTGGTGCGGGAGGGGGGCGATGAGCGGGCTTGAGCAGATCCAACGGCAGATCCAATGGAACCGCCTGATCGCGGTGGTCGAGGAACAGGCGCAGGTGATGATCCGCACTGCCTTCTCGACCACGGTGCGGGAGGCGGGCGATCTCTCGGCCGGGGTCTTCGACCTCCAGGGCCGGATGCTCGCCCAGGCGGTGACCGGCACGCCCGGCCATGTGAACTCCATGGCGGAATCGGTTGCGCATTTCCTGGCCAAGTTCCCGGCCCACAGCATGCGCCCGGGCGATCACTACATCACCAACGACCCCTGGCTCGGGACTGGGCATCTGCATGACCTGACCGTGGTCTCGCCGGCCTTTCACCGCGGCCGGCTGGTCGCCCTTTTTGCCAACACCGCCCATGTCATCGATGTGGGTGGCCTCGGCATGGGGCCGGAGGCGCGGTCGGTCTTCGAGGAGGGCCTCTACATCCCGATCGTGAAGTGCTTCGATCAAGGCCGGCCGAACGAGACCTTCTTCGATTTCATCCGCGCGGGTTCGCGCACGCCGGTCGAGCTCGAGGGCGACATCTATTCGCTCTGTGCCTGCAACGATGCCGGGGCGCGGCGGCTGTCCGAGATGCTCGAGGAATACCGGCTCGAGGGGCTCGAGGAGCTCGCGGAGCATATCTTCGCCTCCTCCCGCGCCGCGACCGAGGCCGCGATCGCGCGCCTGCCGCGCGGCACCTTTCGGGCCGAGATCTGCTCCGACGGCTATGAGGCGCCGGTGGTGCTGAAGGCGGCGCTCACGGTGGGCGAGCGCGAGATCACGGTCGATTTCGCCGGCACCTCGGGCCTGTCCACGCGCGGCATCAATGTGCCGCCCGCCTATTGCCGCGCCTATGCCTGTTTCGGCATCAAATGCGTGGTCGCGCCCGAAATCCCGAACAACTGGGCCAGCTTGGCGCCCTTTCGGATGATCATCCCGGAAGGGTCGATCCTGAATGCGCCGCGCCCCTATCCGGTCAGCGTGCGCCACGTGATCGGCCAGCTGCTGCCCGATCTGATGATGGGCTGTCTGGCGCAATGCGTGCCGGATCGGGTGACGGCCGAAGGTGCCTCGGCGCTGTGGAACCCGCCACTGCGCGGGGGCAGGCAGGTCTCGGGCCCGGCGGCCGAGGTCGAGGATTTTGAGATCATCACCTTCAACTCGGGCGGGACAGGGGCGCGACCCACCAAGGATGGCCTGAGCGGCACCGCCTTCCCCTCCGGCGTGCGGACCATGCCGGTGGAGGCGACTGAGAATGTCGCTCCCGTGATCTTCTGGCGCAAGGAGCTGCGTCCGGACTCGGCCGGCCCCGGCCGCACCCGCGGCGGCTTCGGGCAGGTGATCGAGATCGGCGCCGCCGGCGATGCCGAGTTCGCGGTCAATGCGATCTTCGACCGTGTCCAGCACCCGCCGCGCGGGCGCTTCGGCGGGGGGGATGGCGCGCCGGGCCGGGTGATGCTGGACGATGCCGCGGGGACGCTGCTGCGCACCAAGGGCTATCAGGTCATTCCGAAGGGGCGGCACCTGGTCCTGCTGCTGCCGGGCGGGGGCGGCATGGGTGATCCGCGCGAGCGCGACCGCGCCCTGGTGCGGCGCGACCTGGAGGATGGGCTGATCAGCCCCGAGGCAGCGCGGGATATCTACGGCCTCTGACCGCGGCCGGGCCGGGGGGATGCCGAAGGGCCCGCCCGATCGGGTGATGGCCGCCTTGGCCTTGCGCAAGCCACCCCCCTGACGCGCGGCGCGATCCGGCCTATGGAGGGGGCCTGTCGCAACGGCGGGAGTGGTCCTTGCGCCTGCTCTTTCTTGGGGATGTGGTGGGCCGTTCGGGCCGGGAGGCGCTGATTGCCGAACTGCCCGGCCTGCGCCAGCGCCTGGGTGCGGAGCTGGTGGTGGTCAACGGCGAGAATGCGGCCCATGGCTTCGGCCTGGCGCCCGAGATGGCGCGCGCCTTCTTCGCCGCCGGCTGCGACGTGATCACGCTCGGCAACCACGCTTGGGACCGCAAGGAGATCATCCCCTATATCGAGACCGAACCGCGGCTGATCCGCCCGATCAACTACCCGCCCGGCACGCCCGGGGCGGGCCATGTGGTGGTGGAGCTGGCCGACGGGCGAAAGGCGCTGGTGGTCAACGCCATGGGGCGGCTGTTCATGGAGCTGCTCGACGATCCCTTCCGGGCCGTGCAGGCGGTGGTGCAGGCCCACCCGCTCGGCCGCGCGGTCCAGGCCAGCATCATCGACATCCACGCCGAGACGACGAGCGAAAAGGCGGCGATGGCGACCAGCTTCGACGGGCTGGTCAGCCTGGTGATCGGCACCCACACCCATGTTCCGACCGCCGACCATCGCATCTTGCCGGGCGGGACCGCCTTTCAGAGCGATGCCGGCATGTGCGGCGACTATGACAGCGTCATCGGCATGCAGAAGGCCGGGGCGAGCCTGCGCTTCTGGCGCCGCCTGCCGGCCGAGAAGCTGGCGCCGGCCGAGGGTCAGGCGACGCTCTGCGGCCTCCTCGTGGTCACCGATGACCGCACCGGCC
Source organism: Rhodovarius sp. (assembly GCA_025057055.1). GTDB lineage: Bacteria > Pseudomonadota > Alphaproteobacteria > Acetobacterales > Acetobacteraceae > Rhodovarius. The sequence goes on along the minus strand of JANWYF010000044.1, from coordinate 2,212 downwards.
TGGCCACCGCGGTCGCACCGCTGCGGCTGGGCGGCTGCCTCGCCCCCGCCCTGCCGGAGATCTGACGCGCCGGCCGGAAGCGCTGGCGTCCGGGGCGCCGTGGTGGCTGCACGCCCTCGGGCCGAGCCGTAGCGGCGGGAAGCCTTTGGCGGCCGCGCCGCCGCGCGGGCCGCGATCGGGCCCAGGCTGGGCGCTCCCTGGGCAAAGACGCCGCCCCCCTCCCGGCCGGTGGCGGGCGGGCCTATCTTGCCCGGCGGAGACGGAGGGGCCCATGCACATCCATCGCCGCCCCGGCTGGAACCGGCCGGAGAGCGAAGTGACCCCGCGGGAGTGGGTGATGGGGCGACGTGCCCTGATCGGCGCCGGGGCCATGCTCGCGCTCCCGACGCCGGGGCGGGCGCAGCTCGGTGCCGTGCCGCCGCTGCCGCCGCATACCCGCAACGACCGCTATCCCGCCGGCCGGGCTCTGACCGCGGAGCGTGAGGCCACCACCTACAACAACTTTTACGAATTCGGCTCGCATAAGGGGATCTGGCGCGAGGCGCAGCGCATGCCGCGCCGGCCCTGGCGCCTCGCGGTGGATGGGCTGGTCGAGACGCCGCGCGAGTTCGACATCGACGAGCTGATCCGGCTGATGCCCATCGAGGAGCGGATCTATCGCCTGCGCTGCGTCGAGGCCTGGGCGATGACCGTGCCGTGGAGCGGCTTTCCGCTGAAGGCGCTGATGGATCTGGTGCGGCCGCTCGGCTCGGCCCGCTATGTGGCCTTCCAGACGGCGGCGCTGCCGGCGGTGATGCCCGGGCTCAGGCAGAGCTGGTTCCCCTGGCCGCACATGGAGGGCTGCACCATCGCCGAAGCCGCCCATGAGCTGACCTTCATGGCCATCGGCATGTACGGCCAGCCGCTGCCGGCGCAGAACGGCGGGCCGATCCGGGTGCTCTTTCCCTGGAAATACGGGTTCAAGTCCGGCAAGTCGCTGGTCCGCATCACCTTCCAGGAGCAGCGGCCGGCCACCTTCTGGGCCACGGTCCAGCCGCAGGAATACGGTTTCTGGGCCAATGTGAACCCGGCAGTGCCGCATCCGCGCTGGAGCCAGGCGACGGAACGGCTGCTCGGCACCCAGGAGCGGGTGCCGACCGTGATCTGGAACGGCTACGGCGAATGGGTGGCCGACCTCTATCGCGGGCTGGAGGGCGAGCGGCTGTTCGCATGAGGATCTTGGCCTGGCTGCTGATCCTGCTCGGCCTGCTGGTCGGTTTCGTCTTCAGCTTCGGCGAACCGCTCGGCGCCCTGATCTTTGCCTGGGATCAGTCCCTGCTGCCGCGGCTGCAGGCCGGGGTGCAGCGCTATCTGCTGCCCTGGATGTGGGATCTGCTCTTCCTGCCCATTCTCGAACGCCCGGCCTGGGTCGCGCCGGTGCTGGGGGGCTGCTTCCTCTTCCTGCTGCGCTGGCTGATCGCGCCGCGGCCGCGCTGAGTGCTGGGCTCGCCGGTCGCGCTGCGGCCGTGCTGAGCGGTTGGCCGCACCTGATGGCATTGCGGGAAGACGGTTACCTCATCAGCCATGACGGTGCTCCATCGTGCTGAGCGATTGGCCGCACCTGATGGTATTGCGGGTGGGCAGACCGACACCGGGCAGCCGCCGGCGGAGAGCGGTCGGAAGAGTTATGCCCAGGAAAGGACTCGAACCTTCACAGCCTTGCGGCCACAGGTACCTGAAACCTGCGCGTCTACCAATTCCGCCACCTGGGCATGGTAGGTGGGTGGGGGATGTAGAGCGGGCGCGCCCGGTGCGTCAACCCGGGGTGACGCGGCCGCTATGCGCGCGATATGCAGGCGCCGCAAGCTGCGAGGGGTGAGGCGATGACACGGGTCGCGACGGTCTTCGGCGGGGCGGGTTTCATCGGCCGCCATGTGGTGCAGAGGCTCGCGCGGCAGGATTATGCGGTGCGCATCGCCGGGCGCGATCCGACCCGGGCGCGTGCCCTGCAGACCGCGGGGCGGGTCGGGCAGATCGTGCCGCTGGCCGCGCCGGTCGAGGATGAGGCGGCGGTGGCCCGCGCGGTGGAGGGGGCGGCCGTGGTCGTCAACCTGGTTGGCATCCTGGCCGAGCCGCGGCCCGGGGCCTTTCGCGCCGTGCAGGCCGAGGGGGCGGGGCGGGTGGCGCGGCTGTCGGCGGCGGCGGGGGTCGAGCGGCTGGTGCATGTCTCGGC
>JANWYF010000033.1 GCA_025057055.1 Rhodovarius sp. | reverse complement strand
AAGTCATGCGCATCCGACCGCGCCCAGTAGAGATGCGCATTCCCCTCCCCGATCACGTCGAGTTCGACCTCGCGCGGGGTGGCCCCGGCCTCGGAGAGCAGCCGCCCAAGGGGCCCGAGATCAGCCGCGGCGGCCCGCGCCTCCACCACCTCCTGGTCGGCGAGCAGGGTCCCGGACGGGGTGATCGCCACCCGCTGCGGGCGAAACAGGCATTCCCCGGCGCGCAGCACGATCGGATCCGTCACGCCCTGCAGCGCAGCGCGCACCACGAGATGCGTCAGCATCTGCAGCAGCAGCGGCGGAATGCCCGACACCCCCTCGCGGTAGAGGGCGCACCAAGCCTCCTCGAGCGTCGCATGCGCCGCCACCCGGTCCCGGAAGGCGAGGAAGAGGCGCCAGTTCTCGGCCGCGTCAGGATCGGCCAGGCCTTCGGCCGAGGCGGGGGCCAGCGGATCGGCCAGCAGCCGGGCATGCAGCGCGCGCTCCGCCGCACAGGCCTCGGGCGGGGGGAGGAGTTCGGGCCGGGCGAGGAAGAGGCGCCAGAGATCCGGCGTCGGCACGAGCCGCCCGCGCTCGTCGAGGTCGCAGAAGTGATGGCCGGAGGCGACCCAGAAATCCCCCGGTGCCAGCAGCGTGCCGCTCATAGCCGCGTCAGGTCCACCTGCTCGGCGGCACCCGCCTCCTCCTCGCCATCGACCTGGACGATCCCGAAGACAGGCAGGCTGTGGAAGCTCCGGTGCGGTTCGCTGCGGCGCTGCAAGGTGCGGAAGCGCTCGCGCTGGGTCGTGCCCTCGATCCGCCGCTCCAGCGCCAGCACCGTTCCGGGCGGGTGATCGGCGCAGAGGGACTGGGCGAAGGCGATCTCCTCCTCGGCGGCGGCGGCCGCGGCGGCGGCATCCGGCGCGCCGAAGCAGCGCCGGAGGAAATCGGCCAGCGCGGCATGGGCGGCGGCGCGGTCCTCGGCGCTGGCCTCCGCGACCTCGACCAGGGTCGACCAGCCGAAGCTGCCAAGGCCGAGGAAACCAGCGCGGAAGGCCTGCCGCCGCTTGCCGACCAGCGTCGTCTCGTCATCGTCCCAGAACAGGAAGCCGCCGGGGACGGCCCATTCGCCCGGCTCGGCGGCGGCGGGGAAGATCAGCGTGTCGGAAGGATCGAGACGGATCGTCCGCGGCAGCCGGATCATGGCGCGAGCACCTCGCGCTCGCCGCCGCGCTCCAGGATCAGGGCACCGGTGGCGGGATCGAGCCCGCGCCTCAGCCCCGGCGCGGCGGCGGGTTCGGACAGGCGGGCCAGGAAACGCTCCGCCACCCGCCGCGGCCCCCGTGCCTGCCATTCGTCGAGCCCGGCCATCAGATGCCGCGCCCAGCTCTCGATCACCGCCGCGGCATCCGGCTGTTCGAAGCCCTCTTCGGCGAGCGCCGTCTCCTCCGGCGTCAGGCCGCCTTCGTGCCCCTCGCGGAAGGCCAGCCGGCAGGTGAAGCCCAGCACCAGCCATTCCGGCACCTCGCCTTCCGCACTGCCTTCCGGCGCGACGAGCGCAACCCGCCCGGCGCGGGCGCCGTTGACGTAGAGTTCGGCCGGCCAGCGGAAGGTGATCGGAACCTCGGGCGGGCCGAGCACGGTCAGCGCATCGGCCAGCGCGCTCGCCCCCACCTGCAGCACCAGCCGCGCTTGGCCGAGCGGCAGTTCCGGTTCGAGCACCACCGCTGCCTCGACCCTGAGCGGCGTGCCGCAGTAGCAGAGCGTGCCGGCCCCGCGGGAGCGCGCGGGCGGCCCCACCTCCGGCGCCAGCGCGCAGGCCATGGCCATCGCATCCTGCCCTTCCCGCAAGGGGACCGGACGGAACAGGCTCGGCAGTTGCAGGGACATGGTGTTTCCGGCTTCCCGGCCGCGCTGTATAGGACAAGTGTTACACTCAGGAAATGCCGGGCGCAGCCCCGGCGCCGGGGAGGCCATGGACCGCACCACTTTCGTCTGCTCCTGCGAGGATACGATGGCGCCCGACCTTGCGACCATCGCCCAGGGCTGCGCAGGGCAAGAGATCCGAGGCGCCGTACAGCTCTGCCGCCAGCAGCTTGACCGCTTTCGCGCCGCCCTCGGCGAGGGGCGGCCGATCACCGTGGCCTGCACCCAGGAGCAGGCAGTCTTCGAGCAGGAGGCCGAGGACAGCGCGACCCCGCTCGCCTTCGCCAATATCCGCGAATGCGCCGGCTGGTCGCGGGAGGGCGAGGCCGCCTCGCCCAAGATGGCGGCCCTGCTCGCCGCCGCCGCGGTACCGATGCCGCCCACGCCGCTGGTCAGCCTCGAATCTCAGGGGGTCTGCCTCGTCCTCGGCCGCGACGAGGTGGCGATCGAGGCCGCCAAGCGCCTGGCCGAGACGCTCGATATCACCGTGCTGCTGAGCGGGGAGGTGGAGGTCACCCCACCCCCGGCCCTGCCCTTTCCGGTCCTTCGCGGGCGGGCGCGCAGCGCCCAGGGCTTCCTTGGCGCCTTCGAGGTGGTGGTGGACGGCTATGCCGCCCCCGCCCCCTCCTCGCGCGCCGCTTATATCTGGGGCAGCCCGCGCGACGGGGCGAAGAGCCGCTGCGACATCCTGCTCGACCTCTCGGGCCGGCCGCCGCTCTTTCCGGCTGAGGCGGGGCGCGAGGGCTATCTGCGCGCCGATCCGGCCGACCGGGCCGCGGTGCTCGAGGCGGTGCTGGCCGCTCAGGGGCTGGTCGGCAGCTTCGACAAGCCGCGCTTCGTCACCTTCCAGGATTCTCTCTGCGCCCATGCCCGCAACCGGCGCGTCGGCTGTTCGCGCTGCCTCGATGTCTGCCCCACCGGCGCGATCACCCCGGGCAAGGAGAGCGTGCAGATCTCGGCTGAGATCTGCGCCGGCTGCGGTGCCTGCGCCGCGGTCTGCCCGACCGGGGCGGCACAATACGCCCTGCCCCCGGCCGAAGCGCTGGGCCGGCGCATCCGCGCCGCGCTGATGGCCTTCCGCGCCGCCGGCGGGGTCGATCCGGTGCTGCTGTTGCACGCCGCGCATGGCGAGGCCCTGATCGATGCCCTCGCCCGCCACGGGGATGGGCTGCCCGCCCGCGTCATCCCGCTGCGGGTGCAGGAGGTCACCAGCCTCGACCTCTCCGTACTGGCTGCCGCGCTCTCCTGGGGGGCGGCCGGCATCCGGCTGCTGCTGCCCGCCCGGCGCCCCGAGGGGGTGGAGGGGCTGCTGCGCGTGATCGCCACCCTCAACGCCGCCACCGAAGGCCTCGGCCTTGGCCCGCGGGCCGGGCTGATCGAGACCGATGACCCCTTCAGCCTGGCCGAGGCGCTGGCCGAGACCCGCGCGCTGTCCACCGGCTGGGAGCCGGATGCGACACTGCCGATCGGCACCCCGCGCGAGGTCGCGCTGCGCGCCCTGCGGGCCCTGCGCCGCGCCGCCGGCAGCACGGTGGAGACGATCGCCCTGCCGCCGCTCGCAGGCTTCGGCCGGGTGCGGGTGGAGGTGGGGGGCTGCACCCTCTGCCTCTCCTGCACCATGGTCTGCCCGGTCGGGGCCCTCCGCTCCAACCCGGACCGGCCGGAACTCTCCTTCCTGGAGGACGCCTGCGTGCAGTGCGGCCTCTGCGCCGCCACCTGCCCGGAGAAGGTGATCACCCTGGAGCCCAGGCTCAACTTCACCGAGGCCGCGAGCAGCCCGCAGATCATCAAAGCCGAGGAGCCGATGGCCTGCATCCGCTGCGGCAAGCTCTTCGCCACGCGCGCCAGCGTCGAGCGGGTGCGGGAGAGGCTGCTGGCGGCCGGGCACTGGATGTATCAGGACCCGCAGCGGCTCCAGGTGCTCGAGATGTGCGAGGATTGCCGGATCGTGGAGGCCACCGTGGGCGGGGTCGATCCCTATGCCGGGCCGGAGCGGCCGCGCACCGTCACCACCGAGGATTACCGACGCGGCCAGGGCTGAGGGGCGCCGATAGGACGGGGGCAAGCCGCGGGCCGCGCCCGGGGGCGGCATCCCTGGGCGGTGCGGGGCCCTCGGCCCGAACGCTGTCGGGCAGGGCGCGGCTCACCGCGGCCTTCGGTTCGCCCTCGAGAAGCGGTCGCGGCGCGATGCTCGCCGTGCAATCCTCTGCCGCGGCCGCGCGCCCTCAGCCGCGCAGCAGCCCGAGCCGGCGCAGCCGCGCCTCCTCCTCCTCGGCGGCGCGCTGGATGAAGGCGGCGTAGGCCTCGCTGTCGAGATATTCGAGCGGCATGTCGAGCCGATCGAGCACGGCAAGGTGCTGCGGATCATGCAACGCGATGCGGAAGCCATCGTGCAGCCGCCGCACGATCGCCGGGTCCATGCCGCGCGGGCCGACCACGCCATAGGGGCTGGTGACCACCATGTCATAGCCGAGCTCGCGCAGGGTGGGCACATCGGGCAGCTTGCGCGACCGCTCCCGCGACCAGACATTGAGCGCGCGCATCCGCCCCTCGGCGATCAGCTGGATCGGCCCGGAACCGGCCGCCGCGGCATCGATGTGCCCGCCGAGCAGGGCCGGGGTGGAGTCCGCCTCGCCGCGGAAGGGCACATGCGTCACCTCGATCCCCTCGCGCTCGCACAGCTCGAGGTTGGTCAGGTGCGGGGTGCCGTAAACCCCGGTGTTGCCGAGCTTGAGCTCGCCGGGGCGGCGCCGCGCCTCGGCCACGAAATCGCCCCAGCTGCGGAAGGGGCTGTCGTGGCGCACGCAGATCATGAACAGATAGCCGGTGAGGTGGATGATCGGCGTGAAGTCGGTGCGCGGGTTGTAGGCCATGCGCTGCAGCAGCGGCAGGCGGATGGCCGGCAGCGGAAACTGCGCCAGGGTGTAGCCGTCGGGCCGCACATGGGCCATGTTGGCCGCCGGGATGGTGGCTCCCCCGCCCGGCCGGTTCTCGATCAGCACGGTCTGGCCGAAGGCGCGTGTGGCGGCCTCGGCGAAGGCGCGCATCTGCACATCGGTCGAACCGCCGGCGGGGAAGGCGATCTGGATCGTGATCGGCCGGGCCGGGAAGCCCTGGGCGGCGGCGAGCCCAGGCAGGAATGCGGGTGCGGCGAGGGTCCTGATCAACTGGCGACGGCGCATGGCCTGTTCTCCTCCCTGTGCCTCTGCCTGAAGCGCCCTGCCTCGCCGGCGGAGAGCGCATGGCTCTTCCCCGGCGGCCTGACCCAGGCCTGCGGCCCGCCCGCCGCCTGCAGCTTGCGGCAGCGGCCAGAGGCCTGGGCCCTGCCGGCGGGGTGCGGAGGCTTAGACTGCCAAGGCAGCCCGGCGGTCACAAGCTTCGCGCGATGATCTCGCGCATCACTTCGCTGCTGCCGCCATAGATCCGCCCCACCCGGGCATCGGCCCAGGCACGGCCGATCTCGCTGTCGGCCATGTAGCCGAAACCGCCATGGATCTGCAGGAAGGCATCGAGCCAGCGGCATTGCATCTCGGTCCCGAGCAGCTTGGCCGCCGCCGCCTGTTCGGGCGTGAGCTCGCCCCGCATATGCCGGGCGATGCTGTCATCGAGGAAGGCGCGATACATCGCGATCTCGGCCTTGGCCTCGGCCAGGGTGAAGCGGTGGGTCTGGAAGTCGAGCAGGCGCTGGCCGAAGATCTCGCGCTGCCGCGCATAGGCGATGGTCTTCTCGAGCATCGTCTCCATCACGATGCCGGCGCGCACGGCGATCACCAGCCGCTCCTGCGGCAGCTGGTGCATCAGGTGGTAGAAGCCGCGGTTCTCCTCGCCAAGCAAGTGATCCAGCGGGACGCGCACGTCCTGGAAGAAGAGCTCGCTCGTATCCTGGGCGTGCAGCCCAATCTTCTCGAGCCGCCGGCCGCGGCTGAAGCCCGGCGTGCCATCCTCGACGGCGATCAGGGACAGGCCGCGCCGCCCGCCCGCCGGGTCGGTGCGGCAGACCACGATGATAAGCCCGGCATTCTGCCCGTTCGAGATGTAGGTCTTGGCGCCGTTGATCACCCAATGCGCGCCCTCCCGCCGGGCGGAGGTCCTGACCGCCTTGAGGTCGCTGCCCATGCCGGGTTCGGTCATGGCAATCGCCCCGATCAGCTCGCCGCGGGCCATGCGTGGCAACCAATCGGCCTTGCGCGCCTCGGTCGCGAAGGCCTGGATGTAGGGGGCGACGATGTCGGAATGCAGCGGAAAGCCCACGCCCGAGGCCAGGGCGCGGGCGAGCTCCTCGATCACCACGGCGGCATGGCCGAAATCGCCCCCCGCACCGCCGTATTGTGGGGCGATCATGGTGCAGAGCAGCCCCTGCGCCCCGGCAGCGCGCCAGACCTCGCGCGGGACGATGCCCTCGCGCTCCCACTGGCGGTGGTGGGGTGCGATCTCGCGCGCGATGAAGCGGCGGACCTGTTCGCGGAACTGCTCGTGTTCGGCGCTGAAGGGGCGGCGTGGCGGTGCGCCCGGGTGCTGGCCCTCCATCCTCATGCTCCTCCGATCAGGGCTGCGATCTCCGCCTCGGTGAAGCCGGCCGCAGCCAGCACCGCCCGGCCATCCGCCCCGCGCTGCGGGGCCGGCCCGCCGGGGGCAGAGGGGGTGGCCGAGAAGCGCGGCGCCGGCGCGGGCTGGATCACGCCGGCCTGTTCGAAAAAGCTGCCGCGGGCGCGGTTGTGCGGCTCCTGCGGCGCCTCGGCCATGTCGAGGACGGGTGCGACGCAGGCATCGCTGCCAGCAAAGCGCGCGAGCCAATAGGCACGTTCGCGCATCGCGATGCGGGCGGCAATGCGCGCGCGCAGCGCGGGCCAGAGGGCGCGGTCGTGGCGGGGGGGAAGATCGGCGGCAGCCAGGCCAAGGCCTTCGAGGAAGGCGGCGAAGAAGGCATCCTCAATCGGACCCACCGCCAGATGCAGGCCATCCGCACAGCGATAGACGCCATAGAAGGGGGCCCCGCCATCGAGCAGGTTGGACCCGCGCGGCCCGCCCCAGCGCCCGGCTGCACGCAGGCCGTAGATCGGGGCCATCAGCAGGGCCGCGCCCTCACTCATCGCGGCATCCACCACCTGCCCCTCTCCGCTGCGCCGCGCATGCAGCAGGGCGGCCAGCATGCCGAGGGCGAGCAGCATCCCGCCCCCGCCGTAATCGCCCACCAGGTTGAGCGGGGGCAGCGGCGATTCCGCCGTGCCGATCGCGCCCAGCGCGCCGCTGATTGCGATGTAGGTGATGTCATGCCCGGCGGTGGCAGCGCGCGGCCCACCCTGCCCCCAGCCGGTGATCCGGCCATAGACCAGGCGCGGGTTGCGCGCGAGGCAGACTTCCGGCCCGAGGCCGAGCCGTTCCATCACCCCGGGGCGGAAGCCCTCGATCAGCCCATCGGCGCTCTCGATCAGCCGCAGGGCAGCGGCGACCGCCGCCGGCCGCTTGAGGTCAAGGGCGAGGCTCCGCTTGCCGCGGCCGGTCGGATCCCCGGGTGAGCCTGGGGGACCCTCCGGGCGGTCGATGCGGATCACCTCCGCGCCCATATCGGCGAGCAGCATGCCGCAGAAAGGGCCGGGGCCGATGCCGGCGAACTCGATCACGCGCAGGCCCGCCAGGGGTCCCATGGGCCGATCTCCTCCCGCTCTTCCCTCGCCACAGCCTGCCGCAAGGCTGCGGGCGGGGTCGAGGGGGTGAGGCGTCGTCTCCCGCCCGCCGCCTTTGATCTCGCCCCGCCTTCTGCCGGGCCCGGCCGAATGAGAGAGGGTGGTCGGGTGAGGTGCGGGCGCGCCGGGCGCAAGGCGCGCAGCTGGGCGCAAGGAGTGCGCCGGCTGGGCCGCCCAACCCCGCGGCGCCGGGCGCCAGCCCCCCCGCACCCCCCGGCGCCGGCGGGGCTCTGGGCTCTGGACGCGCTGGCGCAGCGCGGCCACCATCCGCCGGTGGCCGATCTGCTTCCGAACCGCAGCTTCCTCTTCGCCCCTGCCGATCATTCCCGCCGCGCCGCCAAGGCGCTCGCGCTGGATGCCGATGCTGCGATCCTCGACCTCGAGGATGCGGTGGCGGTCGCCGCCAAGCCTGCTGCCCGGGCTGCCGCGCGCGCAGCTCTCGCCCTGCCCCGCCGCTGCCGCGCCTTCGTGCGCGTCAACGGGTTCGGCACGCCATGGTGCTTCGAGGATGTGGCGGCGGTGGTGGCGCCCGGGCTTGATGGGATCGTCCTGCCCAAGCTCGAGGATCCGGCCGAACTCGTCGCGCTGGACTGGGCGCTGCTGGCCCACGAACGCGCGCAGGGCCTGCCGGAACGCGGCATCGAGCTGATGCCGATCATCGAGACCGCGGCCGGGCTCGCGCGGCTTTCCGCCCTGGCCGAGCGCGCCGCCGCGCTGGGCGGGCGGGTCAGGCGCCTGGCCTTCGGGGCGGCCGACTACACGCTCGACCTCGGCCTCGCCTGGAGCCGGGAGGAGGCGGAGCTCGCGCAGGCCCGCAGCGCGATCGTGCTCGCCAGCCGCGCCGCGGGGCTCGAGCCGCCGATCGATACGGTCTGGAGCGCGCTGGAGGACGCCGAAGGCTTCGCCGCCTCCTGCACCAGGGCGGCGGCGATGGGCTTTCAGGGTAAGATGTGCATCCACCCCGATCAGATCGCACCGGTCCATGCCGCCTTTTCGCCGGGGCCGGAGGAGCTGGCGCGCGCCCGGCGCATCGCCGCCGCCTTCGCCGAGGCCGAGGCGCAGGGGCGCGCCTCGATCGAGGTCGATGGCCGTTTCGTCGACTATCCGATCGCCGAACGGGCGCGGCGGCTGGTCGCGCTGGCCGAGGCCATCGCCCGCCGCCAGGCGGCGGGCTGAGGCGCGGTCAGATCCGCTGATGGAGGGCGCAGATCAGCGTGAAGAGCCGGCGCGCCGTCTCATGGTCTAGGCCGATGCGTCCCTCGAGCCGCTGCATCAGCAGCTCCGCCCCCTCGTTGTGCAGGCCGCGCCGGCCCATGTCGATCGCCTGGACCCGCGCCTCGCCCCAGCCCTCGCGCACCGCCTGCTCGTGGCTGTCCACCACCAGGCGGTAGTCCTTGATCAGCCGCCGGAAGGGGCCGAGCGCGAGGATCAGGGCGCGCAAGGGGCGGTCCTCGGCGTCGCGGATGTCAAAAATCAGCCGCCCCTCGCGCAGCGAGAGCTCGAGGCCGAAGGGCCCATCGCCGAGTCCGGCCGGCTCGAAGCGGTTGCCCGCCAGCAGGTCCTGGATCGCCTGCTGCCGGTCAGCCTCGGCATAGGCGCTGGGCAGGGGCGGCAAGCCGGGCAGGCGGATGCTGATCAGGCGGCGGTTCGGCACGGCTCAGCCGGGGCGGCCGGGGGGAAGATCCGGCGCGTGCTCGTTGCCGGTGATGCCGAGGTGGCACATCAAGCCCGCGATCGCCCCCTTCACGGGCCGCAACAGCCCGAGGCAGGCCAGGGTGAACAGGGGCAGCCAGAGCGCCATGTGCAGCCACATCGGCGGCTGGATGGCGCGTTCGATGAGCAGCACCGGCGGCAGCAGCAGGTGCCCGACCAGGAAGATGACAGCATAGGGCGCTGCATCATCGGTCCTGAGCCGGCCGAGCGGTGTCCCGCAGCTCAGGCAGGCCGGCTGCAAGCGCAGATAGCCGGCAAAGACCGCCCCCCCGCCGCAGATCGGGCAGCGATTGGCCAGGCCGCGGCGCAGCGCGAGTCCGAGCGGCGGGCGCGATGGAGCGGGGCGGGCGGGGTCGATCACGGCTGCCTTCCTGTGCTGGCGGGTGTGGGTCCTGCCGGGGCGGGCGTGGCGATGCGGGGGCTCTAAGTCAAGCAAAAGCGACGCCCGCGCAAGCGAGGCCGCGCCCGCCGCCGCGCTTGCACCCCGCCCCACCAGCAGCCATGCTGGGCCATGCCCGAGCGGATCCTCATCATCAACCCGAACTCCTCCCTCTCCTGCACCGAGGGCATCGCCGAGGCGGTGGCGGGCTTCCGCGCTCCCGGCCTGCCGGAGATCGCGGTCATCCGCCTGCCCGACGGCCCGCCCGCCATCACCAACTGGCGCGACTGGCACCGGGTGGCCGAGCCGATCTGCCGCATTGTCGAGGCGGGGGAAGCCGATGCCTATATCATCGGCTGCGTGAGCGACCCCGGGCTGGAGGCGGCGCGCTCCCTCACCCGCCGCCCGGTCTTCGGCATGCTGCGCAGCGCGATCGCC
>JANWYF010000218.1 GCA_025057055.1 Rhodovarius sp. | reverse complement strand
AGCAGCTTCTCCCGATCGGCCACCGGGATCTGGTAGTAGTCGGGGTGGATCTCCCCGAAGGCGAGGAACCCGTGCCGGTTCCCGCCATATTCGACAAAGGCCGCCTGGAGGCTGGGCTCCACCCGGACCACTTTGGCGAGGTAGATGTTGCCCTTCAGCGGCAGCTTGTTGGCGAACTCGAGGTCGAACTCCTCAAGCCGTGAACCGTCCAGCACCGCCACGCGGGTCTCTTCCGCGTGGGATGCATCGATCAGCATCCGCTTGGTCATATTCTGTCTGCTCCGCACCCCGGCGCTGCCGCTGCCGGCAGGCTGGGTGGCATCGGGTCGGAAGGGCCGAGCAGGAAACGCGGTCTTGTGTCTGGCAAGCCGTCACGGCGTTGCGCGATCCCTTGCTCGGGAGGGGCGGCCGAGGCCGCACCCTGCGATGGCGTCTGCCGGTCACCCCGCAGCATGCTTCGGGGCGGGCGATGCGGCCGCTGTCTGCCCCGCCTCGCCCTTGGGGCGGCCGAGGCCGCTTCGCGGGGGCGGTTGGGGTGGCTCAGCCACCGGACACCGGGCGCGCCAAGCGGCAGGCGGGGCAGGCCGGCACGACCAGCCGACGGCAGGCCTGACCGGTTCATCCCCGCCGTGGAGGTGCAGGCCACAGACCGGCCCCCTGCGCCACCCACCCGCGGTTGCGCCCGGCGTTTGCATCACCAGGCGCTGCAACATAGCAGGGGCCGCCCACCCCGCAAGGGCCGCCCCCCGCCCGGGCCGCTGCCGGACCGCTGCCATGGCAGCCGGCTGCGCTATATATGGGCAGCCGCACGGGGGGGTGCGGCCTGCATGATCGATCGACGCGCGATTCTGGGCGCGGGGCTGTGGATTGCCATGGCGGCGGCCCCGTCCGCCCTTGCCCAAACGCCGGGCCCCGGCCCGAATCGCCGCCTTGGCCCGCAGCAGGGGGGGCGCGATGCCCTGCCGCTCGTCGTCATCGACCCCGGCCATGGCGGCGCCGACCCCGGCGCGATCGGCCCCCAGGGCACCCAGGAGAAGCGGGTGGTGCTCGCGGTGGCGCTCGAGCTCCGGCGGCGGCTGGAGGCGGAGGGGCGCTGCCGCGTCGCCCTGACCCGCAGCGCCGATGTCTTCGTGCCGCTGCGCCAGCGGGTGGAATTCGCCCGCCGCCGGCAAGCGGCGCTGCTGCTCTCCCTGCATGCCGATGCGCTGCCGCCTGGTCAGGCCGCCTCGATTCGCGGGGCGAGCGTCTATACGCTCTCCACCACCGCATCCGATCCGCTGGCCGCCGCCCTCGCGCAGCGCGAAAACCTCGCCGACCGGGCGGGCGGCTTGGCGCTGCCCAGCGTCTCGCCCGAGGTGCAGCGCATCCTGCTCAGCCTGATGCGGGCCGAGACCCGCCAGGGCAGCGAGCGCATCGCCCGCCACACCCTGGCCGCCCTGCGTGGGGAGGTGCCGCTCCTCGCCAACCCCCACCGCCGCGCCGGCTTCCTGGTCCTCAAGGCTCCCGACGTGCCCTCGGCGCTGATCGAGCTCGGCTTCCTCTCCCACCCCGGCGATGAGGCGCTGCTCCGCCGCCCGGCCTGGCGCGCGAAGCTGGCCGAGAGGCTCGCGCAGGCGGTGCACGGCTATCTCGGCCGCCGCATCCAGGCCTGATCCCGCCCCGGCATGGCTGGCCCGCCGGCATGTGATGCCCGCCGGCCCCGCATTGTGCTATGCGGCATGAATGCAGCCGACGCTTCGCGCCGATGCCCCCCTCGCCACCCCCTCCGTGCCCGGGCCGGCCGCCCCGTCGCCGCGCCCGCCGCGGCCGCGTCGGCGCTTTCGCGGCTTCGGCCTGTTCCGTCTGCTGCTGTTCCTCGGCGGCCTCACCCTGCTGGTGGGCGGCGTGGCGGGCTATGGCCTCTACCGCAGCCTGCTCGAGGGGCTGCCGGATTATCGCTGGCTGGCCGACTACCAACCCCAGCAGATGAGCCGCATTTACGCCGCCGACTCGCGGCTGATGGCGGAACTGGCGGTGGAGAGGCGCGTCTTCGTCCCGATCGAGGCGATCCCGCGGCGCCTGCAGCTCGCCTTCATCTCGGCCGAGGACCAGAATTTCGAATCCCATCCCGGGGTTGATGCCGGGGCGATCCTGCGCGCGATCCTGGCCAATGTCGAAAACCACCTGGCCGGGAGGCGGCTGATCGGGGCCTCCACCATCACCCAGCAGGTGGCCAAGAACATGCTGGTGGGCAGCGACCGCACCCTGCTGCGCAAGGCGCGGGAGGCGCTGCTCGCCATCCGCCTGGAACGCGCCCTCGACAAGGCGCGCATCCTCGAGATCTACCTGAACGAGATCTACCTCGGCGCCCAGGCCTATGGGGTGGCGGCGGCGGCGCAGGCCTATTTCCAGAAGGGCCTCGATGAGCTCACCCTGGCCGAGATGGCCTTCCTCGCCGCCCTGCCCAAGGCACCGAACAACTACAACCCGCTGCGTTTTCCTGACGCGGCGCGGGCCCGGCGCAACTGGGTGCTCGACCGCATGCTGGAGGATGGCCACATCACCCCGGCCGAACACGCCGCGGCGCGGGAGGAGCCGATCCAGGTCCGCCCCAGCCGAAGGCCGGAGGTCGTCCCCGTCGGCCAATATTTCACCGAAGAGGTGCGGCGCGAACTGATCCAGCGCTTCGGCGCCGAACAGGCGGCCGGCGGCGGGCTCGTGGTTCGCACCAGCATGGACCCCGCCCTGCAGGAGGCGGCCGAGACCGCCCTGCGCAACGGCCTGATGGCCTATGACCGGCGCGGCGGCTGGCGCGGGCCGATCGGGCAGATCCCGCACGGGCCGCAGGAATGGCCCGCCCATCTCGAGGCCCTACCCCGCCCGCCCGGCCTGCTGCCGCATTGGCGGCAGGCGGTGGTGCTTGCCGTCAGCGAGCGCGAAGCCCGCGTCGGCTGGCTCGAGCGCGAACACGCCCGCGCCCCTTGGCAGCAGCGCTTCGCCACCCTCGATCTGGCGGACACCACCTGGGCCCGTCGCCACACCCCGGGGCCCACGCGCCAAGCCCCGCCGCGGATCGGGCCGGTGCCGCGGCGGATGCAGGAGGTGCTCTCCCCCGGGGATGTGGTGATGGTCGAACCCCTGCCGCAGCGCCCGGGGCGGGCCCTGCTGCGCCAGGTGCCGGAGGCCGAAGGCGCGGTGGTGGCGCTCGATCCCGCCACGGGGCGGGTGCTGGCCATGGCCGGTGGCTGGTCCTTCGACCGCAGCCAGTTCAACCGGGCCACCCAGGCCCTGCGCCAGCCCGGCTCCTCCTTCAAGCCTTTCGTCTTTCTCCCCGCGCTTGAGGACGGAATCCCGCCCAACCAGCGCTACCTCGACACGCCGGTCGAGATCCCGACGCCGCAAGGGGTCTGGCGGCCCGGCAACTACGACGGCAGCGCCTCCGGCCAGGCCCTGACCATGCGCACGGCGATGGAGCGCAGCCTCAATCTGGTCACGGTGCGCATCGCCCAGCAGGTGACCATGCCGCGGGTGGCGGAGGTGGCGGCGCGCTTCGGCGTGATCGACAACATGCCCCCCTATCTGGCGATGAGCCTCGGCGCCGGAGAGACGACGGTGATGCGGATGGCCGCGGCCTATGCCGCCTTCGTCAACGGGGGGCTGCGTGTCGAACCGACCCTGATCGACAGCGTGCAGGATACGCGCGGGCGCGTGATCTGGCGCAGCGACAGCCGCCGCTGCCGCGGCTGCGACGGCCCGCCCGATCAATTGCCGGTGCTCGAGGACAACCGCCGCCGCATCGTCGACCCGATCGCGGCCTTTCAGATGGTCAGCCTGCTGCAGGGCGTGGTCCAACGCGGCACGGGCACCCGGGCGGCGCAGGGGCTGAACCGCCCCGTGGCCGGCAAGACCGGGACCACCGACGACTACAAGGACGCCTGGTTCATTGGCTTCACGCCCGACATCGTGATTGCGGTCTGGATCGGCTATGACGAGCCGCGCACCCTGCGCCGCCCTGGCGAGGCGGGGGCGGATGTCACCGGCGGCAGGCTCGCCGCACCGATCTTCCGCGATGTGCTGGCCGCCGCGCTGCAGGGCAGCCCGCCCGTGCCCTTCCGCGCCCCGCCCGGCATCTCGCTCGTGCGCATCCAGCACGACAACGGCCAGACCATCCAGGAGGCCTTCCGCCCCGGCACGGAGAATGCGGCGGTGCCGCCGGATGGCGGCATCTTCGCCCCCGGTGCCGCGCAGCGCGTGGAGGGCGGGCTCGGCGGCCTGTATTGAGCCTGCGCCCTCCGGCCCCCTTGACCGCGCCGGCCGCCCGTGGCGCATGCCCGGCGTGCCTTCCGATCCGTCATGGCCGCTGGCCGGCATCCCGCCGCGGCTCTATGGGCGCCGGCGCGGCCACCGGCTGCGCGCCCGCCAAGCGCGGCTGCTGGCCGAAACCCTGCCCCGCCTGACCTATCGCGATCTCGACTTCGCCGCCGGCGCGGCCGCCCTGTGGCTGGAGGTCGGCTTCGGCGGCGGGGAGCACACCCTGGCCCTGATGGCGGCACACCCTGAGGTCGCGATCATCGCGAGCGAGGTCTACGAACAGGGCCTCTGTTCCCTGCTCGGCCGCCTGGTGCCGGAAGGCGAGGAGGCGACCGCCCCCCTCCCGCCGCGGCTTCGGCTCTGGCCCCATGATGCGCGGGAACTGCTGCTGACCCTGCCTCGGGGCAGCCTGGATGGGCTGTTCCTGATGTTCCCCGACCCCTGGCCCAAGGCACGCCACGCCAAGCGGCGCTTCGTCCATCCGGCCATGCTGCCGGTGGTGCATGCGGCGCTGAAGCCCGGGGGGTTCTGGCGCATCGCCACCGATGATCCGACCTATCAGGCCTGGGTGGAGGAGGTGCTGCGCCCCTCCCCCCTCTTCACGGCCCCCCCGCCGGCCCGGACCCGCCCGCCCGGCTGGCCGCCCACGCGCTATGAGGCCAAGGCGATCGCCGCGGGACGCGAACCTCTCTATTGGGAGTGGCGCAGACCGTAACGATTGCGATACGGTTGCCCGCAACCCACCGGGAGTGTGCCGTGCCGGTCGACCTCGCCCCAGGCCTGATCCGCCCTGACCTGCCAGCGCCTGCCCGGCGCGGCCTGTGCACCGATGGCGGGCTCTCCCGCATGGCGCTGGCCCGCGACTGCGGCCGGGCCTGCCAATTCATCGCCCCCGACTACGCCGCGGCCAAGCGGGCGGTGCATGGCCGCGCCCGGGCGGAGAGCGGCGATGAGCTGTTCTTCGGCCCCTTCCTTGCCATGTATCGCGCCCGCCTCACCCCCCCGGCGCCTGGCGCGCAGTGGAGCGGCATCACCACCCGCCTCGCCGAGAAGCTGCTGCAGAGCGGAGCGGTGAGCGCCGTGCTGACCATGGCCCCCGACCCCGCGGACCGCTGGCGGCCGATGCCGGTCATCGTCACTCGGCCCGAGGCGATGGCCGCCTGCCGCGGCATGCGCATGGGCACCGCGCCGCTTCTGGCCCTGCTCGAGCCGGCGATCGCCGCCGGCCACCGCCGCCTCGCCACGATCGGCATCCCCTGCCAGGTGCATGCGCTGCGCCATATCGAGCACAAGCTCGGGCTGGAGCGGCTCTACGTGATCGGCACACCCTGCGCCGACAACACGACGACCGAGAATGTCCACCGCTTCCTCGCCCTGCTCGATGGGCAGCCGGAGAGCATCACCTACCTGGAGTTCCGGCCCGACTATCGGGTGGAGATCCGCCACACGGATGGGCGGGTGCGCACCATCCCCTTCCTGATGCTGCCGCTGGCCAAGCTGCCGGCCGATATCTTCCCCCTCACCTGCCGCACCTGCGTCGACTACACCCATGCGCTGGCCGACATCACCGTGGGCTATATGGGCGGGCAGGGCGCGCAGTGGCTGATCGTGCGCAATGCCCGGGGGCAGGAGCTGCTCGAGCTGATCCGCCCCGAGCTCGTGCTGGAAACACCGGGCAGCGCGGGGCACAGGGCGGCGGCGGTGCGGGGCTTTGCCGCACAGGCCGCACGCGCCGCCGGCGGGCTGCCGCTGCGCCGGATGCCGCGCTTCCTTCGCCCGCTGGTGGCCTGGTTGCAACCGCGCCTCGGCCCCCGTGGCCTCGAGTTCGCGCGCGCTCGCGTCGAGATGAAGGCGGTGGAGACGATCCTACAGCTGCGCCGCACCTCTCCGCGGCGGCTGCGGCGGATGGTGCCGGCGCATGTCTGGCGGCTGGTCGCGCCCTACGGCATCACCCCCGAGCCCCGGAAGGCGCCGGGCCCGCCCGCCTCCGGCTAGCGCCACCTCGGGGCGGGGGCGGCCCTTGTCGATCGGCGCCGCGGCCAGGGAGCCCGGGCGGATGCCGCGCCAAGCCTCGCGCGCGGCTCTTCTCGGCCAGTCAGACCTTCTGCGCGGCCAGCCGCGGCCGGCTCCGCCTGCCATCCCCGGGCTGGCGGCGGTCGGGCCCGTCGAGCCCTCAGTGGGACCGGCGGTGCGGCCCGGCCATTCGCCGCGCCCGGGGTGCCAGGACCGCCACCATTCTCGCCGCGACCTCTCCAGAGGGCTGTCGGGCGAGCCCATCCGGGCTCCGCGCCGCCTCCGGCCCTCTGCGCTCTGCTTCAGGCCTTCACCGGGTTGGTCAGCCGGCCAATGCCTTCGATCGCGATCTCCACCACATCACCGTCCTTCAGCACCCGCGGCGGATCCATCGCATAGCCGACGCCTTCCGGCGTGCCGGTCAGGATCACATCGCCGGGCAGCAGGGTGAAGCCCAGGCTGATCTGGTGGATGATCTCCCGCACATCGAAGATCATCTTCGAGGTGCGGGAGGATTGGCGCTTCTCCCCATTGACCCAGAGCTCGATGGCCAGGTCGGATGCGTCGAGCTCATCGGCGGGGACGATCCAGGGCCCGAGCGGGCAGGAGCGGTCGAGCGACTTGCCCTTCCACCACTGGCCGTGGCGCCGCTGCAGGTCACGCCCCGTGACGTCATTGCCGATGGTCCAGCCGAAGACGTGATCGAGCGCCCGCTCGCGCGGGATGTTCACCCCCGCCCGGCCGATGATGAGGGCGAGTTCGGCCTCGTAGTCGAGGAACTTCGTCACCCCGGTCGCGCCGTGGTCGGGAATGGCGGCACCAGGGCCGATCACCGTCTCCGGGGCCTTGGTGAAGAACTGGGGGTATTTCGGGGTCTCGGTCTGGCGGCCGGCCACGCGGTCGCCTTCGGCGACATGCTCCATGTAGTTGCGGCCGACGCAGAAGACGTTGCGCCGCGGCCGCGGAATGGGCGCGAGCAGCACCACCGAGGAGAGGGGGCGCAGCGCCGCCGCCGGGGGCGCCTTCAGCGCCGCCCGGATGGCCCCGAGGGCGGCCGGCCCGCTTTCGATGATGCCCTGCATATCCCGCACCCCGGCAGGCAGCGCCCCCGCCGCCAGCAGATCAAGCACGGCATCCGCCCCGGCCATGGCGCCCGGCCGGGGACCTTGGGCATCGGTGAAGGTGACAAGCTGCAGCGGCATTCGGGCTCCTCCCACTCCGAAGGCGGCGGAGGGTGGCCGCGGCCGGCCCGTCTGGCAAGCGGGGGGGGTCATGCCCCTCCCCGCCCCCGCCCCCGCGCCGGTCAGTCGGCGGCCAGGGCGTTGCGGCTGCGGTTGAGCACCTGGTTGACGTGGTCGGCCGCCATCTCGGTCACCACCTCGACCTGCGGCGGGGTGAAGACATGCCCCGCCCCCTTGATGGTGCGGAAGTCGATCTTGACCCCCTTCTGGCTGTTGAGCTTTTCGACCAGCTTGACGACCGAGGAGAGCGGCACGAGTTCGTCCTCCTCCCCGTGGACGATCAGCCCGCTGCACGGACAGGGGGCGAGGAAGCCGAAATCATAGTGGCTGGCGGGTGGGGAGATACAGATGAACCCGCCCATCTCCGGCCGGCGCATCAACAGCTGCATGCCGATATAGGCGCCGAAGGAATAGCCGGCGACCCAGAGCATCGAGGCATGCGGGTTGATCGCCTGCAGGAAGTCGAGCGCGGCTGCGGCATCGCCGATCTCGCCGATGCCGCCGTCATAGCGGCCCTGCGACTTCCCCACGCCCCGGAAATTGAACCGCAAGACGGAGAATCCCATCTCCTGGAACTTGCCGTAAAGGCTGTAGACGACACGGTTGTTCATCGTGCCGCCATGCAGGGGATGGGGGTGCAGCAGCAGCGCCACCGGGGCATTGGGGCGCTTGGCGTGGTGGTAACGGCCCTCAAGGCGGCCATCCGGGCCTGCGAAGGTGACTTCAGGCATCTACCCAGGCATCCATGTCTTTGTGGGTGACGGCGGGAGATGGTCTTGCCGCTGCAACACCATCGCCCCCGACGCCACCCGGGGCGGGCGGACACCGACGTGCCCCCTTGACGGGGCGCCTGATCCAGGCTTCACGCCCAAGCTTCGGTGGCGGACGTAGCTCCCCGTTGACGCCACGTCCTCTCCTCCATAGCCTCGCCCCGTCTGGGGAGGCGCCGGCCGGGAAGGTACGGCTGGTGGACCGAAGCGCCGCGGATGGTGTCCTTCTCGCGCGGCGGGCACATGATAATGTGTTCAAACCGGGTTTCATAATGGATTCATGTGGCGGCGCGCATGGCTGATCCAGCTTTTCCGCATGCCACCGGATCCGCGTCGAGGAGGCGAAGAGGATCATGCGGCTCTCCACCCGCGGGCGCTATGCCGTCATGGCCATGGTGGAACTGGCAGCCCGGCAGGGCCGGAGCCAAGGCGCCGGGCTGCGGCGGGCCCAACCGGTCTCCCTGGC